>JAKQLF010000069.1 GCA_029567325.1 Bacteroidota bacterium | reverse complement strand
ATAATCTTCATAGCGTTTGATGTGATAGTTTTCTGATACCATTTTTTTTGTTTTTATTATGGTATGCATAGACCAATCTTTGTGCCTAATTGGTATTTATCTGAAGTGTTTTGGGATTGTTTTTTCGGGTTTGTTCAACTTCCTTATATCTGCGTATTTCCTGTATCAAACATTCGCATTTTTCTGAAATTTATTACCCAAATTTAATTGATCTATCGGGCTTTTTATAGTTTCTAGCTTTGCATTTGTTACATGTGTGTAAATTAATGTGGTCTTGATATCTTTGTGTCCCAACAATTCTTGAATATATCGTACGTCGGTTCCATTGTCCAAAAGGTGAGTAGCAAAACAATGTCTGAGGACATGTGGTGTGACAGTCCTTGTGATTCCTGCCTTTTTTGCGGCATGCTTTACTACTTGTTGTACACTTCTTGGACTGTATTGATGTTCCCCATCTTGTCCTTCGAATAAATAATATTTTGGTTGATAACTATCGAAATAATAAACAAAAACTTCTTTTAATACCTGACTCAACATGACCATTCTGTCCTTTTTGCCTTTTCCTCCTCTAACCAAAATTTGATTTCTTTCCCAGAAAATGTCATTGATAGTAATATTGAGCAATTCCTGAAGTCTTATACCTGAACTATACAATGCATAAAGCATGGTAATATGTTTCAGATTATCCAAAGATCTCAGCATTCTATCCACTTCTTGAATGGTAAGAAGTTTTGGTAAAGTATGGCTTTGCTTAGGCCTTTGGATCTCTTCCAATTTGAAGTCACTTCTAAAAATAACTTTAGCATAATAAAACTTGATGGCATTGATATGTGTATGCAAAAGTGCTTCTGATGCATCTTTGCATGCAATGGTCGCCATATAGTCGTTGACATGAGAGGTGGTTAATAAATTCAAGTTATCTTCTCCGAAATGTTGTACAAAAGGAGCAAAAGATCCAGTGTAAGATTTTATAGTGTTCCAGCTGTACCTCATTCTTATCATGGCGTTTACATATATCGTCAAAGTAGATTTTAGAGATGTACCAAATTTTGCCAAAAGAAATTGTTTTCGTTCCTCAGGACTTTTTGATTCAATAACAAAATCACCTTTGTGCAATACCTTGTTGATTATTCTCGCTCCATCTGCTTCATAATGTTCTACAATCCTGTCGAGAAGTGTTTGTTCTTTAGGAATAAGCCATCGTTTGAAATCTGCCTGATAATCTCTTTGAGGCAATGCTTTCAGGAATTCAAAATCAGCTTGACTTCCTTTTACTCGCAATAAAAAATGCTTTGGAAACTCCGGACTTGAAAATAATTCTACAACATAAGGATCCTCTACCTCCATTATTAGCGTGTAACATTGCAAATAGCTTTCCTGATTCCAATACGAAAAACGTTGTTGGAGTTTGTCCAGATTTTGTGAAGTTGCTTTTACCACCCAATTTTGATACTTGGTATTCCAATAGGTTTTGTCCAAGGATCTTAAAAAATTTGCATCATTAGGATTATAAGGTGTTTTAATGAAAAAATTTCCACCATTCAAAACAATGGATGTTTTCGTTGAATGTTTTCTGATTTCAGGTTTTGTTTCCCTTATGTCTGCAGCCTCTAGTTCGCTCTTCGGAGGCAATACAGAAGACTCTTCTGTCATATCGTGACTGGAAGATATACCGGTATGGACATCTTTTGATGGAGCGGCATCGATGGTTCCGGCTGTTTGTGTTTTATTTGCTAATCCAACGTTGTTTGTTTCATTTATTAAATCAAGTACTTTTTGATAGTGCTCTTTGGTATAGGGAAGCAACCAACAATTATATGTTTTGGAGTATTTGCGATCTGGTAATGTTTTGATAAGCTCAACCAGCTGCAGATGGTAATCGAAACTCATGGCAAGCTGGTTCTGTCCATGATGGAAGATTTTACTCAGGGTGATTTTTTGATCAAATAGGGTCAATTGCATTACAAAATAAATGATGAACTGCAAATATAATATTTACCAATTAATATGGATAAAAATTATTAATGGAAAAAATGATCCACATCACCTACTTATGTGGCATGGCGAAACTATCTCCAGTTTTATAACTGACGACGATTAGAGATTCAAATAAAAAAAGAAAAAATTATAAACCCTTGGCCTACAGGTGCCGCTCCGCATGATAACTAGACCTGACCAAAGGCCCACTTTCCACAAAATTGAAGCCTTTTTCAAGGCCTATGGCTTTGTATTCTGCAAAAACTTCCGGGCGGATGAATTCTGCAATGTTGATGTGCATTTTGGTGGGTTGCAGGTATTGGCCAATGGTCAGTACGTCGCAGCCATGAGCGATCAAATCATCCATGGCTTTGTACACTTCTTCCTGGGTTTCGCCGAGGCCGACCATGATGCCAGATTTTGTTCTTTTGCCAAAGGCTTTGGTGCGCGCAATTTGCTCGAGGCTTCTGCTGTATTTTGCTTGTGGTCGCACCAGTCTGTATAACCTTTCTACGGTTTCCATATTGTGAGAAACGACTTCCTGGCCGGGATTGATCATGACTTCCAGGGCTTCCCAGTTGGACTTGACGTCTGGGATGAGGGTTTCTATGGTGGTCTCGGGACTGAGTTCTTTGGTGAATTTCACGGTGTCGTGCCAGACAGAAGCACCCTTGTCTTTCAACTCATCTCTGTTCACAGAAGTGATGACGGCGTGTTTTACCTGCATCAATTTGATGGCTTCGGCAACACGGCGTGGTTCGTCGGTATCGTATTCATTGGGTCTACCGGTTTTCACCGCACAAAAGGAACAAGAGCGCGTACAGACATTTCCCAAAATCATAAAAGTGGCCGTACCAGCACCCCAACATTCACCCATGTTTGGGCAATTGCCGCTTTGACAGATGGTGTGCAATTTATATTCATCCACCAAACTGCGTACGCGACGATAGTCTTCACCAATGGGCAACTTGACCCTGAGCCAGTCAGGTTTTTTGGTTCTTTTTGGTTCCTCGACTGTGACGTCTGAAATGATTGGTAATTCTAACACGATATGTTCTCTTGAAATAAATAAAATGAGTGCAATGAAAATCAGTTGCGCTTTCCGAATTGCAAATTTACATAAAGATTGAGAAAGTATGGTTTGTTTCTCACGACTGGCGTTTCTACCATGAGGGGCAGTTTTTTGATGAATAGATCGCCCATCATACCCACTTCAATGGATTTGGCGACTTTATCATTGGTGCCCAAGGAGAAAAAAACGCTTGCTTTGCCTTGAATGCCGGGTGCTATGGACAGTTCTCTGAGTCCATTTGACCAGTTTGCCCGACCATAAATGTCAGAGTTGTTCAAAAACTTATTGGCATTTTCGGTGGTGTATTTTTCGACCTTTAATTCGGCGCCTGTCCTGCCGTCGATGATTTTGGGATAGATCAATTCCAGGTAATAAGGTTTGATGATGGCCATAGACGCACCTCCTTCCAAATTGTAACCGATTGAGACGCCTCTTCTTTTGGCTTGGTCTGTCAAATATCTTTTCACACCTTTGCCCAATCTGGCCACAAAAACATCGTTTTGTTTTCCGAATTTATAAGAAGAGCTGAGGCGGTTGAAAACAAAGGCATTGTTTCTATTCTGCGGGGATTCTCTTGGGTCATTGAGTTTTCCGAGTTCGACTTGATAATATAAGGTCTTATAATAGGTGCGAATATTTCCCCAGTTGTAGGCAATGGCATAACCATTGGTATGTACGCGCAGGTCGATTGTTTTTTCGGTGTTGTACACGACATTGGCGGGATTGATCTCAGAGACGATCTGAGCATCCATCAAAAATGGTACAAAAACCATTAAAAGCATGAAATAAAATCTGTTCACCCACTTAAGTTTAAAATGTTTCGAATCATTTCTATTGAAACGAACAAAACAATATTTCTAATTTAACCGATTAAAAATAAATATTCGCAAGTCATAATCGGTTACAAAGTGCCATTTTTTTTGCTTTTTGACATTTTCTTACGAAGGCTTTGAATAGATTTAATCAAATTGAATGTTGAGCTACCCAAAAAAGCATTCGTAGAAAGTAAAGATAAACATCTTAAATGGTTAAAGCAATAATTCTCAAACAGATAAAGGGCCAATAGGATCACTAAAAGCGGTATTATTTTGACAATGATTCAAATGGGACAATGTGTGGACATAATTTAGAGCAATTCTAAGCTAAGTAAATGGCTATTTTAAGCACATTCAATGGCATGATTTGGCGATAAATTTTGTAATCTTGGCTTTACAAATTGGATGCAGACGAGAGATGTGAGATGTGAGATGTGAGATGCGAGCTTCGAGCCACGAGCTTCGAGCTGCTGTGAGATGAGAGATGAAAGATGTGAAATGTGAGATGAAAGATGAAAGACGAGAGATGAGAGATGTGAGATGTGAAATGTGAAATGTGAAATGTGAGAGATGAAAGTGGTTAGGTCTAGACCTCTTTTTTTCAACCTGTGGCTAGAGGAACATGCCTTTTATTTTGCTTCTTTTTCTTCCAATCTATTGTTTAAAGGATACCTTTATATTAATAAGAGTTTAAAATAGGACGTATATGATATATAATTTTGCTGATCATACCTCTGTAATTTCTCAATATCTCACAGAGATGCGGGACATCAAAACGCAGAATGATAAGATGCGATTTCGCAATAACCTCATGCGTGTGGCTCAGATCATGGCTTATGAAATCAGTAAGGAGCTGATGTATGAGGTGGTGCAGATCGACACGCCTCTGGGTATTGCTCCGTGTAAAAAGATATCGGATAAAATAGTGGTGGCTTCCATTCTCCGTGCAGGATTGCCCATGCACAATGGATTTTTGGAAATACTGGAACAAGCAGAAAATGCCTTTATATCTGCCTATAGACAACACCACAAGGACGGCACTTTTGACATCAAGTTGGAGTATGTGACGTGTCCTAATCTGGAAGGAAAAGTTTTGATCATTGTCGATCCTATGTTGGCCACAGGCGCTTCCATCGAAAGTACGTTGAAGAGTCTGGAAGAATTTGGTAAGCCCAAAAATGTACACGTTGCCACCGTGATCGCTTCGACTCAAGGCGTGAATCATGTCAGGCGGCTATACCCAAAGGCTAAAATCTGGACGGGTGCCATTGACGAAGAACTGACGGCAAAGTCGTACATCGTACCGGGCCTTGGTGATGCAGGAGACTTGGCATTTGGTACCAAACTGCAAGAGTAGGAGGGGTCGCTTTTAACTTATTTTTATTTGAAAGCGCTTGTAAATCAGACTTTTCAACCATAAATCCTAATTTACTGACATGATAATGTCTAATATTTAGGATTTCTCTATATATTTGTCCAAAATGTTTGCTACATGTTGGTTGAAAATTTAAAATATCTGCGCAAGCAAAAGGAGATGACTCAGTTTGATCTTGCGGATAAATTGGGCATTCCCAGGTCTACGTTGGGCGAATATGAACGCGGCAATACGGAGCCTTCTATTTCACTGCTTATCCGAATGGCCAGTGTTTTTGATGTGTCCGTGGATGATTTGATCAATGGCCGCATCAGCAATCAAGAATTGGAAATTTTGAATGAAAGAAACCTCAAGATTTTGGCCATCTCTGTAGATCAACATCAAAAGTCTAATATTGAGTTGGTGGAAACGAAGGCAGAAGCAGGTTACCTGCAGAGTTTTTCAGATCCACAATACATCAAGGAGTTGCCCAAAATTTATTTTCCCAACATCCCACGAGGCACCTATCGCGGATTTGAAATTTCTGGTGACTCTATGCTTCCGATCGAATCAGGAAGTATTGTCATCAGCAGATATGTGGAAAAAATCAGCGACATCAAGGACGACCGAACTTACATCGTCATTTCAAAATCTGACGGGGTGGTGTACAAGCGGCTCAGGATAGACCAAGAAAGTAAAAGTCTGGTTTTGATTTCCGACAATGATGTTTACATGCCTTATCAGTTGCCTTTCACAGAAGTTGCAGAAGTGTGGCAGTATTTTGCGCATGTATCTTTTTCAGATTCCAGGAAGACATTCAATTCAATGTTGGAGGATCGGGTGATGGATATTCAGAAAAAGGTCAATGAGTTGCATAGTCAGTTGAAGATGAAATCTTGATGGAAAAGCACTGTGGACAGCGAACTGAAGTTCGCAGAAAAACAAGCTACAGCCAAATAAATTTGGTTCTCCACCGAGCAGGGTCGTAAGGTTAATCGGGGAAAAGTTCTGTGGATTGCGAACTACAGTTCGCAGAAGAACAAGCTACAGCCAAATAAAATTGGTTGTCCACCGAGCAGGGTCTTAAGGTTAATCAGGGAAAAGTTCGGTGGATTGCGAACTTCAGTTCGCAGTAAAAGAAACTGCAGCCAAATAAATTTGGTTGTCCACCGAGCAGGATCGTAAGGTTAATCAGGGAAAAGTTCGGTGGATTGCGAACTTCAGTTCGAAGAATAACAAGCTACAGCCAAATAAATTTGGTTTTCCACCGAGCAGGGTCGTAAGGTTAATCAGGGAAAAGTTCTATGGATTGCGAACTTCAGTTCGCAGCGAAACAAGAATCAGCCAAATAAATTTGGTTGTCCACCGAGAAGGGGCGTAAGGTTTTTCAAGAAAAAAAAGTTGGAAGCAAAAAAATCTTTCATCTCTCTTCTCTCATCTTTTGTCTCTCGTCTACTTCAGTAAATATATCCTCTTTATCAAAACCTCTGAAATTTTTAAACAACGGTTTTTTGCCATTTACCGGTCCGGAAGTAAATCACTCCAAGGATGGTCCAAATGGATTCTGCAATGATGATGGAATAAAATACTCCGGTGAATTGCATGTCGAGAGTTTTGGCTAAGAAGTATGCCAATGGTATCTCAATGATCCAATAGCAAATAACATTGAAAAGGGTGGGCACAAAGGTGTCTCCAGCACCATTGATTGCTTGAACAACCACCATGCCAACGCCAAAAATGATGTAGCCGAGGGCGAGAATTTCTAAACAGCGAGCACCCACATGGACTACGATCTCTTTGGTTTCGAAAATCATGATCAATGGCTCTGACCAAACGTAAAAGATAACCGCAATGGAAACCATGAAACCTGCATTGATCCAGGAAATTTTCCAAACGGATTGGATGCCCTGTTCTATTTTATTGGCGCCCATGTTTTGGCCCAGCAGGGTCGCTCCAGCGTTGGCAAGACCCCAAGAGGGAAGAATGGCAAAGATGATGATCCTGATGGCAATGGTATACCCTGCGATCACTTCACTACCGTAGGCGGCCAGAATCATGACCAGGAAAATCCAACTGGTGCTTTGTATGAGGAATTGGCCCGCGCTGCCACTGGAAATCTTCACGATGTTTTTGATGATGTCCATATCGGGCTTGAATATTTTGACCAAAACCCGCAATTTGCTGAAATCTAACAGGTAATATAATTGGTAGCAAACGCCAGAGGATCTACCGATGATGGTGGCCAGTGCCGCACCTTTTACGCCATAATCCAGTACGGCGACAAAAAGGAAGTCGAGACCAATGTTGATGATGTTGGCAATGATGACGGCTTTCATGGCAATGTTTGCCTTGCCGGCGCCACGCAAAGCACCACTCAGTGAGAACAACAGGATTACCACGGGGCTGCTTATGAATTCGAGTTTGGCGTACCAAATTCCTTCTTGTATCAAAGCGTCATCTGCTCCGAGTAATGCCAGAATTTCTCCTGAAGCAAAATAGCAAGGAATACCGAGCAACAAACCTACCACCGTGGATACGATGATCACTTGTATGGTTGCATCAGATGCAGCGGTGAAGTCTTTTTCGCCAGTTCTGCGAGCTACAATGGCGGTAGCAGCGGCTGAAATGCCCCAAGCAATGGAATAGATGATGGTCATGACTGATTCGGTCAAACCGACGGTGGCGACGCCCTCCACTCCTACATATCGAGAAACGAAGAAAGCATCGGCAAGCGCGAACATGGCTTCGAAAAACATCTCGATGACCATGGGAAGGGACAACATGAATATGGCCTTGTTAATGGACATAGATGTAAAATCCCCGTCTTCGTTTGAAAAAGACTCCTTAATTAATGCTAAAAATTTTTTCATCATTGCCACAAAAAAGACACCAGTCTAGTTCACTTGGATAGTTAGGTCAGAAACAGAGAATAAACATACACCAATTTTGCAAGTCAGCCTGCCTGCTGAATTAATTTATTAAGCTCGAACCTTAAAATTTAATAGTTTTTACCCAGAAGTTCTTAATATTTTCAAAAATTTTCTTTGTTTATATCCTTGAGAACACAAAAAATTTAATTTCAAAACGACTCCGGATTTGAAATCAAATAGTCTGAATATTAGGTAAAAACTAATAATACTTCTTTTTCTTTCTGTGTTATGTGCTTTGGCGTAGCGCATTCTTACTAAAAGCAAGCAACGCTATTGATATTCAAAACGTTAAAATGAAATAACGAGATTGGTTTTGTAAGTTTCGTTGTTTAAATTTGGGACATGGAACTGATATTAAAAAAGAGTCTCGAAGAAAAAGATTTTATTCAAGCCTGTATTTCGAAAGAAACCTGGGCTCTGAAAAAATTGTATGAGGATCATTATTCTATGATGTATCCAATGTGTATGCGTTATGCGAATAACAATGACGATGCATTGGACATCTTACATGATGGTTTCATAAAAGTCTTCAATAATCTTGAAAAATATCAGGTGGGTACTTCGCTCATCGCCTGGATAAAAAGGATCATGGTCAATACGGCCATTGATTACTATAGAAAGGAGACCAGAAGGAGAACCACAGATCTAGATCATGTTCTGGATATAACCAACGACGAACCCGATGTTATTTCTGCGATGACGGCAGAGGAATTGCTTCAGGCATTACAACAATTATCACCAGCTTACCGCTCTGTGTTCAATATGTATGTAATAGAAGGATATTCTCACCGCGAATTGGCAGAACAACTAGGGATTACAGAAAGCACTTCCAGGTCCAACCTTGTTAAAGCTAGGCACAAACTCAAAGAAATTATTACAGCGAGGATGGAATTTTCCATTAAAAATGCTGACTAGAAGCGCTAACTAGAACATGACGAACAAACAATTTGACGATATTATTAAATCAAAAATGTCGGGTCTCTCCCACGACAAAACCTCAGCAGACTGGGATCAATTCAGTGAGCTGCTGAAACAATCCAAGGGATTTTCTGAGGTGGGCTTTGACGAAAAGGTGGCTGAGAAAGTGAAGGGCCATCAAATAAGTTACAGCGAAAGCCATTGGGCGATTTTGAAGGCTCGTTTGGAAAGGGAAGAATTCATCAGAACTCGATTGTATTTCTCTAAGTTGGCTGAAATTGCAGCTGTTTTTTTATTACTATTTGCTTCCACTAATTATGCAGGGTTGAAATATGATTTTGGTACAGAACCAGATCCGGCTATGTTTGCCCATCTGTATGAAAGTAGTAAAGGAGAATATAGAAACATCCAAAAGGAAATCTTGAAAAGTCAACAGCGCTCAAGTGATGTTGTAAAAAGCGTTGATCAAAATAAAACTGCCTTTGTCAGTGCTGAAAATCAAACGAAAAGTTTGGTTGAAATAACACCAACAATTGCATCTGCTTTTCACCAAGCCATTACACCATTGGATGTGCAAGTACCGGCTTCACTTCAATCACGTAATATAGAATCAATAGCAAATATTTCAGATCTGAAGATAGATGGGATGAATTTTGCGTCACATGCAAATGGACTTATATTGGAGGCAAATGAAGCGTATAAACCTGAAAGCCAGGTAGATGTCATTTATGCTGCGCATCTAAACCAAGACACAAAGACTCGATATGAGCTGAAGCCATACATGGGCATTGGAGTTGCCAATACGCGTTCGCCAATTGATGAGATTTATAAAATAGATGCAACCAATATCTATTCCATGCAGAGAAAGGCTGGGTTGGCATTTGCTGCGGGATCTGGTAATCTCAAAATTGCTACCGGTCTGGAATGGAACCAAAACAAATACCAGCCAGTGCAGGTAGAAGAAGTTTATGGTTCATTTAGAGAGGGCATCAAAAAGACAAGTTTAAAGGACATAAATCTGCACATTGCCAAAGTACCGATTGGTGTGAAGTATGATTTTGTCAGAAATAAAGAAAATTCCAATCATTCATTTTACGTGGGTGCGAATGTGGGCATCAATGCCATTTTGCATTCCAAATACAACATTCAGGAAACCATAGTTCCTATAGATGATTACCGCAACATCACTTTGAATAATGGCAATAGCAGATCCAATACTACGGAATCAAAATTGTCTTTGAAAGACTTCAGCAAAGGTATTTTGCAGGGTGGGGAAGCGTTGACCAATTTATTTATCGACACTTCATTGGAATTGGGTTTTGAAAAGCGCATCAGTAAAAATGCCAATATTGCAATCAGTGCAAACTATTCTAAGTATTTGGGGACTCAAGGTTTGGGACCGAATGAGGATAGATATGATAATCTTACCTTCAATCTTGGGGTGAATTATTTACTCAACTAGTATTTTCTTCTTGGTTGTGCTTTTAATTCATAAGATAATAGAACTATATTCAGCTGTGTCTTAACATCTAGCAGCCATGTTGTGGCTATGTCTCATCTTTTTTATAATATTTATTAGCTACGTTAAATGATATTTAATAAATCACGTCAGAAAACATTATAAGGCTAATAACATTGGGAACAAAAAGAATACCTGCCAAAACATGAGTACACCCTGTGCCTAGGGTTCGTAATCCCTACTACTCGATCAGTTTTGTATCGGCCTTATTTTTTTTAGCTGTCGATCTTCAAAAATACGTTAAGTACAAAAAACTGTTCGAACCAAAAGTGACCTCAAACCAATGAATCGGTGCAGATGCAGCAAAAGACAATGAAGCAAAGCCAAAGGTGAGTTTTTTTTGTATAGTATTTTTGAAGTGAGAAAGCGTTAAGAAAAAAATTCAGCCTTGATTTTTTTTGCTACTTTTTGGCATCAAGGCAAAAAAGTAGATAGAATATTATTTCTGACTACACATTTTAGTAAAGACACGTATTCTATTTTAGATGTGTTCTGCCCTGAGGCGGCCAAATTGTGAATCAATTTGGATCAGAATGTCTTGAGATTCAGAATGTTACCCATCTCATAACAAACTCTGCAACGAGGTTCGTATTTATCTTTTTCACCTAAAACGATGGTTTCTTGTTCTTTTGAAAGTCTATAGGAATGTGTAGCAAGGGTGCCACAATGAGGACAAATGGCGTGTACTTTGGTAATGTATTCAGCGACGGCGAGTAAATTAGGGATGGGGCCAAATGGCTTACCTCTGAAGTCCATGTCTAAGCCTGCAACAATTACCCGGATGCCTCTGATGGCCAATTTTTGGCAAACCATAACGAGGTTTTCATCAAAAAACTGAGCTTCGTCAATACCGACGCAGTTGACTTCATCTACGTGATTGAGTATTTCCAAACAATTGGCAAGCGGGATAGACTTTACCACATTTTCATCGTGAGAAACGACGTCATTGTCATCGTATCGGGTATCCTTCAAAGGTTTGAAAATTTTTATTTTTTGGTTGGCGATTTTCGCGCGTTTGATTCGCCTGATGAGCTCTTCTGTTTTGCCTGAAAACATAGATCCACAAATAACTTCTATCCAACCACTGCGTTGACCTCTAAATCCAGGTTCTAAAAACATCTTGCCCTACTATGAATGAATGATACCAAAGTACAAATAAAAGCATTTTATCATTTAAAATGAGGGTGGCTCTAAAAATAATGAGAAGCGTAATGAAACATCTATGCTTTTGCTTCCTTTATGACAATATCTCCTTTTTTGTCGCCCAAGTCTATACGCCCTGCTTTGTACAAAATGCCCAGTGCTTTTTTGAAATTTTTCTTACTTAAATGGGTAAGCTGATAAATTAAATCGGGGTCTGATTTATCGTTGAGTTTGCGAGCCTGCGGATTTGATGTTAATATATCCAACAAACGCTCTGAAATGTCGTCGAGTTTGAGGTGTCCGATTTTTTCTAAGGAGATGTCTATTTTGCCATCTTCCCTGATTTTGGAAACATAACCTTTGAGTTTCTGCCCTGGGAGCAACAATTTGAAAACATCACTTCTGTAAATAAGACCTTGGACGCTATAATTGACGATGGCTTTGTAACCAAGATCAGATTCTGCCCAGATCATCAAGTCTACTTCATCGGCTACTTTGAGTGAGTCGTCCCTTTTGTCTAAAAACTTTTCTAATTTGGTGCTGGCTACTATTCGGGATGAAAATTCATCAAAATAAATGTAGACCATGCAGAATTGACCCAATTGCAGCGGTCTGGTCATCTCAGCGAGTGGGACAAACAACTGTTTGGTGAGGCCCCAATCGAGGAAAGCACCAAAGGGTAAAACATCAACCACTTCCAGAAAGGCAAATTCATCTATCAGGGCAAATGGTTTTTCGGTAGTGGCAACGGGTCTTTCTTCCTGGTCAAGATAAACGATGACTTCCAATACGTCACCAACTTTTTGGTCTGGAGTTGCATATTTGTATGGCATGAGGATATCACCTATTTCCCCACCATCCAAAAAATAACCTACTCCGGTTTTGCGAATGACCTTGAGTTTATTGTATCTGCCTATTTGCGCCACGTTTTCTTGCTTAAAGTTTAAGTCTGTAAAGATAACGGAATCCCTGAAAATATGACATGATTTTGACAGTGGTCAGATAATCACTTTGTTATCTTTGCAGCCCCGCTTGGGTAAAAAAAATATGATAGATTATTTTAAGGTGATCACCATCACCCATCATGTGATAGATGTCTCAGAAATTGATGCCTACGTTGTAAAGACAGATGGAGATGTGCCAATAGCTCAGAAGTTGGCAGATATCAAATCAGCATTACACATTGAGGAGCTCTGTTATTTGAGTACTTGTAATAGGGTAAGTTACATGTTGTACATGGAGGATGAGCTTGATTTGGAATTTATCAAGCGCTTTTTTGACCACGTAAATCCACAACTCCATTTATTGGAAGAAGGGCATCTTACTTCATTGGTTTCCGTTTATGAGGGCATGGAAGCCATACAAAACATATTTGAAGTGGCTTGTTCTGTGGATTCTATGGTGGTGGGAGAACGAGAAATATACCGACAGTTTAGGGATGCCATTGCTTTTTCTAAAGAACACGGACTCACAGGAGATAATTTCAGAATGATCGACCGGGCAACTGTTGAGACGGCGAAAAAAGTGTATGCCACCACTAGAATTGGTGAAAAACCATTGTCGATAGCCGCACTTGCCATGGACAGTTTATTGGAGTTTCAACCAGAGAAATCAAGCAAAGTGGTTTTTCTTGGCGCGGGTGAAACCAATCAACTGCTTGCGAAGTTCTTCAAAAGGCACTTATTTGAGCGGTTTGTGGTTTTCAATCGTACGCTGTCCAGAGCGCAGGAAATGGCGGAAAGTCTGCAAGGTGAGGCTTATGAAATGAGTCAATTGGCAGAAGTTCTAGATGATTTTGATGTTTTGGTGGTTTGTACGGCTTCCACTCAGCCAATTGTGGATGCACAGACGTTTAAGAAAATTGCCAGTAAAAATACCGCTCAGAAAATTGTGATAGACCTTTCTGTGCCGTGTAATATCCACAAGGAAGTATTTGAGCTATTTCAATTCAACTTCATCAATATAGATGAACTCAAAGTTTTGGCAGAGAAAAATCTGGCTTTCAGAAAGCAAGAAATAAGTTTGGCTAAAGAAGTCATTCACCAAAGTTTGCCAACTTTCAGAAACATATATCAACAAAGGCAATTGGAAAGGGCACTTGCTGACTTGCCAAAAGAGATCAAAAAAGTGAAGCAAAAGGCGATAGAGGAGGTTTTTTCTGATCGCATGGCTAAGTTGGATGAGCCTGCCAAACAGCTAGTTTTGGATATGATGGACTATTTTGAGAAAAAATCCATCAGTATTCCCATGAAAACTGCAAAAAAGGCATTCGAACTAGACGAACATTAGTATTTTTATTTTTAAGTCTTCATAAGCTACCATTTTAAAACTTTTCTTTTCAGTATGATAAACATTCCATTACTTTCAGAGATTTGCAGCATACCTGGAGCTCCTGGATATGAGCAAAAAATCAGGTCTTATCTCCTAGACAAGGTATCCGCTCATGCAGATGAAGTAAAAACCGATGCGATGGGAAATGTCATTGCCATATTAAAAGGAAGTGCTGGATCCAAAAAAATAATGGTAGCTGCCCACATGGATGAAATTGCCTACATCGTCACACACATTGATGATGAAGGTTTTATTCGGTTTCATACATTAGGTGGTTTTGATCCGAAAACATTGACGGCACAAAGGGTGATCATTCATGGTCTGAAAGATGTAAAGGGTGTGATGGGGTCTAAGCCCATTCATCAAATGACGGCTGATGAGCGTACCAAAGCGCCAAAAATATCAGATTACTTCATCGATACTGGTCTTTCGAAAAGTGAAGTAGAGTTACTCATAGGAGTTGGAGATCCAATTACCAGGGAAAGTAGTCTTGAGCAATTGGGTCAATGTGTGAGTTCGAGGTCATTGGATAATAGAGTTTCTGTATATATTTTACTTCAGATCCTTGAAAAGTTGGCGGCAAATCGACCAGCTTATGATTTGTATGCGGTGTTTACGGTGCAAGAAGAGGTTGGAATACGAGGTTCGATTACTGCTTCTTCAGGAATAAACCCAGATTTTGGCATTGCGTTGGATGTCACAGCAGCATGTGACACTCCTGGAATGGTCCCGCACGAATTTGTAACAAGATTGGGCAAGGGCACAGCGATCAAAGTAATGGATGCAGGCACAATCTGTGATTATCGAATGGTAAACTTCTTGAAAACAACGGCTAAAACTCATGAAATTCCTTTCCAGATGGAAATCCTTACCGGAGGCGGCACAGATACCGCAGGAATACAAAGGAGTGCTCCGGGGGGCGCCATTGCAGGTGCTATTTCCATTCCTACCAGATACCTTCATCAAGTCATTGAAACTTGTCACACGGATGATATCCAATCTACCATTGACTTGTTGGCTGCGGCTATCGGTGGTATGGATCAATACGATTGGAATTTTAAATAAGATCAACAAGCGTCTATGAAAAAATATTCTGCACCTTATATTTTCATTGGAAACGGAGAAATCCTTGAAAATAAGGTAATCATTACCAATGATGAAGGTGAAATTCTTGCAATTGAAGCTATTGAAGACCACGATCGAGCAAGTATCCAATTCGTAGAAGGGGTAATCACACCTGGGCACATCAATACACACTGCCACCTGGAACTTTCTCACATGAAAAATAAGGTGGATACAGGAACGAGTTTATTGCCATTTTTGATCAATGTAGTTTCCTTCAGGAACATCGACGAAGAGGAAATAAAGGCTGCCATTGTTGCTGGTGATGAGGAAATGTACCAAAATGGCATTGTCGCCGTTGGTGATATTTCTAATAAGGCTGATACGGCACCTGTCAAGGCGATAAGTAAATTGGCTTATTTCACTTTCGTTGAAATGTTTGATTTTCTACAACCACATCTTACAGAATCTACTTTCGCACAATATCAAGCTGTTTATGAAGCGCATGAAGGTGAGGGCAAAAATAGAAAGTCTTTTGTGCCACACTCACCTTATACAGTGACTAAAGGATTATTTGATAAGGTCAATAGCGGCAATGATAGTGGAACAACCATCAGCATTCACAACCAGGAAACCCCTGCAGAAAATCAGCTATTTTTGGATGGTACAGGAGGTTTCATGGATTTTTATAAAGGCTTTGGATTTTCACTGGATCAATTTGAGCCACTTGGCAAATCGGCTATTCATTACATAATCCAATCTTTAAAACCAGATTTCAAAACTTTATTGGTGCACAATACGACCAGTACACTTGAAGACATACAGGCGGCACTTGCGTGGAATGCTCAAACCTACTGGGCTTCGTGTCCCAACGCTAATTTGTACATCGAAAATAGGCTGCCAGATTATAAAGCTTTTTTGACAGCAAACGCTCAAGTGACTTTGGGTACGGATAGTCTCACCTCCAACTGGCAATTGTCGATTGCTGAAGAGATGTTTACGATATCAAAATATTGTTCTTATGTGCCTTTTGAAACACTTGTCAAATGGGCTTGTGAAAATGGAGCGAAAGCCCTTGGATTTGAGAAAGAGTTGGGTACGATTACTCAAGGTAAAACACCCGGATTGGTACAAATGAATGTGACTAAGCTGGGTGAAAGGTTTGTCATGCGAAATGCAGCTGTCAAACGTATGATTTAAGGGCAATAAAAAAGGCCTCACCAATTCCTTGATGAAGCCTTTATAAGTTCTAAAGTTATGTTTATTTATATCTAACTCTCACAGATTCTCCAATCCAGCAACCAACAGATGCTGATTGACCTTCTTTGACACCTCTCATGAATCCCATTTCTTGGTCAGGAAGTGATCTACTGTAAGTTCCGATTCTGCCACTAGCTTCTCCTGCAACTTCGCCATCTATTGATCTTGCGTAAGCATATTTGTCGATTGCAGCAATGATTGCAAGTCTTTGAGTCCAAGAGTCACCACATGATCCTGCAGTTTTACCGTACATATCACCAATCAACATGTAAGGTCTACCCCAGTTTGGCTTCAATTTGGCAGCCTCATAAGCAGTTGCTCTTGCAGCGCCGTATTGGCCCAATTTTCTAAATTGGATAGAAGCTTTTCCGAAAAGTAAGAGTGCTTTTTTCTGAGGATCATTTTCACCAGAAATAGCTTCGTCATATTTTTCTATAGCCTCACCAAATTTGCCTTCTTCGTACAATTTTTTAGCAACATAAGCTGGGTTGTTAGCTTCGTACTCAGATTGAATTCTTTCGTTTTCTTGAGCTGCGTATTTACTCCACTGGCTGTTGAGTTGCATCATGAATTCGTCGTCTTCACCACAACCTTTCTCTTTCAAAGTAAGGATGAGTTTTTTCAAAACAGTAGGATTGTCTGGATCGCTTTCAAATTCTGGTTGGAATTTTTCTTTGAAATATTCGCAATCAAAAATTTGATCTTCGATGGTAGCAAAAGTACCGTTCATGTTCTCCTTTGCTTGGGTGTAATAAGCAGAGAGATTTGCATTGTTATTGATTTGGTGGTCAGCAATTTCGTTGAGTTTTTTGTACAAATCTGCAACTTTGGCTTTTTCCATCAATTTGTTTTGAAATTGATAAACAGAAATGCTCGCTGCAGGTGCAAAAATGATGTACTCGTTGTCATTACCGCCAAACTCAATGGCTTTATTGATGGCTTCCATGTTTTCATCATAAGGCATGTTGAAAGTGTAAAACATATCAAATGCTTTTCTACCATAAACAAAAGCCAATTTTTTGTTGACACAATCTTCACCATCGCAAGGAATTGCTTTACTAGAAACGCAATTTACCAATTGATCATAGATGGCAAGCGCTGCTTTTTTAGCCGCTTCTTTGTCCGCTTCTGAAGTCGCTTTGGTGAATTTGTCCTTGTATAATTCAATACCATCCATGTACTGGATGTCTCTTTTTCCATCAGCTGAAGGAGCAATTGCGAAAACCTTGTTCCAGTTTTCAAATGCACCAGCATAATTCTGATTTTTCATAAACTGTCTGTAGATTACGTGGTAATTTTCGAGTTCATCTTTGTTAGCACTACCTTCCCAACTAGCACACTGACCAAAAGATGCAAGCGCGTAAGAAGATACAAACAATAAAAAGAGCAATTTTTTCATCTTTCTGTTATTAATTTATTAATTGTATTTGCGTTTTATAAACCATTCATCATCATTAAAATTGAATCCAAAATTCAACTTTATATATTTTTCCGTAACTGGTGTGCCACTTCCAAATTGTCCAAGATCCAAACCTAAGTTGACATTAGAAAATTTTCTTTGAAAAACAAAAGGTAATCCCATACCCAATGTCAGACCGTAAGTATCAAGTTGTTTTCCGGTAACAACTCTGGCATCTTGTCGGTAATATACGCCGTATCGATATTGAACTCTTTTAAAAAAGTTTGTGAACGATTTATAATCAGGACGGATATATCCACCAAATGATACAGAATAAGTGTTATTGAGGCTGTTAATATTTTCATAATTAGCATCATTGAAATAGGTACTCCAAGCCCCATATCCAACATCAAATCCTAAACCATATTTTTCTCCATTATAATAGAATGCTCCAAAATTAAATTCGGCAGGTAATTTTCCTTTACCTGCAATGTCTCTTTGTGTTGTGATGGTGTCAGTCACTGTGACATTTCCCAAAAATTGTCTTGCATACTCAAATTTCTCTCCATCGGTAGAAAAACCAGTAGCACTGTTACCAGATAAACCAAAAATCAGCTTTTTGGGTTGTGCATTTTTGTTAGTTTCTAGCTCTTTTTCGTTCAAAGTCATTGTGTACATCAGACCACCTTTCCAAGAAAAACCTCTAATAAAGTAATTTTCGCTGAAATCATTGTTAAAAGGTAGTGTAAGACCTTGAAAATTTGTTTCTTTATTGTAACTGATGTTCCCAAACAGATATCCCAAGTTGATACCAGCTGAGAAATTTTTGTATCGATAGCCCGTGCCAACCACAAAATTGTAAGTACCACCTTGGCCTGAATAATTCCTGACCACTTTACTCAGATCTTGTATAGAATCTGTGGAGCTGATGTTGTAACCTACGCTGCTATTGCGAAATAGGCCAATATTCATTCCCCATTTTTTGTCCTTCTGAACGCCTTCATAGGCGTCATTTATGGGATTACTCAAAGGGAAAGAAAGTGAAATGTAATCTAAGCCACCGCCCCAAAACCCATTGCTATTATTTCCATCATCCTGCACTCTGTATTTCAGGTTACCTCCTACTTCAAAGCTAGATGCATAAATGTATGGAAGGGCAGCAGGGTTGGTTGTATTGAGGTTGTAAGGGTCTAAAAAAGCAGCACTCAGGCTACCCATCGACCTCGATGCGGAAAGATTTCTGTCTATCCTGTCACCAATACCAAACCTACTGTATGGTGAGTTATCACTGCGTTGACCTAATAGGACAGTGCAAGTGATTGTTGCAAGAAAACAGCAAATTATACTACTTTTATTGTATATCATTAAACCTCATTATTTCATTTAGTCCGTCAAGAACCAAATTTGAGTGTGCAAATATCTCAAATTTTGAGTTTTCTGCAAAAAAGATTGCATCTCCCCCAGATAAAATGACTTTGCACTTACCAAACTTGGCTTCAATTTTTTCAATAAACGAATCAAATTCCAAAATAGCGCCCCACACACCTCCATTTTGCAAGGCTTCTACAGTGGAACCACCGATTATTTCTTCATTCAAAAAGACCTCCACAGCTGGCAACTTGTCTGTAAAATGATGCATAGCATCCAAACGCATTTTGATTCCAGGAGCAATAACACCGCCAAAATAATTTTTCTCAGCGTCTATAAAATCATAAGTGATACAAGTACCAGCACTTACAACGATGCAATTTTCTTCACTATAAACAACAGACGCAGCCACTACAGCAGCCAGTCGATCTTTACCTAATGTGGCTGGTGTTTTATAATGATTCGTGATTGGCACCTTTGTTTGGTGGTCAATTACAAAAAGATGCCACTTTGCTTTTATTTGGTGTAAGTCTTTTTCTTCAATATTTCGAGTTGCGCATAAACCTATCTTTTGAGCATTAAACTCAAGCATCAATTCATCAATGATTTCCAAGTCCAGGTCCTGAGTGTTTTTATACAACAGTACTTCGTCCTCTTCCCCATAAACAGCATATTTACATCTGCTATTTCCCAAATCTATACACAGCCTATTGGACATCAGTGTTTGAAGTGTCTTATACCTGTCATAACCATTGCTAGTCCATGCTCATCACAAAAATCAATACTCAATTGGTCTTTTATAGAACCACCGGGTTGAATCACACTGGAAATACCAGCCTTGGCCGCAATTTCCACACAATCAGGGAAAGGGAAAAATGCATCTGACGCCATAGCAGCGCCTTGTAAATCAAAACCAAATTCGATGGCTTTTTCGATGGCATTTTTACAGGCATCAACCCGTGAAGTTTGGCCACAACCCATACCAAGTAATTGGTTGTTTCTAGCCAAAACGATGGTATTTGATTTGAGGTGTTTGGCCAACTTATTAGCAAAAAGCAAGTCTGCAATTTGAGATTCTGTTGGTTTTATTTTTGTGACAAAAGTGAGATTTTCTTCTTTTTCTACGCTCAAATCAGTGTCTTGTTGAATCACACCATTCAAAATACTTTTATAAGATTTGTTTTGAGGCTCAAAATGTTTGATCTTTAAAAGTATTCTCTTGCTTTTGGCTGTAAGCAGTGCCAATGCATCTGGTGCAAAATCGGGTGCTATCAATACTTCATAGAATAATTTGTCTATCTCTTGTGCTGTAGCTAAATCTATCGTAGCATTTGAAATGAGTATACCCCCGAATGCAGACACTGGATCGCCGGCCAATGCGTCTTTCCAGGCATCAAGGACTGTCGGCCTCACGGCCACACCACAAGCATTGGTATGTTTTAAAATGGCAAAAGCTGGCATGCCGTCTTTAAATTCACGCATCAATGCCACTGCAGCATCAACATCCACTAAATTGTTGAAAGAAAGTTCTTTGCCGCCAATCACTTCAAACATGGCGCCCATATCTCCAAAGAATATTCCTTGTTGGTGTGGGTTTTCGCCGTATCTCAATACTTTGGATTCCAAAATGGAGTGTTTGAAAGAAGGTTCATTTGGTTGTACCGCATCAAAATAATTGAAAATGGCTGTATCATAATGTGAAGAAACTTTAAAAGCCCTTCTTGCCAAGTCTTTTCTAGTGCCAAGGTCCGTTTCACCGTGTTGGTTGGTAAGGATGTCTTGCAAAATGGCATATTCATTTTTGGACGGGATGATGACCACATCGTTGAAATTTTTGGCTGCACCTCTTATCAAGGCTATACCACCGATATCTATTTTTTCAATGATGGCGTCTTCATCAGTTGTGCTTGCAACGGTATCTTCAAATGGATATAAATCAACGATGACCAGATCAATCTGCGGTATGTCATATTTCTCCAACTGGCTTTGGTGCTCATCATTTCTGATAGCCAGGATTCCGCCGAATACTTTTGGATGTAAAGTTTTGACTCTACCATCTAAAATAGAAGGGTATCCAGTAAGATCTTCGACCCTTTCTACGTGACCACCCAACGACTCAATGAAAGTTTGTGTGCCCCCGGTAGAATATATTTTCACCTCTTGAGCAATGAGCTCTTTTACGATTTGATCAAGACCTTCTTTATTAAAGACGGAAATAAGCGCTGATTTTATCTTTTTGACTGACATTATAAATTTAGTATTTGAGTTTTTACAGTTACCAGTCTGAGGATCAATTTGAATGTCGATTTCATTTTTCCTGTCGAATTGGTATCAAGTGCGTAAAATGAGGCTGCAAAAGTACATTTTTAGGCTTAAAATAAGGATTTAATGCTTTTAATATTTTATACAAAGTCCATAACAAAGTTTAAAAAATTCAAAATTCTTACATTTGCCGCCTTTATTAAAATAATTCAAGATGGCAAGGAGGAATAAACTGACTAAATTTTCTGAAATTTTGAGCTTTCGCAACGTGGTTGAGAACTTTGATCCTGCCAATGATGTGTTGGAAATAGATGCAGATACACCTGTGAATTTGGTTGGAAAATGGTGTGAGTCATTTTTTGAGCAGCCGTTGCCATTGGTTTTGGAGTTGGCCTGTGGGAGAGGAGAGTATTCCTTGGCTTTGGCCCGCAATGATAAAAGTAACAACTTTTTAGGTGTGGATATCAAGGGAGCTAGAATTTGGAAGGGAGCAAAAATAGCTTTGACCGAAAATCTCACCAATGTGGGTTTTTTGAGGTGCAAAATCGAAAAGATCAATAGCTTTTTTGCTGAAGATGAAGTTTCTGAAATCTGGATTACTTTCCCAGATCCTTTTCTTGCTAAAGAAAATAGGAGACTTACTGCTCCTTCATTTTTAGATAGATATAAAAAATTGCTCAAAAAGGGAGGTCTCATTCATTTAAAAACGGATGATGAGACCCTGTATAACTTCACATTAGAGGTGTTGGATACTTATCCAGGCGCCAAAGTGCTTTATCACAACAATGACATATATGCCGATAACTTGGCTTATGATGTATTGGAACACAAAACTTATTATGAAATGGTGCATCTTGGGAATGGGAAGGCCATCAAGTATATAAGGTTTACGATCAATTGAATGAGTTCATAAAGTTCATAAAGTTTGAAAGTTCATAAAGTGGAAAGTTTGTACTGAAATTTCATTAGACAAATAATCAAAAAGCTGGTGGCTAAAGGCTGAACTGCGAAATTGCGAAACTGCTGAATTGCTGAATTGCTGAACTGCACCACTGTTGACTGCTGAATTGCTGAACTGTGGACTGCAAAATTGCTGAACTGCGAAAATAAGTTCATAAAGTGGAAAGTTTATAAAGTTTGAAAGTTCATAAAGTGGAAAGTTTGTAAAGATGAAGGGGTGAAAAGCTTTCGACAATACAATGTTAATTTCATAAAGTTTAAAAATTATGGAGCGTCAGGTATTTTGAAATATGGAGAGAAGCTAGGCCTTGCTTATGTAAAGGAATTTCAGTTAAACGCATAAACGCATAAACAAATAAACAAATAAACAAAGGCTCATGGGGAAACTGCGAAACTGCAAAATTGCTGAATTGCGAAAATAAGTTCATAAAGTGGAAAGTTTATAAAGTTTGTAAAGATGAAGGGGTGGAAAGCTTTCGACAATACAATGTTAATTTCATAAAGTTTAAAAATTATGGAGCGTCAGGTATTTTGAAATATGGAGAGAAGCTAGGCCTTGCTTATGTAAAGGAATTTCAGTTAAACGCATAAACAAATAAACAAAAGGCTGGTAACTGGTGGCTCGAAGCTCGAGGCAAAATGGCGGATTGCTAACGCATCATTTTTTTTAATTCTCCCATAACGGTAATATTTTTTGAAATTTTGCAAAGGTTTCTATCTTTGATATGTTGATTTATCATGAGGCAAAAGCTTTTGTACGTTATTGTATTGGATTTTTGTTGATTCAGGGTGTTAATAATTGGAATGTGGTACTGACCATATTTTGTTTTTGTATCTTGGCAACAAATTTTCGGAAAGAGTTTGAAGTCTCCATGATGAGAAATAATACAAGGCTGGGCAGATAGGTGTTCAGTTGACAGATCAAATCAATTTAATGAAGCAACTTGTTTTAATTATTGTATTGCTTGCGAGTTTGAAATCTTATAGCCAAAGTAGTTTCCACCGCAATTATCCATTGGGAATAGATTCTACGAGTATCAACTTAGGTGGTTTATATCTCAAAGATGGTAACTTCTTAATGGTTGGAGGAATTCAATCCAAAAAGGGGGATATTGCAGATTTGCTTTTTGCAAAACTTGATAATAAAGGCGATCATGTTTGGAGTTACACATTCAACCCTGATACTTTGGATGGGGTAAAATTTGATTACTCCAATGTTGGCCTGGTACAATCTGCCAAAGATACCATCTATTTTATGGCCAATCTTTCAAGGCCCGACGGAGCTAAGAAGGTTTTTGGATCTCTTTCCAAGGATGGGGTGTTTGGTTGGTCAAAGTTTATCAACCTAGACTCTATAGTAAATGATGATCTAATTGCTGCAGTCGAAATGGTTTCTCCCAATGATTCTATCATTGTACAAGCTTCCACCTTTACGGCAGAGTCAGTTCCTGTCATAGGTGCATACAATGTGAAGCAGCAGCGATATATTGCTGAAAAGGTATTGACTGCAGAACAAAATGATTTTTCTATTGCTGACATTGCTGTTGATACAACTCTGAAAATGTATGCCATTGTGGGTGATATGGATGATCAATCTGGATATTACCTGTCAAGCTTGAGTCCGACTCTAGATGTAAATTTTGCCAGGAAATTCAAATCTTCACCTACCTCGACTTTTTCTCCAAAAGCCATCACCATTTTGAATGATAGTTCAATGGTAGTGGTGGGAAGATATTTCGCTTTGGACTTATTGAACATTCCAAATTCATTTTTTGGATCATTTGTCGCGAAACACTCTAAAACTGGTGTTTTGGAATGGGCTAAATATGTAAACCTTAATGACAGTTTTCCTGTAAATATTAGTGGAATCACAGAACAAGGAGAGAGTTTGGTAATGGCAGGTTCTTATGTAAACAAAGCCGATCTGAAATCTATTCCTTTGATGGCGTCAATCAATTTAGATGGCACTCAATTTTGGGCACAAGAATATAAAAGGTCGGAAGGATTGGCAGACTATGTGGGCAAGGCTGTGAGTACGAAAACTTCCGGAGGTTATGTATTTTTTACCAATGTTTTGGTGGATGGGCAAGACACAGTTGCGTCGATGATCAGAATTGATGCCTTGGGATCTAGTTCTTGTCAGACTGCCATTGAAAGACCTATCTTTTTTGATTTGATTCTGACTGCGGACACGATGGCTCTTGTTGCAAGCTCTGCAACCAGACTTGTGCAGCAAAACAGTCCGAAGTCAAATCCTTTATTCGATAATTTTGATATTCCAACTTTAACTCTTGAGACAAAAAATTTCTGCCCCAATGAGCCTATTTTATGGGTTTATCGTGCAAAAACTGAGGGAGCCATAGCTTATAAATGGAGTACAGGGTCTACAGCGGATTCGATAACTGTGATGGATGATGAAGAATACTCAGTCATTGTGACCATTGATACCAATGTATGTTTTACTTTGTGTGACACTGCGAAGGTGGGTAAATTTCAAGAACCAATGGTTGCACTTACCCTCAACCAAGGGCAGTTTTGTACCAATGGTTTGATGACAGCTGGGCTGCAATACACACCTGGAGCAGCAATACGGTCAATCACTTGGAGCAATGGTCAGACCAATTTGCCTTTTGTACAAGTGAACGCGGGCGCATTGAGCGTGACAGTTGTAGACGAATGTATGGAATCCGCCTCCGCTGATACTGTCGTAGTTTTACCTAAGCTCGTGTCTGCAGTAACGATTACACCTGACTTTGGTAGTTTTTGCACCGCTGGGTCGGGCAGGTTGACTGCGACCGCAGATGCACCTGTTACCGGATATGTGTGGAGTAATGGATCGACAGCTTCTTCTACTGGAATCAGTACTCCAGGCTCATATACTGTAATGGTGCGAGATATATGCAATAATCCAGTTTCTCAAAGTATCACGGTCAACCAGACCAGCTTTCCTAAGATTGTTACCGATGTTGAGGTTTCACAAAGCGCGGAAGATTTCTGTAGAACGGGTAATATTACCCTCGGTGTATTGATTTCTGGGCAATTCAATAGCATCAAATGGAGTTCAGGCGGCACTCAGGAAACTGAGCAGGTACCCGGTCAAGCTGGAAACTACTCCGTTGCAGTAACTGACGATTGTCGCACAACTACAGCAGAAGTTACTGTAGAAGATATAGAATCAGTTTGTTTTAAAATACCAAAAATATTTTTCCCAGACTCCAATGAAGCGGAGGAAGGAGAAGAAAACAATAGAATTTTCAAAGTATTTGGTGGCAACTGCGGAGACTTAAACGGTATCACGAATTTTGAATTACACATTTTCAATAGATGGGGCCAAGAAGTATTTTCTAGTGACAATCCTACAGCAGGTTGGGATGGTATGTTTAGTGATAAACCAGCACCACCTGATAGCTATGTCTACTATTTGAAATATAGACAATCAGATTGTGATTTAGAGAAGAAAGGCGATCTGACATTGATTCGATAAGCGCTATTGTTTTACTGTCCTGACAAAGTTATTGAGATGAATAAAATGATTGTTTTAATGATTTTGTCATGTGTGTTATTTGGCTGTAAAAGCAAACAAGTCTTGTTGAACGATACAAAGGTTTATGATCAAGAAGGTCTGCCATATTTCAACATGCCTGAGGCTTCGGAAAAGTATACAGCAGAAATGGTCGTAGCTCGGATGATAGATGGATTGGGATTTCGTTTTTATTGGTCGACTGAAGGTTTACGTCCTGAAGATTTAGCTTTCAAACCTACTGAAAAGTCAAGGACTTCTGAAGAAACCATCGATCACATCATGGGTTTATCTGTGGTGATATCCAATGCAGTTTTTGGTATGAAAAATGTAAGGTCAGGTGAGGAGACATCACCAAAGGACTTCAAGACCAAACGCAAAGAAACGCTCGAAACACTGAAAAAAGTCAGCGACCATCTAAAGAACGGAAAAATAAACCTCTCTGAATTGGCCATTGTATTTTCAAGTAATAATAATGATACAACTTTTCCTTTTTGGAATGTGATCAATGGACCGATTGCGGATGCATTATGGCATGTTGGTCAAGTGGTGACTTTCCGAAGATCTTCTGGTAACCCATTCAACGGCAAGGCTAATGTTTTGACAGGAACAGTCCGAGCATAAAAAAACCGTGTCAGAATCTGTTTCCAGCTCATAACACGGCGTTTATTTATTTGCAATTAAAGCTGCTGCTACTATTTTAAATCGCTCGTAAGTACTGCTTTGAAATATTCACGATTCATTCTTGCAATATTCTCCAAAGAGATTTCTTTAGGGCATTCTGCACTACAAGCGCCAACGTTTGAGCACATACCAAATCCTTCTTTGTCCATTTGAGCAACCATATTGAGCACACGTCTTGAATGCTCAACTTCACCCTGTGGTAAGAGGCCAAGGTGAGAAACCTTTGCTGAGGTAAATAACATAGCTGAGCCGTTGGGACACGCAGAAACGCAGGCACCACAACCGATGCAAGTTGCAGCATCAAACGCTTTAAGTGCAATGTCTTTCTCAATAGGAATGGCATTGCCATCTACAGCCTGACCAGTATTGACACTGATAAAACCACCAGCTTGAATGATGCGATCGAAAGAACTTCTGTCAACCACCAAGTCTTTAATCACAGGAAAAGCGGTTGCTCTCCAAGGTTCAACGGTGATGGTATCACCTTCTTTGAAATGCCTCATGTGTAATTGGCAAGTAGTTGTTCCTTTCTGTGGTCCATGGGCTTGTCCATTGATGACCATATTGCATGTGCCACAAATACCTTCCCGACAATCATGCTCGAAAGAAACGGGTTCTTTTTTTTCTTCGATGAGTTGTTCATTAAGCACGTCCATCATTTCCAAAAATGACATGTGCTCATTGGCCTCAACATTATATGTTTCAAACTGACCAGCAGCTTTGTTGTTTTTTTGTCTCCAAACTTTAAGTGTCAACTTCATAATTTATGGATTAATGCGTTTACTTATAAGATCTTGTTTTCAATTCTACGTTTTCGAAGATCAGATCTTCTTTGTGTAAAATTGGGTTTTGGTCGTCCCATTCCCAGGCACTTACAAAACAATAATTTTCGTCATCTCTCATTGCTTCACCTTCAGGGGTTTGATATTCTTCTCTGAAGTGACCGCCACAAGATTCATTCCTTTCAAGGGCATCGAGCATCATTAGCTCACCCATTTCAAGAAAATCAGCCACCCGATAAGCTTTCTCCAACTCAGGATTGTAATCATTGGACTGGCCAGGTACGTACACATCTTTATAAAACTCTGCACGTAATTCACGGATCATTTGGCGACCTTTTTTGAGTCCTTCAGCAGTCCTGCTCATCCCACAATAATCCCACATGATTTTTCCAAGTCTTCTGTGGAAACTCTCCACAGATTGATTGCCTTTTACATTGATGAGGCATTCTATTCTTTCTTGACAAGCTTTCTCAGCTTGCTCAAATTCTGGTAAATTTGTACTGATGGTAGGAGTACTGATTTCCTTTGATAAGAAAGAACCAATGGTATATGGTAAAACAAAATATCCATCAGCTAGTCCCTGCATCAAAGCAGAAGCTCCCAATCTATTGGCTCCGTGGTCAGAAAAATTGGCTTCACCCATGGCAAATAAACCAGAAATATTCGTTTCTAAATTGTAATCTACCCACAAACCTCCCATGGTGTAGTGAACCGCAGGATAAATTTTCATCGGATAAACGTATGGATTCTCGCCAGAAATTTTCTCATACATTTCAAACAGGTTACCATATTTTGCTTCCACAATTTTGGTTCCCATGGCGATGATTTGTTCTTTAGTGGCATTCATTCCTTTGGAGTGCGCCTCAGATTTTCCGTACCGCTCAATGGCAGAAGAAAAATCAAGGAATACCGCCAAACCAGTAGGGCTGACCCCCAAACCTTTATCGCATTCTACCTTAGCGGCTCTGGAAGCAACGTCCCTTGGTACCAAGTTTCCAAATGCTGGGTATCTTCTTTCCAAAAAGTAATCTCTTTCTGAATCTGGAATATCAAGTGCAGTTTTTTTGCCTTTTTGAATAGCTTGAGCGTCTTCTTGTGATTTAGGCACCCAAACTCGACCATCATTTCTGAGAGATTCAGACATCAATGTCAATTTGGATTGGTATTCTCCAGACTGAGGAATGCAGGTTGGGTGAATTTGCGTAAAACAAGGATTGGCCATTAATGCTCCTTTTTTTACAGATCTCCAGGCAGCAGAAACATTACAACTCATGGCATTTGTGCTGAGGTAGAATACGTTTCCATAACCACCTGTACCCAATACCACACAATGAGCAGAAAAACGCTCTAATTTTCCTGTCAATAAATTTCTGGCAATGATTCCCCTTGCTTTACCGTCCACAACAACGAGGTCTACCATTTCGTGCCTATTGTACATGGTCACAGTGCCCAATGAAATTTGTCTTGAAAGTGCCTGGTAAGCGCCAATCAAAAGTTGTTGACCAGTTTGACCTCGAGCGTAGAAGGTTCTGGATACTTGTACCCCACCAAAAGATCTGTTTTCAAGCAAACCACCATATTCTCTGGCAAATGGAACGCCCTGAGCAACGCATTGGTCAATGATTTGAGTACTAACTTCCGCAAGTCGGTGTACATTGGCTTCCCTACTTCTATAATCACCGCCTTTGATGGTGTCATAAAAAAGTCGGTGAATGCTATCTCCGTCGTTTTGATAGTTTTTGGCCGCATTGATACCACCTTGTGCGGCTATAGAGTGAGCTCTTCTTGGACTGTCGTGAAACGTAAACGCTTTTACATTATAGCCAAGTTCACCTAGTGTGGCTGCTGCAGCAGCACCAGCAAGACCTGTACCAACGATGATGACATCAATTTTTCTTTTATTGTTTGGAGCAACTAAGGCTACGTTGGATTTGTAATCATTCCACTTTGTATCAAGCGCTCCCTTCGGTATTTTAGATTCTAATTTCATATTTCTTTTTCTTATTTCCTTTTACGGGAATTTATTTAAAATCTGCATTCGATCGGTTAATCCACAATGAATAGTTTGAAGTACAATGGTATAATGGCAAAACCAAGTGGAACCAAAATAGCAAAGGCTTTACCTACAAACTGGATAATGGGCGTGTACTTTCTGTGATTGAGTCCCAATGTTTGAAATGCACTTGCGAATCCATGCCACAAATGGTATGAGAGCGCTGTCAAACCAACTAAGTAGGCTATCACAATCCACCATTGACTGTAAGAATTATAAACATTTTCATATAAATCTTTGATTGGTCCAGTGCCATAGTCAATCATGTTTGTCTGATTCAATTTCATTTTCAGCCAAAAATCTCCCATGTGTAACATCAAGAATGCAAAAATAAGTATGCCCAACAAAGCCATATTTTTGGAGGCCCAAGTCACATCTTCATTTTTACTTGCTACTGCTGAAGTTTTGCCTTTTGTCTTTCTATTTTTGAGCCAAATGGTGATACCTAAAACAGCATGAAGCAATATGAAAAGGTAATTTCCATACGATATGACCTTGATCAAAGGACTGGTAGTCATAAAAACGGTATACTCGTTAAATGCTTGACCACCATCATTTTTTAGCAATTGAAAATTACCAGCTAAATGCACAATTAAAAATAAAATCAAGAACAAGCCTGTGAGGCTCATCAATAACTTTCGCCCGATACTCGAAGTTAAAAAGTTAGTTATCCAACTCATAAATTAAAAATTTTCACAAATTTAATTATTAAACAACCTCTATTGCATTTGGATCAACACTCCGAATTTATTTAGAATAAATCTAAGTAACAACCAAAATTAGAAGTGAAATTTAATGTAAAATGACAAATAGTATGTAAGTAGCTACCATTGAAGTACAGCCAACAATCAATGTACCTAGAGACAACAGTTGATACCCTTGTTTTACATTCATTCCCGACATTTGTGTCACAACCCAAAAGAAACTATCGTTTGCGTGACAAACAACCAATGCTCCGCTACCGATGGCTGTAACAGCCAAGGCTTTATCTGTTTCACTGACCAAACCTAAAACTGGCATCAACGGCAAAATGATGGAAGCAACGGTGATCAAAGCAACAGTAGAAGAACCTTGTGATGACTTGAGGGCGGCTCCCAATATAAAAGGTAGAAAAATGCCTATATTATAGGTAGACAAATGTTCGCCTAGTTGGTCTGCAACTCCAGAGTCTTTCAAAACTGTCCCAAAAATTCCACCAGCCCCTGTGATCAACAAAATGGAAGCAGCATCTTTAAAACATTTTCCTATCCAACCATCGGAAGAAATCATGTCTTTGTGCAATTTCTCTGGAAGTAGTAAGCAAAGGAAAACGCCAATTAAAAGTGCGATGACAGATTCACCCATGAAGTTGATGGTGCTTGAAACAAAAGATTCTTCATTTATGAAATTGGTCGCTTTGAGCACAGATTTGCCAACGATGAGTAGGATCGGTACCAGAATCGGAAGTGATGAGAGAAAAAATCCAGGTCTGTATGCAAGCTTGCTATTTGTCAATATTATGTTGTCTACTGGGACTAATGCGTTGTTGTCTGGATCAATATAGGTCTTACTTGCGTAAAATTTTGCAAAAACTAATCCTGCTACAAGTCCAACAGCTGCTGTGATCAAACCAAAAGGAATGACCAGAGCCAAGTCAGCATTGAGGGTAGCAGCAGCTGCAATGGGTCCAGGAGTTGGTGGCACCAAATTATGTGTAAGAATGAGACCAAGTGCTAATGCGATGGCCGTTGCAGCCAATGAAATTCCTGCTTTTTTGGTTAGGTTTCTGTTTAAAGAATTCATCAAAAGAAAACCGCTGTCGCAAAATACTGGAATAGAAATAATATATCCTACCACCCCCATGGCAATGATCACATTCTGCTTTCCTACAAAATTGAGTACCCCTTCAGCAAGTGACATGGCCGCACCTGTATTTTCCAAAAATGCGCCGATGACCACACCCATGATGATGACCAGACCTATTTTACCGAGCGTACTGCCAAAACCATTTTGAATGGAAGTGATGATGAGATCACCACTCATTCCTGATAAAAGAGCGAAACAAATGCTTACTAAAAGGAGTGCAAAAAATGGATGAAGTTTTACTTTGATAATCAGTAGGACCAGCCCAACAATGCTGAGCAAGAGTAACAGGATACTCATATATTTTTTGGCTTTGAGCGCAAAGGCTGATGTTTATTTAAATGTGGATCGGTGATAAAGAAAAGCAAAATTTCTAAAAATTACAAGTAAAAAACAATAATGCGCCAAATTATTGGTATTGGGCTTTTGCATAATCGCAAGCCGATAAAATTTTATCAACTCCTTCCCGAATTTGTTGCTCAGTGATGATCAAAGGTGGTGCTAGTCTGAAGGAACGATCATCAAATAAGAAAAAATCAATCAATGCGCCATTGCTTATGGTTTTTTCTACTACGTGCTTGAGGTATTTTCTTTTTGTCAATTCCACTGCCATCATCAAACCATCTGATCTGATTTCTTGAATGATTTCGTGAACGAGCAACTCGTGGATTAGTTTTTCTTTTTCCAAAACTGATTGCACGAGGGCTTGATCTTCAGCCAATAAAACTTCCAAGGTCGCCATGGCTGCGGCAACACAAACTGGGTGCCCTCCAAAAGTGGTGATGTGACCCAAGGCAGGCTTTTTAGTAAAAGTGTCCAGCAGGTTTTTTGAAGCTACCACTCCTCCAATGGGCATTCCTCCACCCATGCCCTTGGCAATGAGTAAAACATCTGGGACAAAACCATACTTTTTATGAGCAAATAAATGGCCAGTACGCCCGAAGCCAGTTTGTATTTCATCCAAAATCATCAAAGCACCAACTTCCTCACACCGCTGTCTTACTTTGATCAAATAATCGTCTTTAGGACTTCTGATTCCTGCCTCAGCTTGCACAGCCTCCAAGATGATACAGGCAGTTTTATGGGTAATATTTTCCAAATCTGACTCATCGTTGAAAGTTATGTGATCAACATCTGGAATAGAGGGGAAAAATGTACGCGTAAATTCATAATCTGATCTCAAGGCTTCTGCCCCCATGGTGCTACCATGATATGCATTTTTACAACTAAGGATTTGTCTGCGTCCGGTAGCCCTTCTCGCAAGTTTCATGGCTACCTCAACCGCTTCTGTCCCGCAATTGACGTAATAAACTGCATCCAGACCATTGTCGAGTGCCTTTGCCAAAGTAGAAGCATAAAGCACTTGAGGGGTGTGAATGTGTTCTCCATAAACCATGGTGTGCATGTGTTTTCCAAGCTGATCCGTAATGGCATCGACCACTTTGGGGTGTCTGTGACCAAGAGAACTGACGGAAATTCCAGAATTTAGATCCAGGAATGCGTTTCCATCTTGGTCATAAATATACATGCCCTCAGCTTTTGCTACTTCTAGCATCATTGGAATGACACTGGTCTGCCCTACATGTTGTAAAAAAAGTGATCTTAAATTCATTTGAAATTCCTTAAGCGAAACCAAAGATAGGGCCATCACACTTTAAAAATAGTCATCTTCGTTTAAAATTAGCAGTGATTGTTTTATTCGATAAAATAATGGTGCGTGCAATAGCTTTAAATGATATTATCTTCAACCCAAATTTTAGAAAGAGTTTTATGAATCCTGCCTGGTCGACTAAATGTTTAGTTCTTGCGTCATTTTTGATGCTGTTTTCTGCCTGTTCTACAAAAAAGCCAATGGCGAATAGTGTTGCAAGTAATAACACTGTCCCCGTAGAATACAACCGTATCATCAACGAAAAATCCATCATTACCATCAATTACGCTTTGTATAATAAAGGAGTCATTGATACCTTTCATTATTTTGTGGATAGCCTCTTTAAAGAAGAATGGCTATTTCCTGACTACGATGCCAGTGCAAAACTCAAGAGATCTGGGAATATGAATGTGGAGATGATAGGTAGACAGATCTTGGTGGAATTACCGACTGACATTTCGTTCAAAAAATCAACTTTTCTGGGAGATTTGAATGCAAATGGGCAAGTATTACTCAAGTTTGTAAGTGAAATAAGCATCGATACATTTTGGGTCATGAGGTTAAAAACCAAACTCGTAAGCAATGAGTGGATCAAAAAGCCAAAATTATCCATAGGTTTTGCAAATCTACCCATAGAAACCATTTCAAATTTGGTGTTTAATAAAGTGAAGCCCATGATTGAAGAAGGCATTGACCAAGGCATAGAAAGTAACTTTAATTTGAGAAATTCGATCATGGATGTGACCAGACGGATGTCAACACCTTATAAATTACATGAATTGTATGGAGGATGGATGTACATGGTACCTGATACTGCCTTCATGGCTGGTGTGAAAAATAAACAAGGAATTACTACTGGACAGATTTCCATTCAAACTAAAACAGTGGTCTCCTCTTCCAAACCAGATACCAAACTTTTTCCCAAATTGCCCATCATGATTTGGAAAGAAAAACTGCGGGATACCAGTAGATTGGCATTACAAATGGATTTCACTTATGGTTTTCTGGATACTTTGGTGGGCCAAGATGCAGTAGGCCAAACCTTTGAAGAAGGTGGTAAAAAAATCACCATCAACAGGGTAAGATTTGGTCCTTTGGGGCAAGACTTGTCCATCACCGTAAATACTTCAGGATCGTTTAATGGTGACATCATCATGACTGGAAGACCTGTATTTGACAAAGTGACCAGAATTCTTTCCGTGCCAAACGCAAATGTGTCTATCAGAACGGGTAATGTACTTCACCAAGCAGCTGCATGGTTACTCAAAGGCAAAATCAAGGACCAATTGCAAAAATCTCTGGAAATTCCATTGAATGAAAAATTAAAACTGGCGCAACAAAATATCGATCAATTCATAGATCAATATTATAATCCTTATAATATGACTGTGACCGCAAAGATGGCTGACGTGGATCTAAAGGATTTATCTCCGAGAGCTGAAAAAATAACCAGCACGATTTACACGGACATCTACATTCATGCCTTGTTCAAAGATTTGAGCTTTTTCAGAGAATAGGCTCCCTTTTGATGTTTAAAGAATGATGTATTTCTTGCCAGGCAAAGACCTCACTACTCCTTTGAATTCCATATTGAGCAGTAAAGTAGAAATAGTTGAAGGTGTGCTCGATAAATCAAAACACAATTCGTCTAAGGTAGCTCCTTTTTTCTGTTGTAATAAATCATAAACGCTTCTTTCTGCCTCGTCGAGTTCAACAAAAAGTGCGGTTTGGACGGCTTTATTTTTGGTGTTCTCTTCCCATCGCATGTTGTAGGCAATGTCTTTGACAGATTCCATCAAGTATGCCTTGTGTTTTTTGATGAGGCCATTGCAACCTGCAGAATATTCTTCACCCGGTTTTCCAGGAATAGCAAAAACGTCTTTATTGTATTCGTTTGCGAATTCAGCCGTGATGATGGATCCGCCTCTGTCCTTTGATTCCACAACAATAAGGGCATCACTCATGGCAGCAATGATGCGGTTTCTCAAAGGGAAATTTACTTTTTCTGGGCCGATGTTATGTGCAAATTCTGTCATCACAGCACCACCTTTGGTGACCATTTTTTTATACAAATCTTTGTGTTCAGATGGATAAATATGGCTCATACCACTGCCCATAATACCAATAGTAGGTATGTGTGATTCTATGCTTTTGCGATGAGCAATGCCATCAATGCCAAATGCCAAACCGCTGACAATCGTCACATCATAATCTTTGAGATCTGCGACGATTTTCTCCGTCATGATTTTGCCAAATTCTGTTGGTTTTCGGGTTCCGATGATGCCAACGGTTCTTCTTGGATTTAAAGAAATCTCTCCCTTTGTGTATAAAATGACGGGTGAAGTATCAAAAAATTTGAGTCTTTGAGGATAGTCTTTGCACAAATAGGATAAAATGCGGATGTCATGTTTGATCGCATAGTTGATTTCTTTTTCGGCCAATTCCATCACATCTTTATTGATGGCCGCAGCTTTTATTTGACCTACCCCGGGAATCATGGACAGTTCTTTGACTGAGCGATTAAAAACCTCCTCGGCGCTACCACAATGTGACAAAAGCGCTCTAGCAATGACAGGGCCAATTTGTGGCGTCATCATGAGGGCAATGCGGTAAATAAGGTCTTTTTCCATAGGCTATAAAAGTTTACCTCAGGGCATTCTGAAGTCTCATCAGTTCAGGGTCTCCAGGTGCAACTTGCAAACCCATCTCTGCAAGTCGGCGTCCCCAAAGTTTGATGTTCACATCCTGGCTTAGGCTCATATCCTTGACGGTCGTTCTATAGAAGTTGACCAATTTGGGATCAGGGCCAATTTTTTTATTAATATATTCCAGATATTCAGTCAAGTATGAATGCAGTTTACCATCTGGTTTTTGCTTGGTTTGTATATCTGGTCTGATGATGGCCACCGTATGGAAATCTGCCAGAAAAGCATCTAAATCACCTGTGAGGTTGTATCGTTCTGCCGCAACTCCCGCGATCATCACATTGGCATTGTGGAAAGTGGGTAATATTTTTTGAGCTTTTATTGCAAAAGGGTGTGCCTCTTCTATCAACTTTCTCTTTTTATCCAATCCTTCGGTTACTTTATACTCTTCAAATAATGCAGTAGCCATAAACGAATTAGCTCGAGCGCTGTTTTCAGATGCAGGGAATGTTGATTTGTTGAGCGTTAGTGCGTTTTCCCAATCAGGAACCCTGATAAAAGATTTGCCCGCATAAGCCAGAATGGGCAGTGCCGCAAGGCTGTAGAGCAAAATGGTATTTTCACTTTTGATGAATTTTTTATAAACATAAATCAAGCCAGCCGCCAGTATAATGCAATAACCCAACGATGGCATATATACAAAACGATCATTCATAAATGTACCCACATTGATGACTAAATTGGATACGATAGATAAGGTTATGAGGTAGAATAGGATGGCGTAAGACGCTATTTTTCTTTTTCTCAAATATTTGAAAGCGATGACAATCAATCCTATGTATAAGGCAAAAGATATGAGCGTACCAGGTTTGCTAAAATTCATGATCGGAATGGCATAAGGGTAATAATCATGCGTCAATGGATGAGGAAAAATCAATAGTTTGATGTATAAACCAAGGGTGTAAAAAACGGTCGCCAGCTTTTCACCCGGATTCATTTCCACAAATGGGTTGTTCATGATGTCCTTTACTTCGGCTCCAAAATCAGGTACACCACTTACAGAAAATCTCCACATCAAATATAAAATGGTGACACCAATCAAAGTTGGGATGGATCTGAATGTATTTCTTCCAATGAAAAAATAGACAGTGAGTGGCACAACTGCTAGAAAAGTAATGGCATTTTCTTTAGACAACAGGGCTAGGAAGTACAAAACTCCGCCAATGATGAGGTGTTTGCGTTGAGGATTTAAACCATCCTTATAGAAAAAGTACAAAGCCCAAATAGAAAATAACATGGCCATCAGCTCATCTCGACCTTTTATATTGGCAACAACTTCCACATGTAGTGGATGGGCAATGTATAAAAGGGTTGCTATGAAAGCGAAAGCTGTTTTGTTATCTGCGGTGAATGATGTCTCCCATTTGGGTGCATTTTGTGTAATCAATTGAAGCACCAAAAACAGCAACCATCCAGTCAATAAATAAAAAACTATGTTTATAAAATGCGATAATCCAGGACTCAATTTCCCGGTAACGCCATATTCCATCGCAAAAGTCACCAATGAAAGCGGTCGGTATCTGTTACCTGGCACGAGATTCATTTGTTTGCCAAAATACCCTTCCATACTCTCAGATGTAAGATGGTCTACAATTCCGCCAAATCCTTTTTTAGTAAAATCGTTGTCTTCTATGACGATGGCATCATCCAGGACATAACCAAAGTTTACAGACGCAAAATAGATACCACCACTGAGTGCCGAAATGATCAATAGTTTTAACCAATGATTTTTGAAAAGCGCTAGTAAATTATACGACGAAAGGTCTACCGGTTGGTAAACAGGAGTGGATTTTTCAATCGGTTGTTTACTTTCTACTTTATTGTTTGTTTGGGTTGTTTTTTTCTTGCTAGCCATATCGTCTATAAATTGCTTTTCTGGTGGGGTCAAATATACCAAGTTTGAAAGAATAGTTTATAAAGTTTGAAAGTTCATAAAGTAGAAAGTTCAAGTAGGGGTATAAAATTTAACGCCTTCCAAGATATTTTTTATTAAGAAAAGACGAAAACCCTTCTGTGGCCTTCTTTGGGGACAATTATTGTAGACTTTGCCCAAGCACAGAAGATTATTCTCTGATGAATTTCATCACCACCTCAAATAGTTCATTGGGTTTGTCGGCATGAACCCAGTGACTTGCTCCTTCTATGACCGCAAACTGTACATCAGTAAAAATTTCTTTGATTTTTTCAGTATCTTCTGGGAGAATATAATCAGACTGTCCGCCTGCGACAAAAAGGGTAGGAGCATCAATAGGATGATTGAATAAAACTTCAGACATGATATTTGGGTAATTTTCATGCAGGAGTTTTAAATTCATTTTGTACTCAAAGCCTCCTTCTTTTTTTCTGGAGATATTTTTCATCAAAAACAATAGAGTTCCCTCATCAGAAATTTTCGTTTTCAAATGATCGTAAATTTCATTTCTGTCATCAAAACTTTCTAAATCAATACCCAAAAGTGCTTGAAAAATGGCATCATGTCCACCATTATATTTTTTAGGAGCAACATCTATGACGATCAATTTTTCAACCACATCTTCATGATCTCGTGCAAATGTAAGGGCTGTTTTGCCACCCATTGAGTGTCCGATGATGATGGCTTTGTGGATCCATTGCGTGTTTAAAAAATTGGCAAGATCCTCTGAAAGTAATTCATAATTAAAGGCTTCGGTATGCGGGGATTTCCCATGATCTCTTTGATCGAGTAAAAAAACCATGTATCCTTCATTGGCCATTTTTTTGGCAAAAGTCTGCCAATTGTCCAACATGCCAAATAAGCCGTGGAGAAAAATAACGGGCATTCCCTCGCCAAAAGTTTTATAATTTAATTCGGTCATCTATTGGAAATATGACGTCAAAGCTAGGATTTATGCCGTGAATTCCTGGCAAAATTCACATAAATTGAAAGTTTCGAGATCCTATAATCTTTTCTGTTTGGGGAAAAATGCGAAATAATAAATAAAAAAAGGGTTTTAAAAAGAGGATGTTGCCTTTTAGTCTTTTGACTAATATCTGATTTGCCAATAAGGGTTTCTTCTGGATTTAATGCTTTCTTGGATATAATCCCCGATCAATTTATTAAAAGCCTCACGTTCTATATTTTTGCCTTTCATCTTTTTAGGAATTGGCAGGTCGATTTTATCAGAAAGTTGGACTTCTGTGGCCTCAACGATGACCGCATTACCATCCATTTCCAATCCAAGAATCATTCCTGGTAAACCACCATATCCCTCTGGTCCGCCATAAAGCGGTATTTTATCAGTAAACCAAGCAGCAATTGGCGTACCTTTTATGGGATCTACCGTTTCTGCTTTCATACACAGATAACCAGCAATTTCTTTTATTTCATTTTGGATTTTCCACTTAAATCTGAGAATGTCACTTTCTACGAGGTATGACTTTCCCAGAAAGCTTACTAAGTCTTTAGCCGTTTTGGCCTTATAATCTCTGACCAAAAGAAAATCGTCCTCCTTCCAGGAATAACCGTAGTTGGTGTCGTCCTCCTTCATGGTATAAACAGATACTTGATCATTAAAATAAAACTCATAGGGTTGTCCTTCCTTGCCTTGATCTTTACCCCAGGTCAACATCTCACGGTCAATGTCCTCTTGCGTTAAAAAGGGAAGTTTAGCCATGATGTTGATATAGTAAGTCGAGCGATCGAATTTGATGAGCCCGGCATTTTGTTGGCCAATCAAAAAAGAGGTGGTCAGAAACATTAAACCGCATAAAATTCTTTTCATTACAATCATTGAGTCGTTTTTTTAATGGTTTAATAATAACTGTCTCTTTGTACTTCTGATTTTACGCCTCTGATATTGTAAGTAAACGTGACCATTGCATATCTGGCCAAGGAGGTAGTAAGACTCTGTGAAACCGAGTTTGAACCTGCAAATTGAGAGAACCGCACATTTTTATTAAGGGCATCATAGATGGAAAACCTGATCTCTCCTTTATTGCCTTTCAACACTTGTAAGTAAATGGAACCATTGATAATCGGCACATTGACGTTGTCTCCAAAGCGATCATTTTTGTAGAAAGAATGATTATAGGATGACGCTAAATACAACTTTTTGTAAACCTTGGTATTGAATTGTACTCCCAAATTGTCTTGAGAAATATTTTGATTTTGACTCGTGTTGATGTTGTATTTGGTGGCAGACCTGCTCAAACTGTAATTGATGTACAAGCCCATATCGTCAAAAGGTGTGATGTCCAAATTGATGCTTGGCCTATAAGTGATGGTATTGGTCTCGTTGAGGTTGGCATTGACAAAGGCAAAGCTTTTGTTGATGTTATTACTCAAATTGATGCTCGATTTGATTTTTGTCTTTATGATTGGGAAACTAAAACCAAAGTAGGTAGAAAATCTATTCCCGCCGTCATAATTGATGGGTTGTGTCCGAGTGATGAGGTTTTCATCCACTTCTTGCTTTTGAATGATTTGGTTGTCATAAAATGTTGCACTTGTTTGTGCATAGAATCTTATGCCTTGGACAGGAAAAGATTTATTAAAGTTGAACCTCACATTGTGCATGTTTTCAGGTAATAAATTTTGATTTCCTTCTCTGATATATAGTGGGTTTGAATTGTCAACAACAGGCAACAAGTCATTAATGCCTGGCTCACTGATGTCTTTGGTATATCCCATTCCAATGTTTGCTGTCCTGCCTATGCTGTAATTAAAACTGGTGTACGGTAACCAAGCCTTAAAAGTTTGGTCAACTGTACCCTTAAATGGAGAGTTGCCCGGCGCTGCAAAATTGCCCAAGAGATCAAATTGTTGAAATCCCCCTCCAACGGAAACATTGAGACCATTACTAGCAAATGTCAATGTGGTTCCCGTACGGAAATAAGAAACAGTGTTTTCGTAATTCCTACTCAAAAATTCATTTTGAATGGATCTTTCCTGTAAAACATCTTTTACATCGACTACACCATTCTGTTTTCTGTAGCTATAATTTCCAAATATGGAAGCAAACCACTTTTTACCCAATGGCTCAGAAAAAGTGACGTTGGTTTTGATGCTGTTTTTATCCGCATTGGTTTGATTGACTTGATTGAGGTTTTGCACACTGTCGATGGCTCCATTGTTATAAAACTTGATGGCAGAGAGCAGGGTTCTATCTTCTTGTATGGAAGAATTTAAATAGGTTAAGTTTGCACCAAAGAATCTTCCTTTTTTCTTAAAAGATTTTCTGAGTAAAGCACTAGCCGTATAAAGATTGCCGCCCAAGCGATAATCATTTGTAATGTCTGATGAAGAAGTGAGTTCATTCCCATTTCTCAAAATCTGACTTCCTGTGACTGCCCCTCTTTTTGAAATGACATTTGCAAAATCTGAATTAATCACGATGGTGTGTAAACTGTCTATTGCGCGCTCAAAACTCAGTTCACCCCGGTGTCCACTGAAGCCACTTTCATCAATAGAAAGTCGATCACTCGAGGAAGTGAATGCATTAAAAAAGTTTGTGGATTGAGAACTGGTTTGACTTTCATTGCCAGAGTAATTGTAAAAATATCGAGAGCCAATTTTGGTTTTATTGTGGTCGTAATTGTAATTGACACCTGTATTGACACTTTTAGGAAATCCGCCATTATTTCCAGAAAAGAAAGTACTACTTATTTTATTTTCGATGTCATCACCATTACTTCCGCCAAAAGTGATCATTCGCATGCCATTTCCACCAAAGCCATAATCCGACAGTTGATTGTCAAAATTGAAAGATTGTGCGCCCATAAAATCCTGATAATCATCCCAATTGAGACCATTTCTCCCCGTATTATTGGCAACTCCAACCAAACTAAATTGATGTTTATCGTTGAATTTATTGTAATTACCTTTTATTTCTCCGCGTTCTACGCTACCGGCCCCAACGATTACTTTTCCGAATCCTCCTTTTTTAAATTCATCTTTCAAAGTGATGTTCATTTCTTTTTGGTCAGTATTTCCTTTTATTCCAGTCAGTTTTTCTTCTTCTGATTTTTTGTCAAAAACCTGGACTTTTGACACTCCTTCTGCTGGTAGATTTTTAGTGACTGCCTTGGGGTCTCCACCAAAAAAATCCTTTCCTTCTACAGTAACTTTGGTGATGTCCCTGCCGTCTGATCTTAAGGTGCCGTCTTGATCGACCTCCATTCCAGGTAATCTTCTCAAGAGGTCTTCTACAGTAGATCCTTGTGGAACTTTAAAGGTGGAAGCATCATATTCGATGGTATCCCCGCGCATTTTCATGGGAGCTTTGGCGGCTTTGATGACTACTTCCATCAATTCTGTTGCAATTTCTGTAAGCCTCAGGGTTTCTACCTTTACATTGGATCCACTAGATTGTACGGTTTGGGTTACAGGTATATAACCCAAATAAGTAGCTTTCACAATGTAAGAACCAGCTGGCACTTTTTTAAAATCATAAAACCCTCCAATATCAGTTTGACTGAAATCTACCAAAGTGGAGTCCATTTCAAGTAACATTACAGAAGAAAACACCAAAGGACTATCAAGGGTGTCGGTTACTTTTCCCGTGATATTGAAATTTTGACCATAAACCAAAGCTGAGAGGAATACAAAAAAGGCGAGTGAAAATTGCTTCATAGAAAGGATTTTGGGACATATTGGGGTTGAATAAAAATTCTTTAATGCTTACAATACGCATGTATAGGATGCATGTTGTGGTTATATTGGCGTATTAACATATTATTAAAGTTTAAAAGGCTCGTAAAAAATGGACCTTTTTGCTGAGATAGCTGTTTCATATTTGATGTAGATCATACAATGTGGTAATTTTTGTCATCTAGTCAGTAGCGACAGAAATTCTACTTTTATGCCACCATTCAAATCTGAGCCACATTTTATTTTGAAAAGAATTTGAATTCTGTTGGAATAAAAATTTAAATGTGCATTATCAATATTTTATACTATGAACTATAAAGGAATATACGTTGCAACCACTGAGGCCAATAGTGGAAAGTCTTTGGTAATACTTGGCATGATGAAAACCTTATTGGGTAAATTTCCACGCGTTGGATATTTCAAACCCATCATCAATACGGGTGCCACCAGAGACGCCCACATGGATGTTGTTTTGCAAAAATTCAACTTACAAGTGTCTTATGAATCTTCTTATGGGCTTACGCAGGAACAGGCCATGTTTCTCAAAAACAAAGACAGAGAAGGTGAAGTCCTGGACATCATCATTGAGAAATACAAAAAAATTGAAGACCAGTGCGATTTTGTATTGGTAGAAGGCTCTGATTTTGAAGGGGAAGCTGCAATCTATGAGTTTGATGGCAACCTGGAAGTTTCTAAAAATTTGGGATTACCAGTAGTCATAGTAGCAAGTGGAGAAGGCAAGACCAAAACTGATTTGATGAATGTTTTGGAAGCTGCCTACCTCAACTTCAGTCAAAAAGAAGTGAGTGTTTTGGGAATGATTTGCAATAAAATTCAAATGCAAAACCTTGAAATTGCACAACAAGGCATGCGCGCTTTCCTCCCTCCAACGGTCTTTTCCTATGTGGTGCCAATGGTGGAGTCTCTTTCAAAACCAACCATACGGGAAATAGCTGCAGAACTGGGAGCAACGATACTTTATGGTGAAAACCTATTAGACAATCAGATAGATTCGATATCCATTGGGGCGATGCAATTGCGCAACTATTTGATTCACCTCAAGGAAAATACTTTGGTTGTTACCCCTGGCGATAGAGCTGATATCATTTTAGGGGCACTTCAAGCCAATATTTCAAATAAATACCCCAACCTTTCTGGCATTATTCTTACAGGTGGATTATTGCCAGAGGAACCAATTTTGGACTTGATAGAGGGCCTTTCAGACCTCATTCCAATTATCTCTGTACAAACAAATACTTTTACTACTGGAAATCTGATTGGCAATATGCGTTCTAAAATCACCCATCAAAGTCAAGGTAAATTGGAGGTGATGGATGCATTATTTTCTCAGTACATCCAGATCGATCCGATGTTGGATCAATTGGTCAAAATTGCCCCTCATGGTATGACGCCAAGGATGTTTCAATACAACCTCATCAAAAAAGTGAGAGGCTCCAAGAAACACATTGTCCTTCCAGAAGGGGAAGACATCAGGATTCTGAAAGCAAGCGCTAGTCTCATCAATCAAGACTTGGTAAACCTTACCTTACTGGGCAATAAGAAAAACATCAAAGAAATTTTACTTAAGCACAACATTCCATTGGATATTGAAAAAGTGCGCATCATTGATCCGCTTCCTTCTCCTCAGTTTGAGTCCTATACCCAGACTTTCATGGAATTGAGGAAGCACAAAAACGTTACTTATGATTTTGCTAAGGACTGTATGACCGATGTATCTTATTTTGGAACGATGATGATTTATAATGGTCATGCAGACGGTATGGTTTCTGGGGCAACTCATACGACCCAACACACCATCCGACCAGCTTTACAGTTTATAAAAACCAAACCTGGTATCAATGTAGTTTCATCCATTTTTTTCATGTGTTTGGCAGATAGAGTCGTTGTATTTGGTGACTGTGCCATCAATCCCAATCCCACAGCAGAGGAGTTGGCAGACATAGCGATTTCATCTGCTGACAGTGCCGTCGAGTTTGGCATTGAGCCCAAAGTTGCGATGTTGTCTTATTCTAGTGGGGAATCTGGAAAGGGTGCTGAAGTAGAAAAAGTGAGAAGGGCAACGGCTTTGGTGAGAGAATTGAGGCCAGATATTTTGATTGAGGGGCCCATCCAATATGATGCAGCTGTTGATATGGGTGTTGCAGAGAAAAAAATGCCGGGTTCCAAGGTTGCAGGTAAAGCAAGTGTTTTGATTTTTCCAGACCTCAATACAGGAAATAATACTTACAAAGCGGTGCAAAGAGAAACTGGTGCAGTTGCCATTGGTCCTATGTTGCAAGGGCTCAATAATCCTGTCAATGATTTGAGTCGCGGTTGTACTGTAGACGATGTATTCAATACCGTCATCATTACCGCAATTCAGGCCCAGGAAATTGAGTCAAAAACTACTGTTGGAAAAGATTCACTCCAACTAGCAATGTAATAAGACAAATATGGGAGAAAGCATTCTAGTAATCAATTCAGGTAGTTCGTCATTAAAATTTCAATTGATTTCTGTACAGGAAGAAAAGTCAATTGCCTCAGGACTCATTGATAGAATTGGGGAAAAAGTATCGACGTTTGCCTTGAAATATGACGGTCAAAAAACAACAACAAGCCATGAAGTGCCCAATCATACTACTGCTTTTGCAATCGTTCTGGAAGGACTCACGGGAGGTAGTAAGCCGATTGTGATTAGCATAAATGAAATCAAAGCTTTAGGACATCGAGTGGTGCATGGTGGAGATTTGTACGCCAGTGCTGTGATCATTGACGAAGATGTTATAAACGCAATTGACGAACTTAGCAGTTTGGCTCCGCTACATAATCCGGCAAATCTCATCAGTATAAAATGTGGAATGGATGTTTTCCCAAATGCCATCCATGTTGCAGTTTTTGATACTGCATTCCATCAAACAATACCCGAAGTGGCCCATAGATATGCGTTGCCAGAGGTATATTACACGGATTACAAAATCAGGGTTTATGGATTTCACGGCACGAGTCACAAATATGTAGTCAGTCAGCTCAAAAATTTGCTTTATGGCAAACTTCCAGGAAAAGTCATTACCCTGCATTTGGGAAATGGTTGCAGTATGTCTGCCATCAAGGATGGTATTTGTATAGATACTTCACTGGGTTTTACGCCCGCAGATGGCCTCATCATGGGAACTCGGGCTGGTGATTTAGATCCAGGTTTGGTGCTGTATTTGGTCGATAAGTTAGGACTTTCTACCAAGGAAGTCAATGATCTCATCAATAAGAAAAGTGGCATGCTGGGGCTAACCGGTAAGGCTGATTTGAGAGACATCATAGAGGAAGCGGCAAATGGAGATGCCATGGCAAATTTGGCATTGACTATGAATGCATATCGTATAAAAAAATACATTGGTGCTTATGCTGCGGCAATGAATGGATTGGATGCGCTTGTATTTACCGCAGGTATTGGTGAAAATAGTCCGAAAATGAGGAGCCTTATATGTAATGATCTTTCCTTTTTTGGTGTTGAATTGGATGAAGGTAAAAATAATGCCGTAATAGGAATGGCGGATACGATTCATTCATCCAAAAGCAAGGTGCAAATTTGGGTGGTCCCTACTCAAGAGGAAGTTGAAATCGCCAGAGAAGCTAAAAAGTTTTTATAAATTTATTGGAATACAAATTTTAAAATAGAATAGTCTGCAAAGCCACTAAACTGACACATGGATGCATAAGGATATATCAAATGTTGATGACATAAAATTGATGGTCGATTCTTTTTATGAAAGGATAAGGCAAGACGATTTGATTGGTCATATTTTCAATCGGATCATTGGCGATAAGTGGCCAGAACATTTGGAGAAAATGTATCGTTTTTGGCAAACAATTTTGCTTGAAGATCATACTTATTTTGGTAGTCCTTTTTTACCGCACGCTCATCTTCCAGTGGAAAGAGAACATTTCGATCGGTGGGTCAGCCTCTTCAATGCCAACATGGATGACTTATTTGTTGGCCCTAAAGCTGATGAAGCTAGATGGCGCGCAGAAAAAATGGCTGCTATGTTTTTGGTGAAAATAAGATACATCAAAAATGAGGGGCTTAAACCACTTATTTGATCTTAGTTCTTTTAAATAATGGCTAATTTCGAAAAGAAAATTATGAAATCGTCAATTATGAATTCTTGACTCAAAATGCCAGTGCATTTTTACCACTTGGATTTGCTCTGATTCCAAATCCAATAAAATCTTGATCAGAAAAGTATCGGATATTGTAATAATCTGGTCCAAGATAATACCTGATAAAAAGAGAAAGATCTGTATAGTTTCTTGCCGGTTTGAATTCGGCGCTTACCTGAAAGGAGGATTTTGGCTCAAAGCGACTGCCTTGACCCATCATGAAATCTACTTTCGTTGCTAATTGCAGATAACTGGTAAAATTGAACTCATTTTCAAGTAATAAACGCCGATCGTAATACAATTCTTTGATGTCAGTTTCTCGAGTTAAATCAATTTGTTGCTCAAATGAAAGTCTCCCATTTATAGAAAAACCGTTTGCCCCACCAGTCATATCGGTCCACTGCAGGCCCAATTCTACAAATTCGGTTGAAAAATTTCCAGTACTAAAATTTATTCTTCTCGTGCCTTTTACAAAAAACTCATCCTTTTGGCCATTGGAATGATGTCCTATTCTATACATAATAAAAACGCGATGTTGGGGTTTTATCAACCACTTAAGGGCTCTTGTATTAGATAATTTATTTGCATTCAATTGTTGAAAACCCGTGATGATGGGCATAAAAGAAGGAGCTTTGATTGGGAAACTTTCATTATCCCCCATTCTTAATATAATTTTGGGAGTGATGCTGAGTGTAAACTTACCTTCATCTTTAAATCGGATAAAAAAAGACGGGGCGATCTGCGCTTCCATAAAAGTTGCACGTTCTACTACTGCGTTTGCGTTTCGGGACGGAATATTACCTCGCATCAATTGCAAGTATGATCTGTCACTTACTGTATTTAGAAAATTATTTACATGGAGATCTTGTGCAAATGGTTTCATTGCTAAAAAACCAATAAATAAAAGAATCAAAATATTTAGCCTAAAACGATCAGTCATTTTCATTTGCGTTAGCAAGCTCACACATGTAAGATAAAATGTATGCTCTTTTTCTCCTTAACCTACTTTGTCTTGACAACAATGATATTAATAAATAGGGAAATTATTGATTAAAAATAATTTGTTTTATCAAGTGGTGATCAACTGACTTTAGGGAATTCTCAAAAAAAAACGCTTCTTAGTTTTGCTAAGAAGCGTCAGGTCGGTAAAAACTGAGAAGCTTGATCTCTATCAATCGATCCTCAGATCTTCTACGTGTAGTCCGGGGACTTTCTTTGTATTAAAAACAAAGTAGTCGGCCTTGTACACTTTATTATGAGTCGTACTCTTGAGCACGAGCGTATACGTTGCACCATTTTTAGAAAAAACCTTGATGTAGTTGGGATTGTTGGTCTTATCAACTCCTATCCTGATCTTGGAATATTGGCTATTTCTATTTTTTGGTTTAAATTCTATATTCGTCAGGGTTTTGGTGCCAATTTGCTCCTCTCCTGTAATTGCATAAATGTATTCTCCATTTTCATAAATGCGCAATAATTGCTCAGGACTCACCATCTCGTCACTCATGTTGGCGTCATAATTATTTATTTGCACTTCCTTTTCAGATTTCAAATAAAACCAGACATTTTTACCATCACAATAGACTTCTTGATCATCCATCAAGGCAACAAACTTTTTGCCTTCTTGTACCAATTTACCATTTTGTTTTTCTGGTTTTGATCCTGGAGTTTCAATGACCAATTCAAAAACAACTTCCGAAGATTTATTTTTTTCGTAATCGCTTTTTATTTTATCTAGAATCTTTTTTGCTTTTGGGTCATTTGCATTTCCCATCGGCTTTGACTGACCTAGTAAAACGAAAGACATAAAAGAAAAAAACACTACACTCAGGATACCTCTCAAATGATATATATCTAATTTTTTAAAATTCATAACTTTCATATTTATAACACAATAGTGACGCATTATCGTTCATCAAATTGGTTAATTATATGTTAATCAACAAAATTTACAGTTTTTAAGATCAAGCAGCTACCAGTTTGCTCAATTTTGATTTTGTAATTTTCTCGTGTGCCAATTTGTAATCCACATTAAATTCAGAAACACCCTCAATGGAAGGAAGTTCAAACATGGCATCTTTAAGAATGGCCTCGCACAATGATCTGAGTCCTCTGGCACCTAATTTATATTCCAAAGCTTTTTCAGCAATAAACTCCAATGCCTCGTTATCAAACTTGAGTTTTATTCCCTCCAACTCAAACAACCTTGCATATTGTTTTACGATGGCATTTTTGGGTTCAACCAAGATAGACATCAAAGTTTCTTTATCCAATGGTTCCAAGTAAGTCAATACCGGAAGTCTTCCTATCAGCTCTGGTATCAAACCAAAAGATTTTAAATCTTTGTGTGTGATGTATTGAAGTAAATTATCTGTATCAACTATTTCATTTGCATTCTGGCTGTAGCCAATCACTTGAGTATTGAGTCGTTTTGAAATTTCTTTTTGAACACCATCAAAAGCTCCACCACAAATGAATAAGATATTTCTTGTATCTACTTTGATCAATTTTTGCTCCGGGTGTTTTCTACCTCCTTGTGGTGGTACATTTACTTCTGTACCTTCCAGCATTTTTAGCATTGCTTGCTGTACACCTTCACCCGAAACATCTCTGGTGATGGAAGGATTATCGCCCTTCCTGGCAATTTTATCAATTTCATCGATATAAACAATGCCTCTTTGTGCAGCGTCAACGTCATAATCACAAGCCTGTAATAAACGAGTAAGCATAGACTCTACATCTTCACCCACATACCCAGCTTCTGTAAATACGGTAGCATCCACAATTGCAAAAGGAACATCCAAAAATTTGGCAATAGTTTTTGCCATCAATGTTTTACCTGTTCCTGTTTCACCTACAAAAACGATATTTGATTTCTCAATCTCTACATCGTCTTTGGTCTTTTGTTTTAGTCTTTTGTAGTGATTATAAACAGCCACTGATATGGTTTTTTTGGCCTCGTCTTGTCCAATGATGTATTCATCAAGGTAGTTTTTGATGTCAGTTGGTTTATAATTTAGACCAAAAGACTGACCGACTTTTTTCTTACTATTTGGTAAACCAGGTTCGGTGACTTCGTCATTGATGATTTGGTAAGCTTGCTCAACACAAGATTCACAAATATGTCCTTCCAATCCTGCAATGAGGATCAACGCATCTTTTTTGTCCCTACCACAGAAAGAACATTTAATATTGTCTTTGTATTTAGCCAATGCTCAGATTTTGATTCAAAAATAATTTAAAACTTCCTATAAAAACGATGGGGATGTAAAAAAGTTAATTTTTCCATCCCCATTTAGATTTTATTAATCTTTTTTTCTTTGATTTTGTCGATCCAAAACTTCGTCAACGAGACCATATTCTTTGGCATCATAAGCCGTCATCCAATTATCTCTATCAGAATCTTTTTCGATTTCTTCAAATGTTTTACCAGTGTGGTGAGCCATGATTTCATACAATTCTTGTCTCAATTGTTTGATCAACTTATAGCTGATCTCCATGTCAGAAAATTGACCTTGCATACCACCTGAAGGTTGATGAATCATCACTCTTGAGTGTTGCAAACAAGTTCTTTTTCCCTTTTTACCAGCACAAAGCAACACAGCTCCCATAGAGGCTGCCATACCTGTGCAAATGGTTCCAACATCTGGGGCAACATATTGCATGGTATCATAAATACCCATACCATCTATCACACTCCCTCCCGGGCTATTGATAAACATTTGGATGTCCCTTTTTGGATCAGTCGACTCCAAAAAAAGCAATTGAGCCTGAATGACATTGGCTACATAGTCATTGACAGGTACACCCATGAAGATGATTCTATCCATCATCAACCTGGAAAAAACATCCATACCTACAACATTGAGACTTCGCTCCTCAATTACTTGAGGGGTAAAAGCATGAATGTTTGGTGCAGTTGTTTCCATGTATTTCTCAAGGTGCATCGTACTCAAGCCATGATGCTTGGTAGCGTACTTTTTAAATTCATCTTTTGGAAACATAGTATTCACTTTTTGATTAAATAAGCTATTCAGAAACAACTTCTTCGGCAACTTGTTGTGGAGCTGTCATTTCTTCAAACGCTTGGAGGCTGATTTGTTGTGGAACTTTTGTGATAATTTGTTCCACCTCGCTGAAGATTTTATTACTCAAAATGATATTAGAAGCTTTATAAACCTCATTTTGATCATCTTTCATTCTTTTGAGCACTTTATCAAAGATCCCTTGATCAAAAAAGCCAAATTGTTGCATGAAGTTGTCGGCCTTACTCATCAAATATTGATCCAGTTCCTGTTTTGTCACCTTCACTTTAAACCTTTCCTGCAATTCGTTCTGGATTATCGACCATTTAAGGTCTTTTTTGAATCCTTCGAACATTTCTTCTATCTTATCGTCTGCCAAATTTTCATATTCACGCAACCAACGCTTCACAAATGTGTCAGAATAGACCAATTTTGTTTCTTCAGTAATCCTAGTGTAGATATCGTCAAATAGTTTCCCTACTGACTTTTGCTCCATTTCGCCACTTGCATTTTTGGATAAGATGTCTCTGAGTTGCTCCATGGTCTCAATTCCGTTCTGACCAAATAAGTCTTTGATTTTATCATCATCCAACTTTGCTGGTACTTTCCTTAAAACTTCTTCAACCGTCAATTCAAATACTTGGCCGATCTCTCTTGCGTCATCCTCTTCAACTTCCAAAAAGTCTTTTCTCACTGTGTTGGCATCTCTAAAAGTAAGTTCAAATAGATTGACAACGATTTTGTCTCCTTTAGCTTTGCCAATAAAATCTGCTTGGTGTTCTTCTTTGATACTGAAAATAGGCAGTTCAAAAGCACTTTGCCATCCGTCTTTTTTTGGAGCGTTGTTTTCATCCAGCTCTATGGCAGAAACATTGACTTTGTCATTAGCCTCAATCGGTGAATCTACGACTTCCATTGCGCCATATGCATTTTCTAATTCAGCAATACGGTCGTCTACAGCATTTTCATTTGCAGTTATTTCATAGTATGTATAGCTATCTTCGGGGTTGATACCTTGTATTTCAAGTTCATTTCTAGTACCTACTTCGTAAGAATAAGTATAGGTTGCTTCTTTATCACTTGGTCTAAGGGAAATATGTTCACTTTCTTGTGCAGGCAAAGGCTGGCAAATGAAAGGAATTTTGTTTTCAGCCAAGTAGCTAAATAGTTTTTCAGAAAACATTCGATCTAGAACCTCAGCCAATACATTTTCTCCGTACATTTTCATAATGACATGGTCAGGCGTTTTACCTGCGCGAAAGCCTTTTAAGTTGGCCTTACCTTTCATTTTATTGATGTTTGCTTTGAATGCATCTCTATAATCAGATGGTTCTAAGGTTACGGTAAATTTGCTGATCATTTCTCCGATTTCTGATCTGTCTATTATCATGTCTTGCTAATTTTTATGCGAATTTATAAATTGACCTTGTTTTATATCTTTTGAAAAATTCCTTTATTTTGGTCTAATTTTTATGTTATTTCTTTCAAAATCAGATTGTTATGAAGAAAACCAGGTGCTTTTTTTCAAAAATGACTGCAAAGATAATAAATTAGGGTGAATAGTAAATGGTAAATAGTGAATGGTGTGAGATGTGAAATGTAAGATGTGAATTGGAACGACATGGAGTGTAAGGCCAGCGTGCCTTCCCAGAACAGTTGGTTCTTTGTGATTGGTGTGAATTTGTTGATCCATGGCATGCCATGACTTTTTCCTCGTGTAAAGAAAGAGCTTGCCTCTTTCTACGTATCAAACAAAAAAGGCCGAGAATAATCTCAGCCTTTTTTGCTTCTTACTTAGTGCAGGCGGAGAGACTCGAACTCTCACACCTCGCGGCACTAGATCCTAAGTCTAGCATGTCTACCAATTCCATCACGCCTGCAATTTCAAAAAGTGGGGCAAAGATATTGCAATTTTTATATTGTCAAAGTGTAATCAATATTTTTTATTTTGTATTTCTGTGGTTTAAAAAAGTTTGCAACTTTATGCTGCATAATGTTGGTGTGAGGTTCACACTTTATGACCACGGCACGTTTATAATAGATAGTCGTTGTAAAAGCTGTGATCAATCAATTTGCAACTGCGTAAAACCAAACTGAACTTTATTTAAATTTTGTCAAGGGCATTTTTGAGATGTATATGTGTCTCAAATGATGCCATTTGCCATTAATTGCAGAATGTTTGTAAAGTCAAGAAACTAATTTGGTGAATTTTTAATTTATATTTGTATCACTTAGTAAGGAATTTATGCCGCAAGGACAAGAAATAACGGATATAGAGAGGCAAGAAATACATCAGGTATTTCAACAGGTCATCGATGTGATGCAGCCCAATATGTCATTGGAGGACGACATCAATGTGCAAGCAGCATTCGAAATTGCATTGGAAGCACATAAAACACAACGTCGTAAAAGTGGTGAACCATATATCTATCATCCCATTGAAGTGGCGAGGATTTGTTTGGAGGAAATTGGCCTTGGACCTACTGCCATCATGTGTGCTTTGCTTCACGATGTGGTTGAAGATACAGACATTACCCTCCCTGAAATTTATAATCGATTTGGCCCAAAGGTTGGCAAAATTGTGGATGGCCTCACCAAATTGGATGGTCTTTACAATGTAGAATCCGCTCAAGCAGAAAATTTCAAAAAAGTACTCAGCACCTTAGTAGATGATGTGAGGGTGGTTTTGATCAAACTGGCGGATAGATTGCACAATATGCGAACCATTGATTCAATGCCAATCCACAAGCAACTCAAAATTGCCGCTGAAACAGATTTCATCTATATTCCTTTGGCTCACAGATTGGGCTTGTACAAAATTAAGACGGAGCTTCAAGATATATGCCTGAAAATCACAGAGCCAGAAATCTATAAAGAAATAGAGGCCAAACTCGAAAACACTTTAACGGAGAGAACAAAATACATTGAAGATTTCATTGAACCCGTGAGAGGTAGGCTGAGTGAAGAAGGTATTACATATAAAATAACAGGGCGAAGCAAGGCCATATCGTCCATTTACAATAAACTGAAATCCAAAGAAGTCCCTTTTGATGAGATTTATGACATTTTTGCAGTAAGAATCATAGCAGACATTCCAGCTAATAAAGAAAAACAAATTTGCTGGGCAATATATTCCATCATCACCGACGTGTATAATCCTATCCCTGAGAGATTGAAGGACTGGGTTACCACTCCCAAAAGCAATGGTTATGAATCGTTGCATACAACAGTCATCGGGCCAAATGGAAAATTCGTTGAGGTGCAAATTAGGTCCGAGCGCATGGATGAAATTGCAGAACGAGGATTCGCAGCTCACTGGAAATACAAAGGTGTAAAATCACAGAATAATGTATTTGATTCTTGGTTGGACAACATCCGAGGTTTACTTGAAGACAACGATACCAATGCACTTGAATTCCTAAGTGATTTCAAGACGAATTTATTCAACGAAGAAGTTTATGTTTTTACTCCCAAGGGTGAAATGAAAGTATTACCTAAAGGAGCAACCGCACTTGATTTTGCCTTTGAAATTCATACAGATGTGGGGTCCAAGGCTACCGCCATCAAGGTAAATAATAAGTTGGTCCCGATGGGTTATAAACTTGAAAGCGGCGACCAAGTCACGGTGGTAACAAGTAAAAACCAAAGACCCAATCAGGAATGGTTAAAGTTGGTAGTAACTGGAAAAGCGAGGGCTAAAATCAGGTCTACAGTCAAGGAAGAAATGAAAGCTCTTGCAGAATACGGCAAGGAACAAGTTGAACGAAAACTCAAAAACTTACGCATTGGTTTTGAGGACAACATAGATTTCTTAGTGAGGCATTTTGGATATCACTCTCGGGTAGAATTTTATTTTGGACTTTACAAAGAAGAATTCAACCTTGACTTCAAAAAGTTTGTGATTGAAGCTGGCCATTTGGCAGTAAAAAAAACAGAGGAACAAGAAGAAGAACCAGAAAAAGAAAAGGTTGTAAAAAAACCTACTAAGAAACTGGAGAATAAATCCAAGATTATTGTCAATGGTGAACCTGGAGATACATACGAATTTAAATTTGCAAACTGTTGTAGTCCAGTCCAAGGTGATCCCATTTTTGGATATCTTACTGCTACACAAGAATTAAAGATCCATCGATTCAATTGCCCGAATGCATCCAGATTGCTCGCTAATTATGGCTATCGGGTATTGAAAACCGAGTGGGAAGACGATCCAAGAGGAAGTTTCAACACAGAATTGTTGATTACAGGTGTAGATAGTGGGGTAGGAGTGATCCAGATGTTAACCAATGAAATATCCAATAATTTGGGTTTAAACATCCGAGCGCTTTCTATTGAGGGAAATCAGGGATATTATGAAGGAAAAGTATCTATCTTTGTCAATAATAAAGATCAACTCAATCTTGCATTAAAAGCCATACAAAAACTAGAAGGAGTAATGAGTGTTGTAAGGATTGAGAAAACATTAAAGACGGATGAAAGTAACGACACCAGAAAAGCTTGAGCAACTCATTGAAGAGGTAAAGAGCATTTTTTCCTTACACTTGGAGAAAAATGCGTTGAGGAAGACCCCGGAGCGTTATGCCATCCTGGAGGAAATTTACAGCAGGACGGATCACTTTGACGCAGAGGCGCTTTATATCCATATGAAAAACCAAAATTATAGGGTTTCCAGAGCTACTGTTTATAATACCTTAGAACTTCTAGTAAGCTGTGACTTGGTGGTAAAACATCAATTTGGTAAAAACCTGGCTCAATACGAAAAGTCTTATGGATTCAAACAACACGATCACATGATCTGCATTGATTGTGGAAATGTATTGGAGTTTTGTGATCCACGCATTCAACAAATCAAAAACATGATGGGTGATATTTTGGAATTTGATGTGAGGCATCATTCACTCAATTTGTATGGTAAATGTCAGAAGACGTATTGCGAGACTAGAAAATCTTAATCAGCTGTCAGCTTTCGGTGATCAGCTTTCAGTAATCAGTTTTCAGTGATCAGTTTTCAGGGGTCAATTTTTGGTAAGCGCTTCGAGCCCCAACAAATGAATGAAACCGAAAAGTCTGCAGTGTTCAATTGGCTGTGCCAGCAATCTTTTATAAACGAATAAACGTATAAGCGCTTAAACCGTATCTCTGAAGGATTGATCCCTTAAAGATCCACATTGATATAATAAAACGGTGTGTTTGAGAAATTACCCTTATTCTTAGGGATTCATTGATTGTATGATGGCCGTTATTTTGGAATAGTATTTATATGAAATTTTATTTCTGGTTACAATACCAACGTTTTTTAAGAAAACTCCATGAATGGGGCGTCCATCCATTGGTTGGAATTGTCGTAATGGTCTTAGCTTTTGGGGCCTTATCAACATTTCTTTTTTATAAAACAACATATGCAATATGGATCTATATTGCTTTGCTGATTTCAATTTGGCTTACTAACATCGAGAAAATCCGAAATGAGCAACTAAAATTAATGTTTAATCAAGGCATTTATACCAAAATTAGGTTGATTGAAAATGCTTTGGTTGGAATTCCTTTCATCATTTTTATGATTTTTAAACAGGAATTTTTGGCAGCAATTTTGCTCATTCCAATATTTGTTTTAATGTCCATTTTCACTGTAGGAAACCCTACTTCTTTGGTAATTCCAACACCATTCAAGCGATTTCCATTTGAATTCGTTGTCGGATTTAGGAAAAATTTTTGGTTGATTTTGATTGCCTTATTTTTGCTTTTTAAATCTGTCTCCGTTCATAATTTCAACCTTGGTATATTTTCTTTTGCAATAATTTATTTGTTCGGAATGTCGTGTTATCTCCAACCGGAAAAGGAAGTATTTGTCTGGATGTTTTCACGAAGCCCTAAAGCATTTTTACTGCATAAATTGGAGACAGCAATGATGTGTATATCCATGTTAGCTATTCCTTTTGCAGCTTTATTAATGTTATTTTTTTTCGAAAATGTGTTTATTATTTTGGGTGCTTTCTTAATTGGATATATATTTTTGGCTGCTGTAGTGCTCGGAAAATATGCCGCTTTTCCCAATGAAATGAATATACCACAAGGCATTTTATTTAGTATGAGTATTACTTTTCCGCCCATGATATTGGTTACGATTTATCTTTTTTATACAAAAGCCATTCAGAAACTCCACAAATATCTCTCATGATTTCTATTCAAAAACTCACCAAATCATATGGTCAAAAGCAAGTCCTTAACGAAATAAATTTAGATTTGGAAGCAGGCAAAGTATATGGTCTAATTGGTCAAAATGGTGCAGGGAAAACGACCTTTTTCAGATGTCTTTCTGGACTTGAGAAGTTTGGAGGAGACATCATTTCTGATCATAAAAATCTCAAAGATAAATTGGGGTTTTTACAGACCAATCCTGATTTTATGTCAAGAATCACAGGTTGGGAATATTTAAAGTTGGTGTCCATTGCAAGGGGTATTCAAGAAGAAGGATTTGAGGAAGGTAATATCTTTGATTTACCTTTGAATGAGTTTGCAGAAAACTATTCTACGGGTATGAAAAAGAAATTGGCGTTGCAGGGCATTTTATGTCAACGCAATGATTTGTTTTTACTTGACGAACCATTTAATGGAGTGGATATTCATAGCAATATGATCATTTCTGGTATCATTACCAAGCTCAAAAATCATGGCAAAACAATTGTGATTTCTTCTCACATTTTTTCCACATTGAGTGATATTTGTGATCAAATTATATTGTTGAATGAAGGGCGTATATCGGGCATTTTCGAGCCATCACAATTTGCTGGTTTAGAGCAAGAAATGAAAACTTTTGTGATAGGTAATGTTTTGGATAGGGTAGAGTTTTAGGATAAACTAATAATCTAATTCTAAGTTTATTTCTCAAAGATCTAAAGGTGCTATTACGCAGTATAAAATAATCATTCCCATGACAGCCGCCGCAAATGCATATAGAATTAGGTTTTTTATTACAAGGGGCATGGCCGACTTACCAAAAGATTGATGCCATTTCCAAGGAGTGAGCATTAATATTGCAGAAGTTATCATAAATATCCAACCGAATAAGTTAAATATCTTTGGAAACAACATGTTTTCGGAATAAATTAAAATACATGCACCTGCAATAAGTCTAAGGGATTGTTCTATGAAATGAGCTTTTGCAGTACTGGCAAATGAACTTATAAAAGAAATAGCCCATGCTTTCTTCGTCAATAAAACAATCAGTAAAGCAATTAATGCAAGGCTAAATAGGCATGTTACAATTCCTGCAATTATTTGCATGCGGTAATTTTTAATTTTGAATAAAATTAAAATTAATCTATTATTCCAAGAGCTTTTTGATTTACAAATTAGCGTCGAAATTTCAATATTAACGTGGATTAAATCTCTAATTCCAATTTGATTTCTTTGAGTGGATTTCCACCATCAATAAAAAGTTTGCCATTTTTTTTCAAGGCTTTTGAAATGCGATCTAGTGATTGTATTTCAATTTCTGGATGTCTTCCATCTAAAGCACCTACTCTGATTGCAACCGCTATGTCAAAAGGTTCCTCTCCAGGTAATAATTCAAAGTTTTCGATTGATATTTTTCTAAAGGTAAGTCTTCCTGATTCCATCTCTGTCTTTGATCCAAATAAAGCTTGTTGAATGGCTTTGTCTGAACGATCAATGGCAAGGATGTGACCATTACCGATTCGTTTTGAAATTTCTCTTGCCATCGCTGCTGGACCACATCCAATTTCTAAAATTCTGATACCGGGTTTTAGGGGTAAAGCTTCTACAATTTCAAGTAGCCGATTTGATAGATTATTAGTTGGTTTCATTGTTTTAGTACCAATCTTTTTATGATCAACCTAGAAAAGGATTTTTAATTATTTTTCTATTCGTTGTTGTAAATTAAATACGGTACCTGCAGGATCTTGTATCCAATGCATATTATCTGGCAATTCTTCTAATTCATCACAAGTTTCTACGCCATTTGACTGCAAATAGTGAGTGGCCTCTTCAACATTGGGAACAGTAAGTTGAAGCCAAGTTTCAGAATGTGTGTAATTGTCCACACAGTCCAACCACAGAATATTATTGCCAAATTTTACCTCATGCGTTCTGGAAATGGTGGGATTTTTTATAGGTTTTTCTTTGACCTCAAGTTTTAAAATTTCCCTGTAAAAAGCAACCGTCTGATCGTATTTGCTTTTGGGTATTTTAATGGCGATGTTTATTCCTGCTTCAAATTTTGGATTCATGATTTTTTCAGACAATTATTCTAGTTCTTTATTTCTTAAAATTTTATTTGAATTTATAGGGCTAACTACTTTTTTGCCTGTTTTTGATTCCAATTCTTTGAGTGCCACATTAGCTACATTGCCACCTTGTTGCGCAATTTTTTTACTTTCTTCAAAATTCTGCGGTTTTATAGCTTGCGAAATATCTTTGGTTGAAGCCTCAGCAAGCATGTTCAATATGAGTTCTGTATTTGTCATATTGTCTCTCAAGTTTTCTTTTTTCAAACCTTTAAAGACCTTGTATTCTTTAGTGGTTTTGCCAGCCCAAGCTTTTGTGATGATATCTGTGAGTGTTGCAAACTGAAGACCATCCTTAAGGCCTCTATTTTTCCATTCATCTGTTAGCTCCTTTCGGATTTCGATGCTTTTGAGTCGTTGATTTATCCAACTTTCAGAATACCCCAAATTTAAATATTGTTGCAAAGCGCGGTCGATACTCAACTCTGGATCTTGCATTTCGTCCAATCTTTCGGATGCTACCTGTGCCAGCCATATTTTAAAAGGTTCAGCTTTGGGTGATGGGATGGATTGTATGAGTCTGAATAATTGCTCTGTGGTGGCAACATCAGTCATACGCATTTTGCCGTCGGCAGCAAGCATTTTCAAACCGTGACAATTCGTCACGGTTTCATTTCCTTCTTCTTTTAAACGTTGTTTCAGTTTTCGCCAATAAGCGTTAGGATCAACACTTTCGGTTAAAACAGCAACGACATCTATGATGGAAATATACCACAGCTCTTGCTCAGCATCCCATATGCTGCGAACCTGTTTGTCTTCAAATATTTGTATAGCGCTTTCTTTAGTCATAATAATTGCAATTTACAGACTTTGAGGTAATTTGAAAACCATATTTAGTTAAAATATATTCCGAATAGGAAGGGAGATTTTGCGAGTTATGAATAACAGGTATTGGGGCGCTAATCAATCATAATTGATATAGACTTGCTCTTTTGTTATTACATGATGAGAATGACTTCATTCATTGACATCGAGGCGGTTAGTCGTTATGGAATGCTTCATTTTAATATATTCCTCAAACTTCATCTGGCCTCTCTGTGGTGCAATGGTGTCGACTTGAATAGCTGCTAAAAAGAAAGCAAATTTATCAAATAGGTTTTTATTGAAAATCTTAAGCAATGGCAATATCAGTTTAAATGTCCACAATGGTAAATACTTTACACTTTTCTTTGGATTAACTTCTTTTTGAATAATTTCATACAATTGTTTCCTTGTATAAATAGTGGCTCCTCCGATTTCCATTACTACATTATCAGGTCTGATTGCATCCACGCATGCAGTAGCTAAATCAACTTCATAAATTGGATTTGTTCTTTTATCACCTTTTACAATGTTGATTAATTGTCCTTTTTTAGCCATTTCCATCATATCCAGAAATCCACTGAATATTGCAGGTGGTTTTATAATCGAGTAGTTAAGTCCTGACTTTTTCAATAGTTCTGAAAATTCATGGTGAACTCTAAAGTATTCTAAGTGTATATATTTTTCAGAATGGAGAGCGGAGATATATACGAATTTGCGTATGCCATTTTTTATTGCTTCTTGCAGAATGTTGGTGTTTGCTATAAGATCAATTTCATTAAAAGTACATTTGCTATTATCATTAGGAGAAACACTTTTGCCCAATGCTGAAATTACAATATCAAAGCCTTGGCAGATATTGGCAAGCGATGAGGGGTTGGTGATGTCAGCTATGATAAATTTTGGGGTTATAGAACTGAGCTTTTCTGCTTTTTGAGCATTTCTCACAACTACTGTCAGATCATAGCCTTGTTCCATTGCCTTTTTCGCGATTTCTCTTCCTAAATTTCCTGACGCGCCGAATAATATTAATTTTTTCAAATTTTGATTTGTATATGTGAGCAGTCTACTTTATGATTTCTAAGTAAGGGATAAAAATATATAAAAACTTGATTTGAAAATTGGTATTGCGTGTGTTGTTTTTTTCATAAGGTAATAATTTTGTCAATACGCATCTTTTCATGTCAATGGGTTTATGTGCGAACTGAAGAAGAATAGATATATTCCACATGGATGTTATTTTTGATTTATTGGGGATTTTGAATGATTTCTAAAAATATTTGCATTCTACTTTGATGTTGCGCATGTTTCGGCTAAAGCCAGATTTTACCTTAAATCATTTTTGGGAATGGGCTAAAGCCACATTCCTAATGATAACCCCTGTGAATTGGTTTTGAATTTTAGGAATCATTAATTTTGATGAATGGGTTTTTGCAATTTTTTAAATCACATCTAATTTGGGCAGGAGATAAACCTTCAAAATAAGAATCAATATGTTGAATAAAATGTGTGATTGCTTATTTCAAAAATTGGATTTCATTGCCTCCTGCTTTAGCTGGAGGCAATGAAATGAAAGTGAAAAATGGCTTTAGCCACAGCAATAATAGTAGTAGTTTATCAAATACATATTAAGCATTCCAATTCAGCATATTAAAAAATAATATCTAGGATAAACCTTCAACATAAGAGTCAATATGTTGAATAAAATGTGTGATTGCTAATTTCAAAAATTGGAATGCTTAATATGTATTTGATAAACTACTACTATTATTGCTGTGGCTAAAGCCATTTTTCACTTTCAATAATAGTAGTAGTT
>JAKQLF010000041.1 GCA_029567325.1 Bacteroidota bacterium | reverse complement strand
GACTAGCTGGTTGGAAAGAGTTTTATAACGTCAAAAGGCCTCCTGGAAATAAAACAATAATAGAGGGTTTGGATAAATTTGATGGCATAATGATAGGGTACAACATATTTAGAAAAAAAGATGTGTCCTAACCTCAGGCTCATGGCTCGCAGCAAGTGCACAAATATCTTTAAAGCGCAGTCAGTTATTTCTATAAAAAATACCTTTCTTCGCAAACTGAAAACTGAGAGCTGACAACTGAAAGCTGAAAACTGAAAGCTGACAACTGCCCACAGAATTAATTAAAAAATAGAAAATGAGTAAATATCAACTAGCAGAAATAAACATTGCAAAAATGAAAGGATTGACCATCAACGATCCAATCATGAAAGAGTTTGTAGATAACTTGGATTTGATAAATGGCATTGCTGAGCAGAGTGAAGGCTTTGTTTGGAGATTTAAAGACGAAAACAACAATGCGACGTCTTTCAATCCGTACAACGATGAGCAAGTAATTGTAAATATTTCCGTGTGGGAAAGTATAGAAACATTGGAAAATTACATGTACAATACTTTACATGCTGGCTTTTTAAAGCGACGTCGTGAGTGGTTTTATCGCTATGGGAAAGTGTACACTGCGATGTGGTGGATTCCAAGTGGTCAGTTTCCTACACTTGAAGAAGCAGTGGCCCAATTGGATTATTTGGAAAAGCATGGAGCTAGTCCTTTAGTTTTTGATTTTAAAACGAAGTATCCTCGATCAGAGTGAGCTTGGAATAGCCAAATCTTGGGCAATTGCAGCACTGGAAATTTTAAAAAAATGTAAATATGTAGTTGAAGGCAAGTGTTAAATTCTGGTAGAAAGCTGGCCTTAAACCGAAATTATCTTGCCGTAAATTGTTATTTTTTATTTCCATTTGGAAAATGTCAATTTTTTTTATCAATTTGAAAATTCTTTAATTGAATGAAAAATTTGGTTAAAAAATTGTACATAATGTTGAAATACAGCATTCTATATATTATGTAATTTAATATAAAAAACAATCAACTTTAAAGATTAGTGATATTAAGGAAAATTTAAATCATATAAAATCGATAGACTATATATGAAATTAAAAATTATTTTACCTTTGCCTTATGAATAAGATATTCTGACATAACACTAAGATTAAAAACTGATTCAAAAACAATTAAGTTATGAGTAATTTAAGAAGCACAAATTCGACAACCAAAAGTGTAACAAGTAAGCAAGGATTATGGAATTTTCTCAGTTTGTTTTTAATCTTGGGGTGTTGTAATAAGATTTCTGCTCAACTTACACAAGATCCAAATAAGGAGACAAAAATTGTGATAAGCGGTGCAAGATTCACAGGGGATTTATTGAAGCATTGGATATCAGCATATGAATCTGCCAATCCTACTGTTAAGTTTGTTTTGGAGGATAAGGGAACGGTAGAGTTTTCTGAAGCAGACATCATCATTCATGGTCATCAACCAACAAAATCAGAAATTTATGAAAACAGGTCTTATATTTCTTTTGCAAGATTTGCTGTTTTACCAATAGCCAATGTGAAATCTCCTTTTGCCAAAGCATACGGGGAAAAAGGATTGAAAAAATCCGAATTAAAACAAGCGTTTTTCTTTAATCCTTTGGATAGGATAGATGAAAAACCATTAAAAATGGAGTTTAATGTCTACTCGAGAATTCAACAAGCTTCCTCGCCAATTGTGTTTGCAAAAACTTTTGGCTATGAGCAAAATGATTTACACGGTCGTTTGATTTCAGGTACTGACCATCATTTGGTCCAAGCGGTCAGTAGAGATTCACTGGGTATCAGTTATGCACCTTTGGCTTTGATTTACGATCTCGGTTCAGGAATTATTAAAGATGGATTGATCGTAATCCCGATTGATGCAGACGACAATGGTAAAATCTCAAACGATGAAAAATCATACTCAGATCTTACAACAGCATTGAGTTTTATCACAAAAAGTAAGTTTAAAAATTTGCCGGTGTCTGACATTCAATTTTCCATTAAAAAACAAGGAGCAGGACAAGAAGTAAACAGGTTTTTAACGTGGGTTTTTTCAAAAGGAATTGTTGATTTAGAAAATTTTGGGTTTCTGAAACTTGAAGAAAAAACCATTGAGCAAAATCTTACAACGCTCGCAAAGTACACTTATTAAAAGTGATTAATTGGTTAAAGATAAGCCAGTAAACAACCTCTCTCAATAACAAAGAGGACGATTTCTGTTCAGAACAGGTAATTTTTTTTTATATTATATTTTAGAATCCTTTCTAAAATAAAGGCAATCGTTTACAAAATGCTGCTGGCATAAAACCCATATCCGGTAATTAATATCATACTAATTCTATAGACAAAATCAAATTAATAAAACATGAAAAGATTTTTACAAATTCTGACATTGGTAGTACTGAATTCAGTCAGTATTATTAATCTAAATGCCCAAATCGCGGGAAGCATTCAAGACAATACAGGTGAGCCAGTAATTGGCGCGACCATTTTAGAGAGGGGAACCAGTAATTTTGCTGTAACAGACATAGATGGCAACTACAGCTTTACGCCTCAAGGTGCGCTTCCAGTAACTCTGGAAATCAGCGCAATAGGATACTTCAAACAAGAACTTCAAATATTTGAAGTATCGGAGGAACCTCTGGATTTAGTTTTAAAAATTGACAACTTGCTATCAGAAGTTGTAGTTACAGCTCGTCGTAGATCAGAGACCGCGCAAGAAATTCCGATTCCAATTACGGTTATTGGAGGTGCGAAAGTGGAAGAGGCTGGTGCTTTTAATGTGAATAGGCTGAAAGAATTGGTACCATCAGTTCAACTTTATTCCTCAAATCCACGTAATACGGGTATTAATATTCGTGGCTTAGGTTCACCTTTTGGCCTAACAAATGATGGTTTGGATCCTGGTGTTGGTTTTTATGTTGATGGTGTGTATTTTGCAAGACCTGCAGCCGCAACCCTTGATTTTATTGATGTAGAACGCATTGAAGTGTTGAGAGGTCCTCAAGGAACATTGTTTGGAAAAAATACCACTGCTGGTGCTTTCAACATCACAACCAAAAAACCACAATTTGAAGCTGGAGGCGCTTTTGAAGTCAGTTATGGAAATTTTGGCTATATCCAAGCAAAATCCACAGTGACTGGTCCATTAATCAAAGATAAATTAGCAGCAAGAGTTTCATTTTCTGGTACTCAACGCGATGGCACAATCTTCAATATTGCAAAAAATGAAAATGTCAATGACATCAATAACCTGGGATTTAGAGGACAATTATTATTTACACCTAGTGATAAGGTAGCCATCACCTTAATTGGAGATAATACCAATCAATATCCAAATGGATATGCCCAAGTTGTTGCTGGAGTCACGCCAACACTAAGACCAGCTTACCGACAGTTTGACAACATCATTGCTGACCTTGGCTATTCTTTGCCTAGCAGGAATGCCTTTGACAGGGTCATTGACCACGACACACCCTGGAGATCTTTGAATGAAATTGGCGGATTGTCTTTAAATGCAGATTTTAAGTTGGGTAAAGGAACTTTGACTTCAACAACAGCTTGGAGATATTGGAATTGGGGGCCATCCAATGACAGAGATTTTACAGGTTTGCAAGCATTGGCCAAGTCAAATAATCCTTCTGAGCATAGAAATACTTCACAGGAACTAAGATATGCGACTGAAATCAATGAGAAAATTAGTGGAGTGCTAGGATTCTTTTTCATCGACCAAGAGGTAATAACCAATGGTATCGAAGAATCTGGCAGCGCTCAGTGGAGATTCTCACAAAGCACAACCAGTGCCTTGTGGAAAACTCCTGGATTATTAGAGGGGTATTCCGCAAAAACCTTATCCTCTATCAAATCTCAAAGTGCTGCATTATTTACCAATATTGATTGGGCGATTTCAGATCGCTTACACTTCCAACCTGGATTGAGATTCAACTATGATAAAAAGGATGTATCTTATGACCGTAAAGCAAGTGGTGGTTTGGAAACTTCAGATCCTGCGCTTATTGCATTAAAAAGAACCGTTTATCAAGATCAATTTTTCACTGCCAATGCAGATGAAACCAATTTTACTTATTTATTGAGTTTGTCCTATAAAGCAACAAATAGAGTAAATGCTTATGCTACTTATTCAACCAGTTATAAGCCAGTAGGGGTGAATGTAGCAGGTCTTCCTGTAATAGATGGCCAAGTTGCTGTAGATCTTGGAACCATAAAACCAGAATACGTAAAACACGTAGAATTAGGAGTCAAAACCAGACCAACAGATGGTTTGATTCTGAATGCTTCAATATATAGTACTACTATTGATGACTATCAGACCAATGTACAATCTCCACAAATTGGGGTAAACCGTGGATATATTGCAAACGCAGAACAAGTGCGGGTGCAAGGTGGAGAAGTTGATCTGATTTGGAATGCAGGAGAATATTTTACCCTCAATGCAGCAGTAGCGTATACAGATGGAAAATATGTTTCTTTTACCAATGCACCACTTCCTTTAGAAGAAACTGGGTTGAGGGATAAAGATGGTAACCAAGTAGCATTTAAAGATATTTCTGGTGAAAGACTACCCGGTATTTCAAAATGGTCGGGCGCTTTTGGGGCCGAGATAAAGTCAAAAAAGACATCCTTTTTAAACCAAAGTGGGAATGCCTACTTAGCCTTAGAATCGTCATTCAGGTCAGAATTCTCATCAAGTTCTTCGCCTTCAACGGTTTTGAATATTGACGGTTATGGATTGATAAACCTGAGAGCTGGCTTTAGAGCAATTAAAGGTTTCTCTATCCAAGCTTGGGCAAGAAATATAGCCAATACCAATTACTTCGAGCAATTGTTACCTGCGGGTGGTAGCGCAGGTCACTATGCCGCAGTTCTTGGTGATCCTCGTACGTATGGATTAACACTGAGATACTCGTTTTGATTTGAATTAAAGAGGGGTTGTTGTTAGCCCCTCTTTTTGTTTTCATTTATGTTTGAGTGTTCGAATACTTCGTAAATAGAAAAAATAAAACTTGCGTATTTCTTGATATTTTTATCTTCGAATGCAAAAAATGGAGATAGACATGATGGATGTTTTTATAAACATTGGATTTGGATATGAATGATCCCATTTTAACAAATAAAGTAATGCCAAAAAAACCAGATTTCAAAGAAGCCCTTTTATTTTGGATCAAACTTGGATTCATCAGTTTTGGTGGACCAGCGGGGCAAATCGCTATCATGCATGAATACCTGGTCGACAAGAAAAAATGGATCAGCAATAGTAAGTTTTTGCACGCACTTAATTATTGCATGATTTTACCTGGTCCTGAAGCACAACAATTAGCAACTTACATTGGCTGGATGCTCCATGGAACACGCGGCGGTTTGGCAGCAGGAATTTTATTCTTTCTACCCTCCATGTTTATTCTTTTGGCCCTGAGTTTAATTTATGTTTCATATGGAAACATTCCTTGGATTTATGCCATGTTTAATGGTCTAAAGCCTGCAGTAATTGCCATTGTTATCCTAGCACTAATCAAAATTGGAAAGAAATCTTTGTTAAGCCCTTTTCACATTCTTGTGGCATTGGCAGCTTTTGTGGGTATCTATTTTTTCAATCTTCCATTTCCTCTGATCATTCTTGGCACCATTTTAATTGCAGCATTCGGCCGAAAGGTATTTCCTGCTGTTTTTCAGACCCAGCAATCCGGAAATAAAATTGCAGAGGATGAAAGCGATTATTACATCAATAAAGACTCCATTGTTGGCAATACGAGTTTTAATCCAGCTCTATTTTGGAAAAAAAGCATGATAGCTGCACTGCTTTGGATAATTCCATTAATTACTTTTTATTTTTTTACAGCTGACTTTCAATTTTGGAAAAACTTGACGGTCTTTTTCACAAAGGCATCCTTAGTGACATTTGGAGGAGCATACGCTGTTTTGCCGTATGTCGCACAAGTTAGTGTTGAAAAATTCAATTGGTTGACAAACCTTCAGATGATTGACGGTTTAGCACTCGGTGAAACAACGCCAGGACCTTTGATCATGGTGCTTGTTTTTGTGGGATTTATGGCAGGGCACAATCATTTTGGAAATTCATTGTCGATGGGCACCTTGGGCCTCATTACAACCACATTTTACATCTTTCTTCCATGTTTTTTATTCATATTCGCTGGAGCACCAATCATAGAACGAACCCAGGAAAATAAAATGGTCAAAGAAATACTTTCAATAGTTACAGCCGCAGTTGTGGGAGTTATCCTCAATTTGACCATTTATTTGGGGCAAGCAGTTTTATTTCCTAATGAAGTCTCTCTGTCTGGAATTGATTATGTTGCGCTAGGGTGGGGAATTGTTTCGTTTATTGGACTGTTTCGATTTAAAATTGGAATGATTTCGTGGATAGGGTTGAGTGCACTTTTTGGACTTATTTCCTATTTATTTGCATACTGATTCTATTATCAATTTATCAATAACCATTGATCATTAACAAGGCCTATAAAAAATTTTGTAGTAAAGCATATAAAGTATGAGTATGGGCTATTATATTTGGAGGGGTAAGGTGCAACTTCTCTATCCTTTTTTAAACTTTTGTAGCTGCAGCATAGCAAAGTCAAGTCTTTGAAGGCTTTTTAGGCAAAATAATAAGCATTTGCGCATTTCAATTTTATTTGATAACAATGCTATGTTTTGATGGAGAATGTTGGGGGGACTTATTAAATTTGGTTAGGAATTTTATAAAAAATGCGAAGAGGTGATATTGGTTTGCTTCGATTATAAGAAAGTTCAAGAATTGGGAAGGTATTGCCAAGCCGAAAAAATATTGAAAAAAATGAAGAATCAAAGACCGGATTCCTATGATTATCAATGTAAGATGAATTTGAGGGAAAAGTCTTGCAATCAAAAATAATATTATCACCCATTTCTTTGCCAAAGTCAGGAGTAAAGTCTATTCGATATTCCCATTGCATGGCTTCGTTCAACTAAAATATCTACAAGTCCGCTAAATATTTGTACGAATTGCTAAAATTTGGTGGGGCGGAATCGTAGATATTCCTATGAGTTATAGGTAAGGCGGGCCGACATAGAAATCAGAAGTTTCCTATACCTTAAAAAACTAACTGACTTTCTTGTATTCGTAAATTTCAAGGACTTACTGATTTCCCAGTTTAGTGCATAATCTCATCCAAAGTGTACCACCAAATCTCATCTAAAGTGTACCACTAAATCTCATCCAAAGTGTACCAGGATAAAAAGGGAAAGTGATTCGAGACCTTCGCCCAAAAAAGGTGAAGAATGTCAAATAAAAGAAT
>JAKQLF010000228.1 GCA_029567325.1 Bacteroidota bacterium | reverse complement strand
GCTCCTTGCATAAGCAAGGAATTGCTGGCGCAGCCAATTGCGCCCAAAGGGAATAGCACCACAGGTATTGCTCCTCGCTCAAGCAAGGAATTGCTGGCGCAGCCAATTGCTCCCAAAGGGAATTGCACCGCAGGTATTGCTCCTTGAATAAGCAAGGAATTGCTGGCGCAGCCAATTGAAATTACTCCTATTTTTTTGATTTCTTTGTTTTGGGTTCTTCCTCCTCTTTATCAAAATCCAGACCTGAACCCCAATAACGCATCTGACGCATGATCCAGGATTGTCGGCTGCTGATGTATTTGGTAGGCCTTGCAGCATTATATTTTCTTGGGTTGGGAAGACAAGCCGCGATCAGAGCTGCTTCTGCTTTTGTCAATTTTATTGCAGGTTTTTTAAAATAAGTTTGAGCAGCAGCCTCTGCACCATAGATGCCATTACCCATTTCGGCGACATTGAGGTAAACTTCCAAAATTCTTTCTTTAGACCATAAGGTTTCAATCAATAAAGTAAAATATACTTCAAAACCTTTCCTGATCCAATTTCTACCCGGCCAGAGAAAAACGTTTTTGGCAGTTTGCTGGCTGATGGTACTTGCTCCACGCACACGCTTTCCCTTTGCATTGGTATCCAGCGCTTTTTTGATCGATTCCACATCAAAACCAAAGTGATCGAGATATTTTTGATCTTCAGCACAAACCACAGCCAACTGCATTTTCGGAGAAATTTCTTCCATGGGCACCCAATCCTTGTACATAACAACCTCTTTTCCATTGATAAGCTGCTGAGAAGTTCTGATAAGCATGAGCGGCGTTATCGGAATCGGGACAAAACGGAAGAAAATGGTGGAAAGAATACTAAGTCCAAAAAAAAGGAACATGGCCCATTTAGTATAGTACCAAACCTTATCCACCAATTTCCTAAACTTCGATTTTCCCACTGTTACTTATTCTGCTCACAAAAATAGATTTAAAGTATTGTATTTGGAAGATACATGCACCAATTTGTTTTGGGATGGGCTCAGTGGTCAGCTATCAGTTGTCAGTTATCAGTTTTTTTTTTTGATGCTAGCTTCGAGCCACGAGCGCCACGAGCTATGAGCTTTTGTTTATTCGTTTATGCGTTTAAAGTTAACAATTCCGCAGTTTCGGAATTTTTGCCGCGAGCTTTGAACCAAGAGTTTATTGTTTATTCATTTATTGTCTTTTCGTAAAATAGTACAGACGCAGGGCCCTTTGTGTCATCTTTACAATACCCGATGTACAGACACAGAGCCTGGCGTGTCTTCATATTTATAATACCCCATGGAGAGACGCAAGGCCTTGCGTCTCTCCATAATTTAACTTTCAACTACAATTTAATTTTCTCGAGCAATCTTTTGAGCAAAACATTTTTTTCAATTAAATCCGCAGCTTTAGTCACCTTCCAGGGAGTGCTGGTGTTGATTTTTACCTCAATTTTGCTGATCTTCAAAACCGCACCATAAGTATCAATTTCTGTGCGGATGAGCGGCAATTGATTATCCTTGATGTACTTCATCGTACGCTGATCAATATTTCCTTGACCTGTAGCTACGATACCAGATAAAGGGCAATGGGTTATTTTGTACAATTCTGTAAGCCATTTAATTTTGTTGATGGCTGAATTGATAGATTTTGTAGAAACCAACAAAAGCAGATCTTCATTACTTTTCAATTCCTGCAGATCAATCAAAGATCCAGCTAAAATATTCCCTACCCTATTGTCAGCAAACTCCGCATTGTAAACGATTGTACCGTCAATGGCATCAGAAACTGTTTTGATGAGGGGATAGGCGAGCGTCGGATCATAAGGAATGCTACCCAAAAGTTCCAAATCGTGTTTGCTCAACCACTTTTTGACATAATGCTCAATCTTTTCCATTTTCTCGGGGATAACCTTATTGAGGATGACGCCAAGAATTGGGACTTTCCTTTCTCTAAACAAGGCAGTCGACATATGCAGCATATCAATGGTGCTACCAATGCCACCTTCAACCACCATTACTACACCAGCGTTGATACTTTTGGCTACCTTTGCATTGGAAATCTCTGCAACTGAACCTACACCAGGGTGCCCGGTTCCTTCAAAGATCACCAAGTCATTGTTTTTACTCAATTCTTTAGCCGCAGACTTTATTTGGTGCTCAAAATCAAAAGCTGTAGGATCATCCAAATATCTTTCTGAAGCACCTTTTCCCAAAATTACTGGACTGTGAATTTCTGGTATAATGTCAAAATGAATCAAATCCGCAAACAAAATGGTGTCCTTATCCACCCGGAGGTTTTCTATATCAAGCAATTTTTGCCCTACAGGTTTACAGTATCCTACCTTTAATCCCATTTTCTGGTATGCAGAAACCAAACCTAAGGTTGTAGTTGTCTTTCCTACATGTTGGCTAGTAGCAGCAATGTATAGATGTTTGTATTTGAATGAATCGGCCATTGAGTCGGTTTATGATTACAAATAAAAGAAAATTTGATAGGAATTTATCAAAATGTGACTTGCTAAAAATCAAATGGTTAAACAAAAAAATTAGACAATTTTATGACTGAAATCGTGGCCTTTAGCCTTACAATTGTTCGATTTTTTAGATATTCTATATAATAATATGGTTGAATATTTTTGACATTTCGCATTTCAGCAATTCAGCACTTTTACAACTTTGCAATTTCGCAGTATTGCAATTTTGCAGTTCCGCAGTTTTGTAGTTTCTCCTTCTATTCTGCGTCTTTCAACATCGTTCGATTGATCGAATAAACCACATCTTTTCCATAAGCATAACCCATCAAGTGATTTAAGGCCAACATTTTATCCATACCTTCAAAAACTACTTTGTACAAACTAAAAGTAATGGGTAGGGTAATTTTGCTATTCTTAGCCAATTGGTGGATTATTTTAAGCGTGTTGACCCCTTCTACTACCTCATCAGATGTAGATAAAATTTGCTCAAGTGACTCACCTTTTGCAAATCGATAGCCAAATGTAAAATTGCGGCTGTTGGGGCTAAAAGCTGTAGCAACCATGTCTCCGATACCCGCAGTACCCAAGAAAGCCTCTCCTGTCACTCCAAGTGCAATGCCAAAGTCTATCAACTCACCCAAGCCTCTTGTGATCAAAAGTGCTTGCATGTTTTTACCAAGGCCCATTCCTTCACTCATACCAGAAGCAATTGCAATGATATTTTTGAATGCCCCGGCAATTTCTACTCCTTTTAAATCATGACTTCCAAATACGGTGAAATTTTTACTCATCAAAACAGTCTGACCTTTTTTGATCACTTCGTCAAATTCACTGGCAATCACCGTTGCCGCCGGCAGACCTTGTTGCAATTCTTTTGCAAGATTGGGACCAGACATACAACCTACCCTTATCACACTCGTTTCCTGTAAAATGACTTCAGACATGGTATTCACATCTCTTCTGTCAAAGTCTGCTCTTTCAAATTCTGCCGGACTGATGTGGGAAGTATCCAAACCTTTGGTGGCATGAATCAACATGTGGTAAGGATGCAAAAACAGACTCATCGACTGCATGGTCTTTCTGAAAGCAGAGGATGGAAGTGCCGGGAATATTATATTACATTCATTACAAACTCTTTCGATGTCGCGAGTGGCAACTATTCGTGGACTCAATTTGATATTTGAGAGAAAATGGTTTTGATTGATAGCGGTCTCAACTTCCTCACGTCTTGTAAATAAAATTACTTCTCCATTCACTGCCAATAATTGGGCTACAGTAAGTCCAAAACTTCCTGAACCTATGACACCTATCTTTTTCTCCATCCTTAGTTTTAAAATATTGCAATACTAAGGTAACAAAAATTTGGCCAAAAGGGTGACAGTTTTAAGCTTGTGAAATATCCAATAAATAAGGTGACAATGCAGATAATTGATCTTATCTGGATTAATGAGGTTTACCCTAACTCTTTTTCAACTGCAAGTAATCCAGAAAATAAATCACCTTTAAGGATAAATTATTATTCTGATCATCCTGTAAAGTGTTTCTTAAATTCTCTACATAACTATCTCCAGCAAAATCAGAGCTGTGCACTGTAGCATTTTTCCAAACCAAGTTCATAAAACTACCTGGTGCAAATTGCCAAGTATAAACCATGTCTACATTGAAGAAATTGATGTTGCGATCATAATTTTGACTTACTTCATGCGGCTTTAGAGAACCATCTTTTTGTAATAAGAAAAAATCTTTGTTTTCTACTCCACTTCTATAATGTCGGGTACGCAAATTGATGCCCATTTTATTGGTAAAATTGTACTTTAATGTCAAGGTATTTTCTACAGTATTTACCTTTCTGGTTGCAAATAAAATATTTTCAGTATCTATAATGGATGTAAAGCCTATACCTTTGATGGTAGGATTGTAATTATAATCATACCTCACGGAGAATTTACTGTTGAATCTAAAAGTTTGTGAGAGATAAAAACTCATTGATTCCAAGTCATAAAAGTCAAAAAACACCCTTCTGTTAAATTCTGTCGAAAATGAATATTTATTCGCTGAATTGGTTTCTAGCCATCCACCAAAACCTAGGCTTTCTCCTCTTTTAAAGTACTTTCCGGTAATCCTTGGTTCATAAAAGTCATTGGAAGTGGTTCTATAATTTGAAAATAGGCCAAACCAAAACAATTTTTTGGTCTGAGCATTGGCATTAAAATTCACGCTTCCCACTTGGTGCATGGTTTCAATGTCCCCAATTGGAGAAAAAAGTCGAGATACATAGGCGTTGGTATTGAAATTCAACCGATTATAAAAACCTTTAGGTTTAGTAACTCTGTAACCAACGTATCCAAAATGATCCAAAAAGTTATTATTGGTGAAATAACCCAAGTCATTACTGTTGAATTTGGTATCAACCAAATCTTGCCCAAGTTGAAATTGAAGGTTTCCGCTAGATTTCCCCAAACCAAATGAATGTTTATAACCTCTATATTTATCTTGACCCTCCTGTTTATAATTCAAACTACTGATTGCTGCATTTCCAGATATATTATAAGTATTTTTTCGGTCATTGAAATTGAAAATACCTGCGGTCACATTGGCATTGTAATTTCCACTACCTCGTAAAACACTGGTGTTGATCAAACTGATGTTTGAGTTGTTTTTCAATGTCTGATCAAGAACCGTAATATTGTAATTGGTAGTTGGATCAGTTTCAACAGTTCTGGTTTCTCCAGTTTCATTATTGATGATGGTTGCCTTTTGCGGTCTGGTAAATGCATTTAATACGCCAATGCCCAATCCCCGGTTGGTTCGTCCAGAAATTTTGGAGGCATTGACAAGTTTGGCAACAGATGGATTGTTAAGCACCGTCTCATTTGCACCAAGGTTTTCATAAGCTCTACCAAGATTCAATGGTTGTCCACCGATTCTTCTTGAATAAAACAAATTACCCTTACTAAACAATTCTGTTCCTTCTGTAAAAAATGTCCTGTTTTCATTAAATTGTACTTCAAAGGGTGAAAGGTTAAGTACCTGATTGTCACTCTGCACTTGACCAAAATCCGGGACAAGCGTTGCATCTAGCGTAAATGCCTGATTGATACCCCACTTCAAATCCAGACCTCCTGTTACCTGACTTGTCCAATTTTTCTGACCTACTTGATTTGCAGGAAAGTGGTTTTGGTAAAGTGAAAAATACGGATAAAGTTGTAATCTGATTGGAGGTTTTATGTTTTGAATGCCTCCCCAAATGCCCGATTGAGTTAAATATCCATTGACATTTGGGTCTATGGCATTCCAAGTATATTGTTGCTCCGTTTTTCTTCTTCTGCGGGTTATATTCATTCCCCAATCCTGAATTTCTTTCTTGCCAAATCTGATGGCTGCGTAAGGAATAAACATCTCAAATGACCAGTTGTCATTGTTTATTTTTACTGCACTGGTCCAGACAGCATTCCAGCTGAAATCTTCATTGTCTGGTGTCATTTTCGCGTCCCATTGCTCGCCTAGAGGGGTAACAAAATATTCAAAACCATTGATCTTGTCATTATAGGTGTCAAATGCAATGCCGATGTAATCGTTAGCACCAAAACCGTCGCGTCCGACCAATTCTTTAGAAATGTGGTTGAGATCTTTTTCATAACAATATCCGCCAAAATAAATACCATTGTTGTCATACATTAAATAAGTAATGGTATGATTGCCTTCGGTCTCTTTGCCGCCAATGACTGGTCTAAATTCCGTAAAGTCTTTTGCAATAGCTGCGTCGCGCCACTCATCTTCGCCCAATTGGCCATCAATGACAACTTTTACGGTTGTTCTTTTGGCTTCCATTGTTTTGGTGGGAATGTCACTACAAAAAATAGAAAAAGGCAGGCAGCAGCAAATTACAAAAAGTTGTTTGATCATTGATTGTTTCGTCTGTTCGGTGTATAACTCTAAACTGAAAGCGAAAGTATTTCAAAGCTATGCCCTTGGGTAGGATTTTCGACCAACTCAATGTAGCTTTCGATGAAAATCACAACAACATTTGTCTTTTAAAATACATTTACATGTTTTGAAGTTTTGGCAATAATATAAATCAATAAACAATCCTAATTTTGAGCTGTTTACCAACTGAAAAGTTGTTCAGGCAAAAGATTAAAAATGCAGGAAAGAAATTATTTAATACACCCCAATTACATCATTCTCATCCTTGTACTTTTTGGCGTAACTGCGCTGTTTATGGGTTTTTCAGTTGCCTATTTGTACAATAGATTACAACAAGGAATAGCACCTGTGCAATTGCCTAGTTTATTCTATTACAATAGCATCCTCCTCATCGCTAGCAGTTATACCCTTTGGTCATCCAAAAAGGCTTATCAAAACGACCAAACCAAAAAGTATCAACAAATGTTGGTCATCACCTTGATGCTTACCATTGGCTTTTTAGTCGCACAAGTTTTGGCTTGGAATCAACTTTATGCACAGAATATTTCGCTACAACACAGCACGATGGCTTCCTACATGTATGTCATCACTGGACTACATTTTGCGCATTTGATAGCAGGAATACCCTTTCTGATTTATTTCATTTATGTAGCCATTACCAAAATGAAAAGTCCTATGACTGTGTTAATTTATTTCGCAGACACAGACAAAAAGCGAAAACTAGATTTATTAAACATATATTGGCATTTTCTAGATGCCCTCTGGTTGTACTTGGTTATATTTTTTCTCATCAATTATCTTATAAAATGATACCTCAATATTTATCTATCTCACTTTATTACCTTCTTTCCAATTTATTCTTTTTAGCAGGTTGCAATCAAAATGGTACTGTATCTGCAGATAAAGTCAGCGTGCAATCACTGGATATATCACAAGATTCTACCAAAAAAACAGCTTATTTTGCCAGTGGTTGTTTTTGGTGTGTTGAGGCCATTTTTGAATCTGTAAAAGGCGTAGATGAAGCAATTTCGGGTTATTCAGGTGGAACCGCTGAGGAAGCACATTATGAAATTGTCAGTGCAGGCGTGTCCAATCATGCAGAATCTATAGCCGTAATTTATGATCCATCCATAATTGATTACGAAACTTTGTTGATGGTGTTTTTTGGTAGCCATGACCCAACAACCCTCAATAGACAAGGCCCAGATGCAGGTCGTCAATATCGTTCTGCCATCTTTTATACCTCGGATGCAGAAAAAAAGATGATCGATGATTATATCCAAAAACTATATGCAGATGCAACGTTTAAAAAAGGAAGTATAACTACTGAAGTAAGCCCTTTAGTAGCTTTTTATCCTGCGGAAGACTATCATCAAAATTATGAAAAGAATAATCCAAATCAACCTTATGTTCGCTCAGTAAGTGTGCCAAGGTTGAATAAATTTAAAGCAGCTTTTCCAGAATTATTATCAGCTGGTGCGCATTAGTTTTTAAAGTTTTATTGAATGTTTTGTCTTATAGTTTGTGCTATTTGATCATCCAAATAAACATTGAAGTCAGATAAAAAAGAAAGCTCCGACCCACACAAATTTAAGTCGGAGCTAAACTTCATGAAAATTAAACAGAACACAAATAGCTTTTTATAACCGTATTTATTTTGTAACAATCATTTTGATCGTCTTGGATATATTATTTTGTTTTAATTCTGCAAAGTAAACGCCTGCGGATATAATACCATCTCCGCTATATTGGATGCTATTTTTCCCTTTATTTAAATAATGTTGGTTTGTAGAAATAACTCTTCCAGCAATATCTCTTACGACCATGACCAAATTGCCTTCCATTCCTGTAGTTACATCAAAGACAGTCTGATCTGACCAAGGATTGGGATGATTTTGAGACACTACGAAATCCAGTGAATTATCCATCTTTTTACCCACTAACTGAATCTGATGTTTCCCGTAATTGGTATCGAAATAAATGGACTCAAAACCATCATTTGTTGTCATCGGTTTTTCTAGGTCCATGATATCATTGGCAATGATTTCAATTGAAGCATTTGTATTACCAGAGCTTTGATCCATTTGCTCATTCAACCAAATTAACTTTATCGTATTTCCTTTTTGGTGGAATGGAATGTCTTTCCCAGTTTTAATGTCTCTTACTGACCTAATGATTGCCCCATGTGTTTCCAAGGCCATCTGCATACCTGCCCACTGCGCATCACCCGGCAATGATAACTGATAAACATAAAGCCCATTTCCGATTGGTTTTTCAATAACAGCAAGTTGAACTATGGATCTTGGCGTTGTTTCCTGAAGATTGGAAGGTGCATAAGAGTTGTCTACATCACCAATTTTTACGGCTGTAAAGTCGACTATCATATCCGCTCTCAGCTCATCTATTTCATACCTTGTTGGATAAAAAGAAGAAAGTGTATATTCCAAAACATCAAATTCATAATTTGCATCAATGGCTTTCCAACTGGTATTTTTAGAAAACCGGTCAATCTTACCCAAAACCATGTTTTGCAACTCCACTAAATCTATCACATTGATGATTTGGTCATTGTTTACATCTGCTGCAATCATCTTATAAGGAGATTTAAAAGGAACTGTCCTCAAAATATGTCGCTGTATGTGTAACAAATCCAGAGTGTTCACTCCTTGTTTAAAGTCATTGTCTTTGATCGGCTGAATGACCAATTGATCACCTTTTCTACCAGTTATTGCAAAGTTGCCTTCTTTATCAGTCATAGAGAAAGTTGAACTGCCTTGGCTTTCTGCCAAAACTTTAAACTCAGGTACATAAGTAGCATTTTCGGTCATGATAGTTCCCTTGACGTTTGCCAGACTTGCTGCACAATTTCCAAGCGAATCTATCACAGTTATCACGTTGCTACAAGATTCATATAAAGTATCAATTCCATTTACCGTATTGTAAATGTCCAAGTTTATGGTATCCCTCAATTGCAAAACTGATCCTACTCTTATTAATTGATCACAATTGTAGGTAATTCTTGATGTTGTATCACTTACTGATTGACTCAATCTAAAAACGGCTCTAAATTTGAAGTTTGTCTCATTGCAAACACTAGCTCCCAAAACATTGATCAAATCACTTGCAACTGCAACAGATGTTCCATTTTCACCCATCATCATGGTTACCGGCTTACAAGAAACATCTACCGTTGCCGTATCTCTTACTTCAATTCGGAAGGTATCTCTGCCAACATTTCCGCATTTATCTGTAGCAGTCAATACGATGTCATAAATTCCCAATGGATAAAATCCACTTGGATTGATGGAATTGGTATCTAAACCCAGGGTATTGTTATTTTTGACCTTCACTGATGGGTCACAATCCTGAATTGTAATTTGTGGAAATGTCAAATTCCTTCCACAAGCTCCCAGATTGTAAACAATGGTATCTCTTGCTCCCACGATAACTGGGGCGACTACATCAACGATGGCAATCGACTGTCTATAAACAAGTGGCGCAAAACCATTGCAACTATCAGTGATGGTCCATGTACGTCTCAGCGTATCATTACATGCTGTAGTATTGTATGTGTCAGTAAAGTTGATTCTTATTGCCGAACATCCTGGGTTCACGCCAGCTTTTAATGTTAACTGCCCATTTGGAATTTGTCCTGGATCAGTATTACTGCAATTGTTGATTGTGGTAACAGCTGGAGGCAAGTTAAAACTATCCAAAGTCAAAGGTTTGTCATTTATTATTCTGATGGTTTGTACACAAGTACTCACAAGTTCCCCTTCAGGTGATATCAATCGATAAGTTCTCGTCAAAGTATCCAAATTACAAGGTCTTGATAGTCTGATGATGGTTGAGTCTAGCTCAAATCCTGTCTTATCACAACCACCTCCCATAATGGCTCTTGGCACAAAATCCGGGATTGTTCCACTATAAACCGAACAAGAGATAGTGACATCTTCTGCTGTACATATAAGTGAAGGAGCCAAGGTGTCTCGTACGGTTACTCTCGAAGTACATACCGCAGTCAAGTTATTGGTTGGATTGGTAATCGTCAGTATGACATCTTGCACGGCAGCAACATCTGCACAAGTAAATTGGGTTCTATTGATGGTTCTGACTACAGGGTTGTTACACCCAGTTCCGCTTCCATTGTCTACATCTGCCGGTGATATTGTTGCAATCCCATTTTGATTCAGGAACACAGTGATGTCCTTGGCCCTGCAAATCGGTTGGCCACCGTCCTGTACCAAAATAGAAACAGTACAAGTACTTACGTTGCCCCCTGCATCTGTTATCGTGGCTGTTACAGTTTTCAAACCTAAATCTGCACAGGTAAAGGTATTTGGTGAAACCACAAAACTGACAATTTTTCCGCAAGGATCAAAAGAGCCATTATTTATATTACTGCTATCAATTCGCACAGTTCCACCACTAACCATGATGGTATCTGATTTTAATTGACAAACTGGGGCTACCCGATCTCTGACTGTGATCGTTGCTTCACAAGATGAACTGTTCCCTGATTGATCTCTCACAACTACCCTCAAAACTTGAGTACCCAAATCTGCGCATGAGAAGAAAGTCTTGCTCAAAATGGTGTCCTGCATGATGTTGCAATTATCACTCACATTCATGATCACATCTGATGGTGTCAAGATCATAAAAGGTTGAGCATCAGTAATATCTATGGTTAGATCATTCACAGTGCAAATTGGCCTCATGGTATCAATTGGCGTCACATTGGCAACACACGTGCTACTATTTCCTGATGCATCTGCTACCGTAACATTTACTGGGATGGACATGCCCAACTCGACACATGAAAATTGTGTTCTGTCCACAGAAAATGTCAATGGGAGATTATTACATTCATCAAAAGTACCATTATTGAATACAGAAGGATCGGCAATGGTGGCAATACCTGCTGCATTGAGGTTTATAGAAATGTTTCTCACTCTACAGATGGGTGGAGCTCCGTCATCAACAACTACACTCAATGTACACGATCCACTATTTCCGCATGCATCAGTGACAAAATAAGTCACAGAAGTAGTACCAACATTAAAGCTTCCACTTGCATTGGCACCAGTTATTACAGGACCATCTCCAATTCTATAACTTGTGACAAGCCTTGTATGACAACTACTATCAGCAACCGATGGGGATGGAATGGTTCCTACAACAGAACACCCATTTACTGCCCTAAGTCTTACCGGACTAGCAGGACAATTGACTATCGGGGCCGCTCTATTAATTGCAGTAATTGTCTGTTTTCGTGAAAACTCATTTCTACTATTATTACAAGTAAAAGTGACAAAGAATGTCCGCTCAATGGTAGTACAAGCACCACTTTGCGTCAAAACATCGGTGTTTGTTATGCTAAATTGATTACAACCACAGTCAGAATTTACACGCGGCATGCTATTGATGGTTGCTGGATTGAGATTTGCAACACACGATTGGATGGTTGTATCCGCAGGCCATGTAATGCAGTCTTCAAAGCTGTTGCAAATATTTTTATCATTATTGTCTTGAACACTGATGACAACTACAGCTTGTCCCGCTGTCCCAAATGTATCGATGGCAAAGACATTCACTGAATTAAATCCTAGATTACTACAATCAAAGCATCTGATCGTATCAGTAAGGTCTGTTGGTGAAAAACTATATTTTACATCATAGCCACAAGGATGTTCACTTTTGATGATGAGTTTATTGACATTTACACAAGACATTTCTGTGGTAACCATGGCTGTAAGTGCCGTCACCAAAGTATCATGAGCAAAAATCGTTGCACCTTTAGCATTTTTGACGATAATGATTTGTTGACTTTCAGCAAAATTTGCACACAAGTCCGTAACTGTCCAAATTATTTTATAAAAACCTACTGGCAGGGTCGGATTGATGGAAATTCTCGCTCCTTGGCTTGTGCCGGATGTAACTTCTTTTCCTGAAACCTGTGAAATGATGCGATATTTCCAAATCAAAGATTCTGGCGCTGTGCAATCATCAGTTGCAGATGCGCTCAAATTGATGACATCTGAAAAACAATTGAAGGTAGAAAAGTTAAGCGTATCTGGCAAAACATTGATCTTAGGTGCAATGGTATTGGATAATTTGATGATTTGAATCATTTCCCGCACAATGGTAGATCCGTTCCCATCGCAATAATTAAGGATTTTCCAAGTACGTACTATTTTCTGACAATTTCCAGGTCCTCCATCTGCAACAGTATACAATTTATCATCAAAATGAACTCCAATTAAATCGCAGCCTCCGTGATTGATGATAGGTCTACCGTATTTTACATCGATTTTTGCCAAAGAATCTGGGTGTAATGCAACCATACTGCAAGTATTGGAGATGGTGAGATCTGCTGGCGTTACAATGCTGTCAGGGTTGAAAGAAGGGCTAGCAATCACATAAATGCGTTGTGATTTTACAATCCTGAACTGCCCAGAAATGGCGGTAAAGGTTCTGGTGATGGTTCCAACTTTACAAACATTGAGCGATGTGTCGGCTCGTTCTTGAATCACCACATTGCATTGATCATAAGCGAATGCCTCACCAAATATTTGCACGGAATCCACCGCCAACCATTCAGAACAAGTGATGGTAAGGTCTTTAGGCACTTCCAATATAGGCGGAATTTTATCTTCAACCAAAACCGAAGTCATACATCTGTTGGTGTTACCAGATTGGTCCGTTACCGTTAATTCTATCATCACCCTCTTATTGAGATCTAGGCACGTCACATGGACCACATCCTTAAAGGTGCTGTCAAAAGCAATACTATCCAACCTCCTCAATTTTAAAGTGACTGGACCACAGGCATCATACGATTGCAAATTGACCATGTTTGTGGTTATGCCGGTATTTGCGTCAGCCAAACTCACAACCAAACTATCAATACATGCTGCAACTGGAGGAGTCTGGTCAGTAACAATGATGGTTTGCTGGCATTGACTGCTCAATCCTGCGGCATCAGTTACTGTATAGGTGATGAGGTGTACACCAATTGGGAGGTCAACAGCAGTATTGGTCGTAGAGATAACATTGGTAAATCTCCCATTTGGAAAATCAATATCTACTGTGTATGATCCATTGCAATTTTCTTGCACATCCTGTAAACCTAATTTTGGTAATAGGATCTGAGCTGTACAGTCATGAGCACCAGTTGATCGTTTCAAATCTTGAGGACAATTGACAATTACTGGTGCAACCTGATCAACAAGGTAAATAAATTGGTCATCGGTACGGGTAGCCATGGTATCACAAGACCATTCAAAAATGGTCCAGGCTCTGATGATTTTAGTTTTGCCCGCAACAACTATTTTGGTGTCCTTGTAGGATATAGCAATTTTACATTCCGGATAATCAAACTCATTGAGTATGGTATTTCCAATGGAAGGAAAACCGGTTACAGAGGGTAATAATTCAGCTCCTTGACCAAATTCGCAAGAAAAAATAGTATCCTGAGGAAAAATTACCTCATCCAATGGAAATTTGTTGACAAAAATTTCTTGTGTACAAGTATCTGATCTATTTCCAAAAGCATCGACCGCTATTGACTTCTTGACAATTCTTCTGAGAAAGTTTGGATCACAAGTCAATTCCTCAACCACAGTGGATCCTACTGGTAAAATCTGAAAATCGCTACATTCGGTAACAACCTGCAAACCTTGGTAATATTGTTCCTTATAACATTCTATGGTAACAGCTGATGGGCAATCAATAACTGGTGCTTTTTTATCTTCCACCCTGATCATACCCCAGCAACTATTGCCACCGCAACCATCAAGTACACTCGCAGTGACCCTTTTACCTATATAACTTTCATCCAAAATGTTGCCTGGTATGGGTATACCTGCTTCATTTGTCAATTGCAATGCCAAGGCGCTGCCCTCAGGATACGGTCCCGAAATAATTTCATCGATGGTTACCGTGCGTGAGCAGTAATTATCAAGCGAAACATTTATTTGATTGATGCAAGCAAAAGCTTGAGTAACTGGAGCGCCTACAGTGACTAGATGAGTGAGCGTATCTAAACAAAAACCTGGTTGTGGTATGCCTGTCAATACAACCTGAGCAGGCGAACTGCCAAATGTTACATTGATCTGTAGAGGATTGGATGAAACAACGGTTGCTCCCGGAGCTTGCCAGGTATAATTCACCATATTGGTGTTGTTGCGTATATTAAAGATGGCTGCAGCATTAAAACACACTGAAATTGGTCCACTTACAAAAACATTTGGGGCCGCACAGCCATCGAAACTAATGGTAATGTAATCATTTTGATCACTCACAAGGTTGATAAAATAAGCTTGAGGTCCGAGTACTTCAATGACGAATAAGTAATTACCTGAACCTATGGGTGATTCTAAAGTATTGCCTATAAGATTTGCATTTTGATTGGAAATAATTTCCCAAGTCATTCCGGGACTAGCGGTCACATAAACACTATCTACATAGCTGTCTGATGATGGATTACAAAGGCACTTACTCCTTAAATCAATGTCAATAGCACTACTGACTTTGCTTTCTTGTATCGTAGAAAAACGTTGATACAAAGGCGATGTTAAAAGATGGAGCAAGACCAAGACAATTGGCATTGCTACACCAAACATCCTTGTACGGAGTTTTGATGAGTATTTCATATGACCTATTTGTGTTTTGTGTGTGTGTTCTGTGCACAATAGGTCTATTATGTCATTGCGAGGTGTGGTTTCTTAAATTGAGTATAATACAAGTAAAATTTGTGTGTCTTGTATTATAAACACAAATATATAATAATGTTTTATAATATAAAAACATATATGACAATTATTTTATTTGTTTTGATATGAATTTGTGCGCTTTACAATTGTGATAAAAAGTATATTTATAAATAACAATAAACTTATATTTAAAAATAAATTATTTATAATGCTGTATATCAATGTTTTACAAAGATAAATATTCAATTATTTTGATTTTAAGATATCTTTCTTGATCTTCCAAACCCGTCAAGTCCATCTTTTTAATTACTTTAAAATGTGGCCAACCATCTTGGTCTCTTCCCTCAAATTCATAATATTCCCCATCTAGCAGGGTGCAAACAGCAACGTGCATCAGGTCTTGCTTTTCCTCTTTTGTGAATTTTGCACCGGGGATCCTGCCAAGTTCTTGCACACCAATGAGAAAAAGTACAGCTTGGAAGTCGGGAAGTTTTTCATGATTCAATGCATCCTTTATATAGTGTCTTACTTTCAGCCACTCAAAATCAATTTGCCAGTCTTCCATTTTACATTTACTTGTTAGAGAGTCACAAAATTCTATAAATAAGTCCACAAAGTTCATTGCATGGTCTGTTTTTTATCTCAAACCATACCTTAGTGAAAATATAAATGGTTTTTTTCAGGGAAAAACCCCATTTAACTTGAAAAAAATAAGTAATGTATTACTCGCTGACAGTACATAACTTACGCAGAAAAAAACAAATTAGAAAAATGTATATAACATTGAAAATGTGACACTTAGAATAGATTATAATATTCTATAATGCCTCAAAAATGTGGAAAAAAAGTGTTTTGATATATGTTTCAATCGAAGATTAAATAACTATCTTCGCCGACAGACTTATAATCCCTCACATGATCTAATATGGAACAAAGAATAAAACGAGATGTCAACCTAATAAATCTTGTATCTGATTTTGAAACAAGAATTGAACAAGGGACATTAGAGTACCTAGATGAGAAGTCAATCAACCAACTAATTGATTTTTACGAAAGGGAGATGCAATTTGATAAAGCGATGGAGGTCGTTGATCTTGCAATTGATCAATTCCAGTACCGCGCTGAATACTTAATTGCCAAAGCAAAATTGCTTTTTATAGAATCGCACCTCAATGAGAGCCTAGAATATATTGAGAAGGCAGAACTAATGGCTCCAGGCGAAAGAGAAATCATCTGTTTGAAAATCAAGATTTACAGCCAGAAAAAAGAATTCAATAGAGCAAAAAATTTACTTGAAGAATTGAGAAACTCCTCATACGGTGAGGACATGATAGATTTATATGTGGCCGAAGCTACTATTTATGAATCTGAGAAAAACTTTGACATGATGTATTTCTCGCTCAAAAAAGCGCTGAAAATAGATCCGTCAAGCCGAGAAGCTTTAGAAAAGTTCTGGAGAGCTGTGGAGGCTTCCAAAAATTATGCTGACAGCATCGCCTTTCACAAAGGACTCATTGATGAAAATCCTTATAATCACATAGCTTGGTTTAATTTAGGAATGTCATACAACTATGATTGGAAGTATGAAAAAGCCATTGATGCTTTGGAATTTGCTTTCATCATTCAACCCAATTTTGAGGCTGCGTATACTGAATGTGGTGAACTCTGCTTACAAATAGGTAATGTAGAAAAAGCACTTGATGTTTTTACTGAAGCTAACCAAAAATTTGGCCCTGATTCTGAACTAATGGTGACTTGTGCATCTTGTCATTTGAAGCTTGGACAGGTTGAAAAGGCAAAAAATATCTTGCAAAAAGCCATGAAAATAGATCCTTACAATGAGGAAATCTATTACTACTTGGGACAATGTTTTGAGGCTAAGCAAAATTGGTACAGTGCAATAAATGCTTATTTCAAAGCAATCGAATTGGATTCAAACAGAGACGAATATTATATGGCTCTTGCCAAAGCATATGTTGCAGTAGAAGATTATAGCAAAGCAACCATTAATTTTAATAAAGCAACCCAATTGGGTAGCGACAATCCTACTTACTGGTCTGACTATGTTTGCTTCATCATCAGATTGGGATTGTATGAAGAAGCCAATCAAATTTTAGATGAGGCAGAAGAATTTACTTTTGGTGCAGAATTACTTTATTGCCGAGCAATCACCTATTTCTTCTTGAAAATGAAAAAAGATGGTCTAGATATTCTTGCTGAGGCCTTGGAAGAAGATTTTGAAAAACACTCCATTATTTACAGTTTGGCACCAGAATTGGAAATAGATAAAGACATCAATGCGATGATTAAATATTACGAAAGAGAATTTAAAGAATTTGCTTAGTTAAGGCATTACTCAATTTATGACAAGGCAATCTGTTTCTTCAGGTTGCCTTTTTTTTTGTGCCCTTTTGGAAATTAGAAGAGTTCAGAGGTTGTTTTAAATACTTCCCTAAATGAAATAATATGGTCTATAAATGACACCAAACTATAACTAATTGGAAGAATACAGGACTAATTGAAAAGATCTCTCAGAATTAATTCCTTCTGATATTTTTTCCCTTCTCGTTTGATTTCCATTTTTATACGTTTTCCTGGTTTACTAGCTAGTTTTGCGGTGAGACCTTCAAGATCATACCTCCAAGCACCCCAAAAACCTACTTTGACAATTTCATCTCCGGCCATCAATCCTATTTCAGAAGCTGGGCTGTCATCTAGAACCGCTTTAATAAAAAAATGATTGAGCTCTGGACCAAAAGCGTGAAGTGTTATGCCGCTCAAATCATATTTAAAATCCTTATTGTAATTTTTCTGCGGTTTCATAAAAACTCTACCTCTGAAATAATCAACAAAAATGGTAAATCGGGACAATATCTGGTTGCCCAATAAACCATTGCGTTGGGCATTTTTTTCACCCACAATTACAAAATTATCGTCTTGGAAATAGGTCAATATATTTGGAAATGAAAATGAATCGAGGCTAAATCTGTGAACTTTACCAATGTAGCCCAAAATAGGACCTCCCAATCCCTGGCCTAAAATGCTTGGCAAGATTTTTTGTGGGACAGTCAGTGTAGTGTCAGAATTTGTATTGAGTAAAAAAGAAAGAGAAGCACCTGTATCCATCAATAACCTCAAATCTTTGGTAGCGCTAAGGTTGTTGACACGCACTGCTGATTTGATATAAAACTTATTGTCTTCAAAATCAACCGGGAGTTCGTAAAAGTTTTTTAAGTTCTTTTCACTGAAAAGGTTGGGTTCAAACAAAGTTAGCTTTTGGTGGTCATAGTCAATTTTGATGACCAGGTTACGAAAAAATTCTGCCCCGATGATACCAATCACGTTGATACCAATCATTTCCTCCAATTTCAAAAAATTGGTGGGCAAAACCAAAATATCTCTTTCTACTTTTTTGATACCATCTAGTTTCATCCTCACATTGCGTACAATACTTGCTTGAATGGTACTTGTAAGGTCTGCACCCCTCAATGGAATGAACCTGTCAGATTTCAATCCAAAAACATCCACATAACTTTTTTCGAATAAAACTGTGTTTTGCGCGCCCGTATCAAATATGAATTTTACAGGAAAAATATCATGGAACATCACGTCTAAGACAATGTGCCCATTGATGTATTGAAAGGGTATTTCAACATATCGCTTTTTTTCTAAAAGATCAATGCCAATAATCTCCTGTTGGGCCCTGAGGTTTTCATAGCAGATCAAAAACGTGAAGAAAATCCATAACTTCTTTGGCATGAAGCGCTTATATTTAAACGTAACAAGTTTATAACAATTGAAAAAATAGATCAGTCTGTAAATTTGCAACTATTTCTACCAAAAAAGATTCAAATACTGTTCAATTTTATACCAGAAATGATTTATTCTATACTTACCCAGAATTGCTTGTCAAAATCCAGCGGACTATGGGAAGTAAAAATGTGCTTTAGCCACCATTTCTTTATATTCTTAATTTTTTAGAAATCCCTGAAATCAGTATTATGTAGTTTCAAAAAAATAGAATAAAATACTTTCTTTTCAAAGCTTGCTGCAATAGTCCCCTTTGCGAAAGACAATTATATGTGCAAACAGTGTGTTACCTTTGAAATTCAAATTGCCAGTTATGCCAAAAGGTTATGACTGCAATCATCATTATAACAAAAGGAGCTGATAGATGAAATTTCTAATTGTTGAAGACGAGCCAAATTTACAAAAGTTGATATCCTATTTTCTAAAAAAGGAAGATCACATAACTGAGGAGGCTACTACCTTTAAAGAAGCACAAAATAAGTTGAGCAACTTTTCTTATGATTGTATACTATTGGATTTGAATCTACCAGACGGAAATGGTCTCAATCTTCTGCCGACCATCAAAGAAAGCCATAAAGAAACGGCTGTAATCATAGTGAGTGCCAAGGACAGTTTGGACGATAGGGTCAAGGGCCTTGATTTGGGCGCTGACGATTACCTCATTAAACCTTTTCACGTTTCTGAGTTGAATGCCCGGATCAAAGCGGTAATCAGACGCAAGCTGTTTACCACAGAAGAAAAAGGGGATTTTGGGGATTTTACCTTTCATTTTGAAGGACGCAGAGTGGAAATAAATGGCAAAGATCTCGATCTTACCAAAAAAGAATACGATATACTGCTTTACCTTTTTAGAAATAAAAACAGGGTTATTACCAAGGACAGTTTAGCAGAACACTTGTGGGGTGACTATATGGATGATAATTATTCATTTGACTTCTTATATGCCCACCTTAAAAATCTAAGAAAGAAACTGGCTAAGGAAGGCGTAGAAAATTACTTACAAACACTGTATGGTGTTGGATATAAATTTTGCATACCTACCAATTGAGGCATGACTTATAGAACCACAGTTGCCATAATGGTGCTCATCATGGGCTATGCAGCAGGAATTGCGTTCATTACCAATACCCAAAGCATTTGGATCTTCATTTTGGGTATTTTATGCTTTTTCATGGTCACTTTTGTCTTGTGGTTAGAAACTCGCACTGTGCGTTGGCACCTCAAAGTCTATAAACGTAAAATATATGAAGTACTACGCAATCTCAATAAATTTGAAGATCCAAGGGGTAGTCACAATGCTTCCAAAGTCGAAAGCGAAATAGCAGATTTTTACGGCAACATTGGCCGGCAAATAAAAAAGAGTTTCCAAATTGAAAAACAGTTTACTCAAAACGCTAGCCACGAACTCCAAACGCCCATAACTGTTATTAAAACTTCACTGGAATCTCTCCTACAGTCGCCCAATCTTCAAGAAAATGACTATCAGGACATTGAAACCATCTTATCCAATACCAATAAATTGTCCAGGATCAATCAAGCCTTGGTTTTACTCTCCAGAATCAGAAGTTACTACAATGATAATGTTGAGTCGGTCAATATCAATGATGTTTTGTTGAATTGTGAACAAGACTTTGAAGAACGTATGGAACACAAAGGTATCACTTTGACCAACCAGTTTGATCAGGAGTTGAGCTTTGAAATGAATCGAACTTTGGCAGAAATCATGGTCAGTAACTTGCTCAGTAATGCGATTAAATACAATTTACCAGATGGGAATATCACTTGTACGATCAAAGAAAATAAATTAAAAATTTCCAACCCAGGAAAACCACTGACCAAAAATCCAGAGCAGCTTTTTGATCGATTTGCCAGAGACAACGATAATCCGGAATCTCTGGGTTTGGGTTTATCCATTGTGAAAATGATTGCTGAATATTCAGGAATTGTAGTTGATTATTTTCATAAAGATGGTTTGCACGAACTGGTATTGAGGAAGAAATAAAGTAGAAAGTTCATAAAGTAGAAAGTTCATAAAGTAAAAAGTTCAGATTTAAAGAGACGCAAAGCCTTGCATCTGTAAAAGAATAGAAGGGGCGAAAAGCTATTTGCAAAATTGCTGAGTTGCCAATTGCCCATTGCTGGCGCAGCCAATTGCCCATTGCTGGCGCAGCCAATTGCCCATTGCTGGCGTAGCCAATTGCCCATTGCAAAATTGCCCATTGCCCATTGCTGGCGTAGCCAATTGCCCATTGCTCCCAGTTTCCGTTCCTCCGATTTCCCCCCCACAACATACCTCAATAAACTTCAAATTCTCTTCAGAAAATAAGTGTAGTTTTGCACCGCGTATTAATCATGGTGGAAAAACAAATCAATAAAGACAGTAGAAAATTTGGCTCTTGGGGTTCTGAAATCCAAGACCCCGGCCACGATTTGATAAAATCCCCCGCATCACGTAAAAATACTCAATCTACCAGCAGGTTTAAAAGACAATTGTTGAAATATTACATCATCTTGCGAAACAAGATAAACGGGTGGCTACCATTTTTATAGTCAAAAATAAACGCAACTATTTAGGTGGTTGATTTCTTTTCAAAAAATCAGGCAATTTTTCGTCAATCGAGGCTCGTTTGAGCAATAATAAATAGTTACAAATGAACTATAATTAATGGTTTACCCCCTCGAAGTAACAAACATATTGCAATATCTTTGCATTTGAAAAAAGGACTTTACCCATGACCGCTACTTACAAGTTGATCTTAGGCCTCATATCAGGCATACTAATGATCTCATATTCAAACAATCCTCCTACGGGAACAACCAATGCCCCGGGAGAAGGTTTCTGTGGTGAATGCCACAATAGAATCAATATCAATTTGATTGGCGATATGATTCTTGACTTGCCACCAAAAATTGAAAAAGACAGCATTTATGACATCAGTGTTTCCATTACCAAAGTTTCCCCTACTATCCAAAGAGGAGGATTCGAACTGGTTGCTCTAAAAGTCGATGCCAATGATCCTACTGGATATAGTAACGCCGGAGAGTTTATCATTGATCCAGGTGCATCCGTCAGCGTGAGGCCAGAAGATCCAATTGATGGAAGGCAATACTTGGCACATGCGCCAGCATTAAATTTTGACACAGATACAATACTGACATACAATGCAAAATGGAAAGCAAGTTTTATAAATTCACCTGATGATCAAGTTACTTTTTATGCAGCGGGAATGTTGGCCAATGGCAATAATGCCAATACAGGTGACCTGCCAATGCTTAAAAGTTCAAATGCCATTGTGTTGCCAGTAAAAATTACTCAATTATCTTGCAAAACTTTGGGCTCAAGTCAACTCATCGCATGGCAAATGGAAGGCCTTGAGGACACCAAAGCCATCTTTTTGGAATCATCCAAAGATGGTAGTAAGTGGTCCGTTTATAAAGAAATTGACTTTTCTGTATTTCAGAAAAATTTTGAAAGTCAATTACCCAAATTTAATGCCGCAAAATTTTACCGATTGCGTACCGTATCATATGAAAATGATGTCTTTTATTCAGATATATCGATATGTGATGCAAAAGGCTCTTTACTTTATCCATCAGTTTTTTCTGATAGAATTTACTCAGAAGTAGATCTGTCTGATATGTTGATAACAGCCCATACTTCAGATGGTCAATGGATTCCAGTGATAAAAAGTGAAAATAGCATTGAGTTTGAAACCAACTACAAAGGTGTAATTATCGTAAATTACGGAGGTACCTTTTCTAGATTTATTAAAATTTAATGACTTCATCTTCTTTCATTTAGCTATCAAATGCGTTGCATTAGGGCTTTAAATTAACAAAAACGCCTGCATTGAGTATTGTAGATTCGTGTCAATTTGCAAAATATCCAACTTTCTGAATTACTGAATTACCTTTTGATTTACTTATTCTTGTGCGATGAATGTACAAGTAAAAAATACTCCAAAATATAGGTTGGAGGCAGTTTTGTTGGTAGTAGCAGGAGCCATCTTTTTTTCTACAAAGGCGGTTATGGTAAAGTTATCCTACAGGTATGAGATCAATGCCATTTACCTTCTGTTACTGCGAATGTTATTTTCTCTTCCATTTTACGTTGCTATCTATTGGTATGTTTCAAGTAAAAATCCAATAAAAAAAGAAGTAAAAAAAGACTATTTGTATGTCGTACTTTTTGGGTTTTTGGGTTATTATATTGCCAGCTATTTTGATTTTTGGGGACTGCAATTCATCAGTGCAGGGCTAGAGCGCATCATTTTATTCATTTACCCAACCCTAGTTGTCCTGATCAATTTTGCATTTTTCAAAAAACCAATTAAAAAGATTCAAACCCTGGCAATCATCATCACATATTTGGGAGTACTCGCGGCTTTTGTTTTTGACACCAATGTAGCAGATCAAAAATTTCTTTTATTCGGTGGCGCGTTGGTCTTTTTGAGTGCTTTAACATATGGCTCCTATTTGGTGGGTAGTGAATGGTTGATTCCCAAATTTGGAACACTCCGTTTTACAGCTTTGGCCATGATGGTTTCTTGTGTTTGTGTGATTTTGCATACCATACTTGCCAATGGCTTCTCCTTTCCCATTTTTCAAGCCGAAGTGTATTGGTATGCTTTGGCCATGGCTGTTTTCGCAACTGTATTGCCTTCCTTCATGATATCTGAAGGAATCAAGAGACTTGGTTCATCCAATGCTTCTATCATAGCAAGTATAGGACCCATAAGTACCATTATACTTTCAAAAATATTCTTAGGTGAAGATTTTAATTTTGGTCAATTGATCGGTACAGTCCTTGTGATACTTGGTGTAATTCTTGTGTCCAAGGCTAAATAAAAGAGAGGGATATCACTTTTGTATCCCTCTACATAGTATCCAAACAATTAACCATTTGCTTTTATGACGCAGCTATAAACCATTGCACAGCATAGCTAACAACAATCAACTAATAAATAAATTAAATAAATATTTTTAGGAAAAGTTCCATACCTCACTGAATACTTACCTTCAATTGCAAAGCAACTCTACAAAGTTAAATAAAATAATTTGAAGTGTATGAATTTTAACATATACAAAATGAAATAAAATTTTACACGCCTCTAGATAACCATATTATGTTCTAAGAATCGCGCCAAACTCGGTTTCATATATCTTCATCAACTTATTCATGACTTGTTCTATCTGACTGTCCGTGAGTGTTTTATCAACGTCCTCAAAGGTAAATCTGATGGCAATTGATTTCTTTCCCTTACCAATTTGATCTTCATTTTTATAAATATCAAACATAGAAACCTCCTTTAAGAGGTCTTTTGCAGTCCTTTTTGATGTCTTTTCAATGTCATTGAATTTCACAGCGTCATCTACTATAAAGGCCAAATCTCGTTTCACGCTTGGGTACTTGCTTATAGGTGTCATTTGTACCCCTGATTTATCAATCAACGTCAAAAGATTATCAAACAATAACTCTCCGTAAAAGACCTTTTGTCTCACATCCATTTCTTGTTGGATATTCAAATTGACCAAGCCAAACTTCGCAATCAATTTATTTGCCTTTGACAGTTCCAGGCCATAAGCAAAACGAGCATCATTGGCAATTTCTTCGACCGCAAAATCCTGAATACCAATAGAGCTTAGTGCTTTTAAAATGATACCTTTTATGTCAAAAAAGTCAATTTCTTTGACTTTTGATCTCCATGATTCTTCACCTGACATTCCTGACATCAAGACAGAGATGATAGACTTTTCTTCAAATTCATCTCCGATTTTGCGATACTGCTTGCCAAATTCACACAGTTTCAAATTATTCATTTGTCTGTTTAAATTGTGAGCCACGGATTTTAAGCCTGAAATCATCATATCGGGTCTCATTGCATCCAGTGAGATGTTGGAGGTATTATTGATTAAAACCAATTCCTCTTCTTTCAATCCCAAAGTATCTTTGCACAACTTGGATTCTATCAGAGATAGACCCATCATTTCATAAAAACCATTACTTGCCAAGAGATCCAATAGTTTATTCCTCAGTTTTTGAGGATTTGGATAAGTAGAATAAGTAATATTGCTGGTAACCTGCTCAGGAATACCCACATTATTAAAACCATAAACGCGGAGAATTTCTTCAATCAAATCCACATCTCTGAGTACGTCTACTTTATTGGTAGGAACAGATACTTTCAAAGATTCCTGCTCAATTTTTTTGATACCCATATTTAGGGCATGCAGAATGTTGTGAATTTCATCATCAGAAATATTGGCTCCTATGTAATCCCTTACTTTTTGATATTTTAATATGATCTCTTTGGGTTGTATTTTCTCCGGATAAACATCCACCAATTCAGAACTTACGATTGCCCCTGCATATTCAACCATCAAGATGGCTGCTTTTTTTATGGCTGCAACTGTCACATTGGGATCACTACCTTTTTCAAAAACTTTGGCTGCATCTGTTCTCAGGTTGTGACGCATGCTGGTTTTCCTTACCGACTCTGCGTCAAAATGAGCAGATTCCAAGAAAATATTGACCGTGTTATCTGTAACTCCACTATCCTTGCCGCCATAAACACCTGCTATGCACAATGGATTTCCTGCTCCGTCACAAATCATCAAATCATTTTCTGAAAGTTTGAAGGTGCGATTGTCAAGGGCGTGAAACTCTGTTCCAGAAGGTAATTTAGTAACCCTTATTTTTTTATCAGCAAGTTTATCTGCGTCAAATGCATGTAATGGTTGGCCATACTCGTGTAATATAAAGTTGGTGATGTCCACCACATTGTTGATGGATTTTACACCTATGGCTCCAAGTAGATCTTTGATCCATTGTGGTGAAGGTCCTATCTTCACATTTGTCAAAGTAAGACCTGTGTATCGCTTACAATCTGCATGCTCAACAGAGACATCAAAAGTATGGGCTGTATTATCAATATGGAATGTTTGTGTACCCGGGTCATTGAGCGCTCCATCATATGTTTCATTGATGGTAAGATACGCGTGTAGATCTCTGGCAACTCCTAGGTGACAGGTGGCATCTGATCTGTTTGGAGTCAAACCTACCTCAAAAACTGTGTCGTTGGCGACATGAAAATATTGTGAGGCTGGTGTACCTACTATTGCATTTTCATCCAATATCATAATGCCAGCATGACTAGCACCTAGTCCAATTTCGTCTTCAGCACAAATCATACCTTGGGACTCAACGCCCCGTATTTTGCTTCGTTTGATGACAAAAGGATCCCCAGTACTAGGAAATAATTTAGCACCTTCGACAGCAACAACTACTTTTTGACCTGCAGCCACATTTGGAGCTCCACAGACGATCTGCAATGGACTTTCACCACCTACATTTACGGTTGTAACAGATAGTTTATCCGCATTTTCATGTTTTTCACAAGTCAGCACCTCTCCTATTACCAAACCTTGTAAACCACCTTTTACACTCTCATGTAAATCTACTCCCTCTACTTCTAAGCCCAGAGAGGTGAGCATATCTTCGATTTTTGAATCATCAAAACCTTGTAGATCCAAATATCTGCCCAACCACTTTTTAGAAACATTCATAAATTACCCCTGTGTTTTGGCCGCAAATATATTTAAAATGGATCAATGGCGGACTAATACCATGTTCTGAATTGGCCCATTCATGAAAAAATGTCAACAATTGAGCTAAATGAGGTCTATTTTGCGTTCTGTTTACTGTAATCAATAATTAAAACAATGAAAATATTTGGATTTTAATTAATATGTAATTGGTTACAAAAATGTAACTTTGCTCATCTAAATTTAATTATGGCAACAAAAACGAGTGGTTGGAAGCAAACGATCATCCAATTGATCTGGTTGGGAACATTTGCAATGGTGCTTACAGCTGGGGTTACCTTCTTTTATATATCCAAGAAATTACTTCCAGATACACAAGAACTAGAAAATCCCAATTATGAAATAGCTTCTGTGCTCTTGGCAAGAGATGGCTCAGAACTTGGCAAAGTTTTTACAACCAATAGAGTTTGGTTGGAATTTAAAGACATCAACCCTTTGATTACCAATGCACTCGTAGCCAAGGAGGATGAGCGTTTTTACTCGCACAATGGTATCGATATCAGAAGTGTCATGCGCGCTGTAATCTTTGCTGGCGAAAGAGGCGGTGGTAGTACCATCACACAGCAGCTGGCCAAACAGTTCTTTACAGAATACGCTAAAAATAAAGTGAAAAGGGTCTGGCAAAAACTCAAAGAATGGGTAATTGCCGTAGAATTTGAAAAAAGGTATACCAAGGAAGAAATATTAGCCATGTACCTCAATAAATTTGATTTTTGGTACAATGCCATCGGGGTAGGCACTGCTTCAAAAATTTATTTTGGTAAGGATCAGAGCAAATTACTGCCAGATGAAGCGGCTATTTTAGTTGCCATGCTCAAAAATCCAAATATCTATAACCCCAAAATCAATCCCGAAAATGCATTCAACCAAAGAAATGTGGTTTTGATGCAAATGAACAAAACCGGAAAGCTGACAGATGCTGATTTTAAAAAATACAGTAGCAGAGAATTAGATTTAAGTAAATTCAAAAGTGAAGATCACTATACTGGGTCAGCAACTTATTTCAGAGTTGAACTTACGAAATGGGTGAAGAAATTATTAGCTCAAGACAAATACAAAGCCCCGGACGGTACCAATTATGACATCAATACCAGTGGCCTCAAAATATATACCACCATTGATGCAAATATGCAAAAACATGCAGAAGCTGCTGCGCTCTCACACATGGGTACTCTCCAGAAAAGGTATGACACCGTTTGGAAAGGAATGGATCCCTGGACTTACAAGGCTGATGCCAAACAAAAAGAACAACGCAACAATCTTTTGATTACCGCTATGCGCAATTCAGAGCGATTTATAGGAATGCGCAAAGAATATTTGAAAGATGTCTCTAAAGACATTTACCTGGATATTCCTGGGTCAAGATTGTATGATGGTGATATCTTTAGATTATTTGCCGCAGAAAAAGACAAAAAACACCTCGATAATCTTATCAAAAGTAAGACCATATCAAGTGATCAAGCCGACACTTATCGACTCATACTTGAGTCAGAACATTGGCCGACGCTCAAAAGTGCCTGGAATAAGTTAAAAACAGACGCCGACAAAGTATTTGCAAAACCTGTACAAATGAAGGTTTTTGATTACAACACAGGAGGAGAAAAGAGTGTGACTATGTCGCCAATGGATTCTGTGAGGTATTATTTAAAACATTTACAGTTTGGTTCTTTGGCGGTAGATCCCAAAACTGGCGAGATAAAGGCTTGGGTAGGGGGCATCAACCACAAATATTTCCAATTTGACCACGTTACTTCCAACCGTCAAGTTGGTTCCACTTTCAAACCATTTATTTATGGTACTGCCATCATTGATCAAGCAATGTCACCTTGTTTTAAAGTGCAAGATGTGAGATACTGTATTCCAGCAGGTGATCCAAATTTCAAGTTGGAAACGACCTGGTGTCCTAGTAATGCTGAAGGTAAAAATTCAGGGAGTTCGTTTACGTTACGAGATGGACTGAAGGAGTCAAAGAATTCGATTTCAGTTTATTTAATGAAGGAAATTGGAAATGTAGAGCGCGTGCGAAGTTTTGTAAGTGATCTGGGCATTGACATCAATAAGATTCCTAAAGCACCTTCCATTTGTCTAGGCACACCAGAACTTTCGGTGATGGATATGGCTACTGCATATACTGCATTTGCCAATAATGGTGTGGTGAGTAAACCTTTCTTTATTTCAAGGATTGAAGACAAAAATGGCAGGGTTATATACAGTGCTTTGCCAGAGCAAAAAAAAGTGATCAATCCTTCTTACAACTGGGTAATTGTAGACATGCTCAAATATGTGGCAAGCATCATACAGCCTAGAGTCAAAAGTGTTGTCGCTGGTAAAACAGGGACGACCAATGATTACAAGGATGGTTGGTTTGTTGGCTTTACACCCAATATTGTGGTAGCTACCTGGGTCGGTGGAGATCATGAATTCATCAGATTCAATACTTTGGCAGATGGTCAGGGGTCAGTCATGGCCAGACCATTTTTCGAAACATTCCTTAAGAAAATCGAGGCTGACCCCAAATGTGGACTCAATACGACAGAACAGTTTGCTGAACCTGCGGATAAGTTGGTGGAAACCGATTGCAGCAAGTACGTAAACTTAAGGCCAGGTTATGATCAGACTGAGGTGAAAACCCAAAAAGTTGACGAAGTTGAAGAGGAATTTTAATCTCAAAACCTTTGATCTCGAGAATCTTCACTGAGTTTTTTTCTGAAGGAGTTTGTTTCCCGCTGATCTCGCTGATCTTCACTGAGTTTTTTTACTGAAGGAGTTTGTTTCCCGCTGATCTCGCTGATCTTCGCTGAGTTTTCTTTCTGAAGGAATTTGTTTCCCGCTGATCTCGCTGATCTTCGCTGAGTTTTTTTACTGAAGGAATTTGTTTCCCGGGGATCTTCACTGAGTTTTCTTTCTGCATTCATCTGCGCAATCTGTGGGACACCTTTTCTGCGTTCATCTGCGCGATCTGCGGGACACCTTTTCCCGCACTTGTCAGCGGCGAGAAATAGTGAAATGAGAAATTTTTTATCTGATTTTTGTGGGTGTTTACCAAATTGGTGTAGATTAGATTCGTATACCAAAAGAAAGCATTTTTTTCGTATTTATTTTGATGTGTAGAAACGACCTATTGGTCTCAAAATACATTGATCTATCGTGCCACATTTGTTTAATATATTTAGACTTTGACCACTTGATACGCGGAAATTGTTTTGGATGGTAATTTTTAAACACTTCAACAATTTGTTATTATGCTGCTCAATGGTCTGGACTGGGGCATTCTGATTGCCTTTTTCTTAATCTCTCTATTCATTGGATTTTGGACATCAAGGGCCAATAAAAGTTCTACAGATTATTTCAACGGGGGCGGCAATATGCCCTGGTGGCTGCTAGCAGTGTCTATGGTTGCTACCACTTTTTCCACAGATACACCCAATTTAGTTACAGATATCGTAAGACAACACGGCATTTCCGGAAACTGGGCTTGGTGGGCCTTCTTATTGACCGGCTTGTTGACAGTTTTCATTTATGCAAGACTGTGGAAAAAATCAGGAATACTTACCGATATTGAATTTTATGAATTGCGTTACTCAGGGAAAGATGCCGCATTTTTAAGAGGTTTTAGAGCTGTTTACCTAGGATTTTTCTTCAACATCATGATCATGGCGAGTGTTTCACTGGCTGCAATCAAAATCGGTGGAGTTTTATTAGGATTGTCGCCTATAGAAACCATCCTCATTGCTGGTACCATTACGGTTATTTACAGCTCTTTAGGGGGATTTAAAGGCGTACTGATTACAGATTTCTTTCAATTTTTCATGGCCATTGGTGGTTCAATTATGGCCGCATATTATTCCCTGCAACATCCAAAAATTGGTGGAATGGCCAATCTACTCAGCCACGAAGCCATAAAAAGTAAAATGGACTTTTTCCCTTCCATGAGCAGGCCAGAAGAGTTTTTAGTGATCCTCTTGATTCCGGTTCTAGTGCAATGGTGGTCTGTTTGGTACCCTGGAGCAGAACCTGGAGGAGGTGGTTATATTGCCCAAAGGATGTTTGCTGCCAAAGATGAAAGTAATGCTGTAAAATCAGTCTTGTTTTTTAATGCTATGCATTATGCACTCAGGCCATGGCCATGGATCATAGTAGCTCTTTGTTCCATCATTGTATTTCCAGATATTGAAAGTATCAAAGCAGCATTCCCGCATGCAGCTTCCATTGCCAAGGATGACTTAGGTTACTCTGCAATGCTTACTTTTTTACCACATGGGGTATTAGGCATCATTGTTACTTCCTTGATAGCGGCTTATATGTCAACCATTTCAACACACCTCAATTGGGGCTCTTCTTATATAGTTTTTGATTTCTACAAGAGATTTTTGAAGCCTGAAAGTTCAGAAAAAGAATTGCTTTGGGTAGGTCGTATTTCTACTTTTGTTTTAATGGGTTTGACGATGTTGCTTGCTTTGGTTTTGGAAAATGCATTGCAAACTTTCAATATTCTACTACAAATAGGCGCTGGAACGGGACTTCTTTTTATTCTTAGGTGGTTTTGGTGGAGAATCAATGCAGCTTCTGAAATTGCAGCCATGATTTCCAGTTTCCTCATTGCAATTTATTTCAACATCATTCACACCAAAATCGGCTTTGCAGTCATAGAAAGTCATTGGCAATTAATTATCGGAGTAGCTATTACCACTGCTGTATGGATTATTACCGCACTGGTCACAAAACCAAGTGATAAAGAAAAATTGTATAGCTTTCTCAAAAAAACAAAACCTGGTGGTCCTGGCTGGGCCAAAGTGAGAGAAATGGCCTTAAAAGACGGCATCCGTCTAGACGAAATTGAAGATCCTTACTGGAAGGTACCCGCTGGTATTTTGTGTATGGTCCTAGGTACTATAGGCATCTACAGCTTTTTATTTGGATCGGGACACATTATTTTTAGAAATTATACTGCAGGTTTAATTTATTTGGTAATCTCCTTTGCTACCTTATATGGCTTAAGTAAAGTGTATCCTAAAATATTGGATACTAAAGAGTAATCTATCACTTATTACTTCATATGTAATGTTGGCTGACTACATTACATATAATGGTGCTAAATTATTTAACTCTTTTTACTTATTGAAATCGCCTTTTTATAGGTTTTTCTGGCATTAAGTTTGCCCATTAGGTTAGTAACAATTTAACCTTTTGTTCAATATGCATCGTGTCCAATCAGTATTGGTAGTAATTGCCATATTATTTTTTATAAGCAGTGCCGCACATGCTCAGAATTATAATATGAGTAATGTCAATGTCACTACCACTTCAGGAAATTTTTATGACAGTGGAGGAAGCGGCAGTAATTATGGCAATAATCAAGATTTTACAAAAACTTTTTGTTCTGGGAACAGCAATTCTATAGCATTCAATTTTACCGCTTTTAGTCTGCAAAGTAGTAGTGGTTGCGCGAATGACAGATTGATCATTTACAATGGGCCCAACACCAGCAGTCCTGTCATCGGAACCTATTGCGGTACAACTTCTCCAGGATATATTGTTTCAACAGGAACGTGCATAACTTTTCGATTCATTTCCAATGGTTCAAATAATTCGTCAGGTTGGGCAGCTACTATTTCAGAATACATCACAGATTGTCAAGGTACGATGCAGGTTGTACCTTCCAATCCTACAGGTTGCACAAGTACAGATGGATTTTTGGAATTTGTAAATTATAACGATACCAGGTATGAAGCCAGCATCAATGGCACAACTTGGGTCAGCGCTGGAAGCAATATTACAGGTCTCGGTGTAGGAAATTATACGGTTACCATCAGAGATAAAACTTCACTCCGTACGTGCAGGACACTTCCAATCACACTGACTTATGTAAATAATTCCCTTTATACCAGTGTATCTGTAGCCAATGCAACAGGTTGTAATAATGCAAATGGAAGCATCACCATTAATGGGGTATCTGGGAGTTCGAAGGTGTCGTGGATTTCTGCAATCAACCGCACTTATGTAAATGCATCAACCTTATCAGGTGGTAACACCATCACAGGATTGCTACCAGGTGAATATTATCTCCGTGTGACAACATCAGGTTCTACCTTTTGTGTAAAAGAACAAAAAGTAGTTGTAGGCAACTCAGGTACTGCCTGTCCTGTTCCTACCTTGTGTATCAACCCTGTCGGGCAAAATAGATTTCCCAATGGCGATTTTGGTTCTGGAACAGCGCAAACCGGACCAGCACTTCCTAGTACCGAGACTTCATATGGATTTGTAAACATTACATGTGCTGGGCCCGATGATGGTTTGTACTCCATCGTCAATCAAACTGATTGCGACCCTGCGACAGCTGGTAATCAGCAAGTATTCAGTACTTGGGACGTACTTTCCGAAGATCATACAACAGGAGATGTGGGTGGTTACATGATGCTGGTCAATGCAGCTTTTGCTCCTGACATTGCTTTTGAAAAGACAATACCCAACCTTTGTCCAAATACCCGATATCAATTCAGCTTTTACATCAGGAATATCTACCCCGCTGGACCTATCAAGCCAAATCTTACTTTTTTAGTAGATGGTGTGGGATTATTTTCAACAGGTGATGTTACAGCAAGTGGTTGGCAAAATGTAGGATTTACATTCAACACCGGAAACAATACGACAGCTACTTTCTCTGTGAGAAATAACAATACTGGGGGTGATGGTAATGACTGGCTCATCGATGACATTTTTGTAGGGATTTGCGAACCATCTGTAGTTGTGACCCCAGGCAAAATTTGCATCGGTGATGAAAACGCTTCCCTCACAGCCCAGATAACAGACGATTTAAAACAATATCGCTGGTATAAATGGCAATATTCTACTGATAGTGGCGGGACTTGGACAGATTTAACGACTGGTACGCAAGGAAGCTTTCCGGGTAGTGGTAACTCTTTTTCCACGACCTACAATATGCCGAGTCCTATTCCATCAACTTACTCCAATAGAATTTACCGCATTGTTGTGGCAACTTCATCTCCAAATTTGGATGATAGTTCTTGTAATGCAGTTTCTGGAAACGTGGTTACCATTGGAAATAATACCGTCAGTACCCAGCCTAGTCCCATCACAGAGTGTCAAGGAGACGCACAAATGCTTACTGCCACTATTTCTGGGAATACCTCTGGCATTGTTTATCAATGGCAAGTGAGTAACAATGGAACTTCTGGCTGGACAAATGCAACAGGAACAGGGAACAATACTTTGAGTTATACTCCACCTTCTTCTGCTATAGGTGTGAAATATTACCGTCTCTTTGTAAATAATGCCTCAAATGGTTGTACAAACTTATTTTCTAATGTAGCTTCAGTAACCATACAAGCGCCTCCAGTTGCAGCAATCACAGGAGGTCTCACTATTTGTGCTGGCTCATCCACAACCCTTACTGCTTCTGGTGGTAGTCAATATTTATGGAATACAGGATCTACCAATGCAAGTATCACAGTTTCTCCTTCGCTCAATACCACCTATACTGTGACAGTCAGCAATCCTTCATGCTCTTCTAGCTCAATGGCAAATGCACTGGTTGAGGTCAATAGTGTCAGTGGCGGAACCATAAGCTCAAACCAGACCATTTGTGTTGGAGGAGATCCCACCATTCTTGGAAATTAAAAAATAAAATACCCCAACTACAAAAAGGTAATCCTCAGAACCTTTTGATATTTTAAAATTATTGTGCGTTTTTTACCGTCTACTTACGCATTCAAAATTTTGCCTCTTCTGAGGTAATCTTTCAAACCACTGGTATTTTGTTTGAGTGATTCAACTTCACCTTTGATTGCATGGGTGAACAACTCGTTTTCAGCTTTGATCTCTTCTGTATTTTTGTGAGAAGTCGTTTGGCTTTCAAAGTCCAACTTGGTTTGAGTTCTCAATTTCTTCAAAGTGGTGTATTCCTTATGGTCGAGCTCAACATCCGTTTCCATTTTGTTGAGGATGTAATCATAAGGTGATCTATCTGAAATCAGCTTTACAAATAAGGGTGCCGTTTCGATAGCGATGAAAAGGAGCATGATGAATAAACTTGCCATTAAAACGGCATTGGATTTTGCACCAATCCTGTCCAGTGCTTCGATTCTAGAGGCAAAACCATCTAGAGAAGCTTTTTCAAGGGCAGTCAATTCTGCTTGTTGGGTTGCTAAAATTTCTTTCTTTTTAGCTTCTTTTTCAAGAATTTTGGGATCTAACTCAGTCTTACGCGCTAAGAATTCTTGTTCTGCAGCAAGTGCAGTAGCAACTTTGGCTTTGTAAATTGGGCCCATATTTCTGATTTTGGAACCGCCCGTACCATCCGCCTCACCCATAGCTTGTGCATGGAGTGATTCTTTCTGATTGCGCATTCTCTTCAGTTCACCATTGAGGTCAGCAAGTTCGTCATCGATTTTTTTGAGGTCTGTATCAAATCTCGCTTTCAGCTTATCCTCATGTTCTTTACGAGTTTCTTGCTGCATGCTGATAAGTTCCGCTTGAATTTCACTGCTGAATATTTTGAGCTCCAACGGCTTAGCAATGACGATACTGATGATGACGGCAAGAACTATTCTCGGAATGGCCATACTCAAATCCTGAAACCATCTCCCTTTCTTTTTCATAGATGAAACTATGTACCTGTCTAAATTGAAAATCATGATACCCCACACCAAACCAAAAGCTGTCGCAGCCCAGAAGTTGTGAAATACGGTGTATAAAGCATAACTAGATGCTATCATGGCAAATACCCCTGTGAAAAAAACAGTGGCACCAATGCCGGCATATTTGTTGGTTTCCGTAGTGGTTTGGTCTAAAATAGACTTCTCTGCTCCGGAACAAAAGATAAAAAATTGACTTAATTTACTCATCGCAGTAATTTGTGACACAAAATTATATTAAAAAAATGTTTAATATGTATTAAAGTGTAGATATTTTCTTATTGTATTGATTTTATCTTGTATTTGGTCTTAAATAGTTGCCAGAAAAAAACTAAAACAGTTTTGTAAAATTAATACTGCCGATAGGTATTGGATTGAAATTATATACAAATGACACTGAATTCACGACCAGCTGTCTCGTCTGAAAAAATAAGTTGGCGTTTACTTTGGTGAAAAAGCTTGTTTGCCAAATTTTGGTTTAAAACAAAAGCTCATACTCATTATTTCGATTGGAATAACGCAGGATTTTGGATGATATTTGATAAATTCTGAATTTCTACTGAAGTATTCAGAGATAACGACAGAGAAATTGTGAAACTTTTTGAAGGAAGGAGGGTTTGATGTTGACAGACTTGATGGTGTTGTTTTGGATTTAGAATAAAAAAAAAGAGGCTAGTTTACCCCCGCTCTAACCTCTTTTCGAATTAAAATCCTTAATAACCTGAACACAAAGACTATATTGCAAATACATTGCCAAAAATCTAGGGTTTTCCCTTAATCTTTAAAAAAAGTAAGATGTAATAATAATTTCATGTGTTATGTCCACATTTTTAGATTGATTTAAATTAAATCTTAGTTGCATGCGATGAAAAATTTTTAAATTTAATTTTTCACCTTTGTAACGCGACTTCAATAGACCCCAATAAAAGCCCGATGACTATACCTAATTATTATAAAATTTAAGAAGATTCATGAGTAATCAAGAAGTAAAATACGATGAAGACAACATAAGGACGCTCGAATGGAAGGAACACATCCGTTTGAGGCCTGGTATGTATATCGGTAAATTGGGTGACGGCTCTTCTACCGATGATGGTATTTATGTTTTGCTCAAAGAAATAATTGACAACAGTATTGATGAGTTTGTCATGGGCCATGGCAAAGCAATCGACCTTACGATTCAAGAAGGGGTGGTGCGCGTAAGAGATTACGGTAGGGGTATTCCCTTAGGTAAGGTAGTTGATTGCGTTTCCAAAATCAATACGGGTGCAAAATATGATAGTAAGGCTTTCAAAAAATCTGTTGGTCTCAATGGTGTTGGTACCAAAGCCGTCAATGCACTTTCAAAATACTTCAAAGTAGCTTCTTACCGCGAAGGCGAAAGTAAAACTGTAGAGTTTGAAGGTGGATCTATTTTGAAGGAATCCAAGATCGAAAAAACTACCAACGCAAATGGCACCTATTTTGAATTCATTCCAGACGAATCCATTTTCAAAAATTATAGATATCGTTATGAATTTGTAGAGAACCAGTTGTGGAACTATGCCTACCTCAATGCTGGACTCAAGATGAATTACAATGGTAAAACATTGGTTTCTAAAAATGGCTTGCTGGATCTATTGGAGCGGAAAGTGGATGCATCTACCTTGCGCTATCCAATCATTCACCTCAAAAGTGATGACCTCGAAGTAGCAGTTTCACACGGAGAACAATATGGTGAAGAATATTATTCTTTTGTCAATGGTCAAAATACCACCCAAGGAGGTACGCATTTGGCTGCTTTTAGAGAAGCTTATGTAAAAACGATCAGAGAGTTTTACAATAAAAACTTCGACACCAGAGATGTGCAGAGTTCTATTGTTTGTGCAGTAAGTATTAAAATAGAAGAACCAGTATTTGAATCACAAACCAAAACAAAACTTGGATCGCAGAATATTTCTCCAGAAGGTCAGACTATCAGGGGATTTATCACTGATTTTTTGAAGACTCACCTTGATAATTACCTGCACAAAAACAAAGATGTAGCAGATACTTTGCTCAAAAGAATTCAGCAAAGTGAGCGGGAGCGCAAGGAAATTTCTGGCATCAAAAAACTTGCAAACGATCGGGCAAAAAAGGCAGCATTACACAATAAAAAATTGAGAGATTGTAGAGTCCACCTCAATGACAACAATAAAAAAGTACTTGACGAGACCAAACTGGCTTCTACTATTTTTATCACCGAGGGAGATTCGGCAAGTGGGTCGATTACAAAAGCACGCAATGTAGAATCACAGGCGGTTTTTTCTTTGAGGGGTAAGCCACTCAACTGTTACGGCATGACCAAAAAGGTGGTTTATCAAAACGAAGAATTCAATCTGCTCCAACATGCCCTTGACATTGAAGACGGCATCGAAAATTTGAGATTCAACCGAGTAGTAATTTCTACCGACGCTGACGTGGATGGTATGCACATCCGATTATTGCTTTTGACTTTCTTCCTGCAATTTTTTCCCGACCTTGTCAAACAAGGACATCTTTATATCTTGGATACGCCTTTATTCAGGGTGAGAGATAAACAGAAAACGTTTTATTGTTATTCTGAAAAAGAGAAACAAGACGCCATCAAAAAATTGAGGGGTAAACCAGAGATCACACGATTTAAAGGATTGGGAGAAATCAGCCCCAACGAATTTGAAGACTTCATTGGTGACAACATCAAACTCGATCCTGTCATCATGCAAGACAAGACCAATATAGAAGACATTCTATCCTACTACATGGGCAAAAACACACCGGAAAGACAAGAATTTATCATCGGTAATCTCAAGTATGAGATAGACGAGATTGTGGATGAAAAAGATGAATTTACAACTGAAGAATTAGAAGAAGAACTGGAAGCAGTCTAGTCTTCACCAATACATATTTATATGGGTTTGAATACCAATAAAAGAGGTGTTGAAGTACTACGCGATCGGAAGATCAGTAAGTCTACATCTTTTACCAAAGAGGAACGTCAAGAACTTGGTTTGCGAGGATTGCTACCCTATTCAGTTGGTTCGCAACAAAAACAGATCAATCGCGTAATGACCAATATCAGAAGGAAAGAGTCTGATATTGAAAAGTACATTTTTTTGTCGGCATTGCAAGATCGCAATGAGCAGTTGTTTTATAAAACGATCATGCAAAACTTTGCAGAGCTGCTTCCCATCATTTACACACCAACGGTTGGGCAAGTTTGTAAGGAGTTTTCGCAGATTTACAGGAATGATAAAGGATTTTTCATAACACCGGAAGATAAAGGTGAAATCCGGGAGATACTGGATAACTGGCCAGAAACGGATGTGAAAGTCGTTGTAGTTACGGATGGCCAGAGAATCCTTGGGCTTGGAGATCTGGGTGCAAATGGCATGGGCATTCCGATCGGCAAATTGTCTCTTTACGTCGCTGGTGGAGGCATCAGACCAGAATTTTGCATGCCCATCATGTTTGATGTCGGCACGAATAATGAAGAATACTTGGATGATTTGCTCTATCTTGGCTATCCACACAAGAGAATGGTAGGAGCGCCCTATTTTGAACTTTTGGACGAATTCATTGTGGCGATCAGAGATAAATTCCCAGATGTTCTGATACAATTTGAAGATTTCCTGACACCCAATGCCTACGAAATACTCAATAAATATCAGCATCAAATATTGTGCTTCAATGACGATATCCAAGGCACCGCTGCAGTTGCGCTAGGAGGTGTATTGTCTGCAAGCAGGATTTCAGGCATTCCATTTAAAGATAGTACTATTTTATTCCTTGGGGCTGGATCTGCAGCCACGGGAATAGCTGATTTGATGGTCAGTGCGCTGATAGAAGAAGGACTTACAAAAGAAGAAGCCCACAATAGGTTATGGTTTGTGGACATCAACGGACTTTTAGTACAATCCAGGACAGATTTACTTCCTCACAATTTGCCTTATGCTCATGATACTTCTCATATGAATTTCATAGAAGCCATCAAACACCTCAAGCCCAACGTACTGATAGGAGCCTCTGGAGCGGGTGGCACATTTACACAAGAGGTAATTGAAACCATGTCGACTATCAATAAACGCCCAATCATATTTGCACTTTCTAATCCGACCAGTAAATCTGAATGCACAGCCGCTGAGGCCTATACTTATAGTAACGGTCAGGCAATATTTGCAAGTGGTAGCCCTTTCCCAGATTTTGAATGGCATGGCAAAACATACACCACTGCACAAGGCAATAATGTTTACATTTTCCCGGGCATTGGTTTGGCTTGCATTGGCATGAAACCTAGCCACTTGCCCGATGACACATTTATGGTGGCGGCTACAGCTTTGGCCAATTGCATCGATCAATCTGAATTGGACGCTGGTAGAGTTTACCCAAATTTGACAAAACTCAGGTTTATTTCACTGGAGATTGCAAAAGCAGTTTCATTAAAATTACTAGAACTGGGACTTACAAAAATTAGTAAGCCGGCAGACCTCCATGGATATTTGGAGGCATTGATGTATAACCCAGAATATTAGCCAATCAGCCCAACATTTTACAAGGTTAATGTATGGTTAAGGTGCACGTTAAATAGATTTAAAATAGTGAAAAGTTATGCGCTTTGAGCGTAATTTTATTTTGAATCCATTCTTATAAATCTATACCATGCGTTACTTCATACACCTTTCATTTTTGCTGATCGTTTTGTTTGCTGCTTCCTGCTCATCAACCCGTTATACTCCATTCACAGAAGAGCTCAAAAAAGAGCAAAGATGGAGTGATAGAGATTTAGAAAAAATTCAATTTTACGTTTCACAAGACATCTTACTTTACCGCACGCAGACTTCTGGAGAAAGCAATATTGTAGATGGTAAGGTGGTAATGACTGGTGGTGAAAAAGTAGAAACGGTGGTCATCAGAAGAGGTACACCCGGACAGCTGGTTTATAATCCCATCCATGACCGTTTTGGTATATCCTTTGAAGAAAAAAACGACCAAACTTTTTTGATGTTTGGCCCAAAATCAACTGGTAAGGGTCCCTATATGCTATTGGCTAAAGAATGGGGAGATAAAAATGGACTGATTACCTATGGTAATAAAACTTATAAAACTAAATCGGCGAGTGCTTATGCATCCCTAATGGTAGAACTTGAAAAGATCAACAAAGTGCAAGTAGACCAGAAAATCGCCTCAGGCCGGAGCATTAAATAAAAACTAAATCCAAGGATTTTTAGTGCCCGGAAAGTGATTACATCCATTTCCGTTTTGGATAACGCTGCTATATTTTTGCATTAGCCAAGGAAAAGTAATAAACTTGTGCTCACAATCGCCCAATACGATTTTGCAAATATATGCCCACACTTAAAAAGCTTGCTGGTGAAACGGTCATTTATGGCATGAGTCATATTTTGCCACGCATTCTTTACTTTATTGTATTGACGCCCTATCTCACTTATCGTCTGAAGGATACTGGAGATTATGGCATCTTTTCTGAATTTTATGCTTACACTGCACTGATCTTATCTTTCATGACTTTCAGAATGGATACTGCTTATTTCCGATATGCAAATACCAAAACTACGGAAGAAAGAGATAAGGTTTATTCGACCACGTTTGTGCCCATGATGGTCATCAGTTTATTGGTTTTTGCTGGCCTTATGGTTTTTGCTCCACAAGTCGCTACTTATTTAAAGTATCCCAACGACATCCACTTTGTGCAATACTTTGCTTGGATTTTATTGTTTGATGCAGCTACAACTTTGGTTTACTCCAAATTTAGATTGGACGGCAAGCCATTTCGATTTCTATTCTATCGAGTGGTCAATGTTTTAGCTTCTGTTTTGGCTTTGATGTTATTTCTGGAAATTCTACCCCGATTCTTCCCGGATGTAAAAACAAGTTTAGATCAATTTTTGGGCGTTCGCAAAGATTTGGATTATACATTTTTTGCCAATGTAGTGGCCAGTGCTATTGTGTTTTTACTCATGTTGCCAGAACTGTGGAGGGTAAAATTTTCTTTCGATAAAAAATTGCTCAAGCCTATTTTGAAATATGCATGGCCTTTGGTTGTGGTGGCCTTAGCTGGCAACATCAATCAAGCTTTTGCGGCTCCATTGCAAAAATGGTTATTGTCTGGCTCTTTGACGGAAAGAATGTCTCAAGTAGGAATTTTTTCGGCTGCAGCCAAACTGGCCATATTACTCAATCTTTTTACCACTGCTTACAATTATGCTGCAGAGCCTTTCTTCTTCAACAATGCCGCACAAGATACAGAACGAAAAATGTACGGAAAGGCAGCTCTTTCTTTCGCCGTTTTTTCCTCACTGGTTGTGGTGGGCATTTACTTATTCATTGACATTTTATTGATTTTGATTGGCACCAATTACCGATCTGGCGTTTTTGTGGTGCCTTTTTTATTGGTTTCTTACATATTCCTTGGCTTGTATTATAGCGTATCGATCTGGTATAAATTATCAGATAATACACAAATAGGCCTTTGGATTTCCATTTTTGGTGTTGTCCTCACCTTGCTTGTGAGTTGGATAACCATCCCCATTTTTGGTATCATTGGCTCGGCTTGGGCCTCAGTCGCCTGTTATGGTGGAATGTTGGGTTTGAGTTATGTTTTAGGTCAAAAATATTATCCCATCAAATATCCCCTAAAGGAAATCATGATGGTGATTGGCATTACTTTGATCATCCTGTTAGCCGCTTGGTTTATGAGAGAGTTCCTGGCCCTTTCTTTAGGATTACGCTTGACTTTTAATATCCTGATTTTTGGAATCTACTGTGTATTTGTTTGGAAAAGATTTATTGTAAAATACATAGACCTAGCCAAGATAAAATCAGCAATTTTTGGTCGCCTTCGTAAAAAATGATTTGACTGACAATTCAAAATATAAGCATAAAAAAACCAAATCCGAACTGAATCAGATTTGGTTTTTTATTTCTAAATCAAAACTGTTGATAAATTACTCAACACCTTTGATTAGTTAACTATTGCGGTATAGCATTATTTGCCGAAGTTGCATACAAACCGATCATAGCACCTGTAAATCCGCGAGCCACATCTGTAGACAAAATATCTCCAGAAACAACATCTCCCAAACGTTTGAAACTTCCGCCTTTGGTTGCATAACTAAATTCATATTGATCACCTTTGGCAGTCACATTCAATTGTATCGGACCATCTATTGAAATTTTCTCACTCGCCAAAATCTTGGATTCTCTCCTTTCTGATCTTTCCAATAAAATATAATAATCTGCACCTTTTTTAGTCACACCAAAAACATAATTGTATCGCTCATTCTGATAAGTTGTGAGGCCCGCCAAATCTGTTTCCACTTCTGGTTTGTAATCCAATGTGGTAGTAAAAGAAAAGCTGTTATGTTGCTGGCGATAAAATAACGTGGAGGTAGGTTTCAACTCATTGATGTCCGTTGCAAAAGGTTTGATTTGGATGCCATTTTTGTGCTTGACCATAAATTCTTCTCTTGGTCCTCTCAGCCCAATCCAGCTGTAATCCAACTTGTCTGATTTAAAATCTTCCTTGTACACAAAATTTCCACTTGGCAAATACCCTTTTTGGCCCGTCATGTTTGTTACACCGGCAGGCATTTTCAATTTTGGTTTCATAGGTACAAGACCATTTTCAAAAACTGGATACTCCCCAGACCAGTCTACAGGCAAAATAAAGGTTTCTCTTCCTGCATTTACACGGTGTTCTTCATTTGGTCTGATGGCTAAGAATACACCATAATATTTATTATCAGGACCTAAAACCAAGTCGGCGTGACCAGCCCAATCTACTTTATTCTTTCTTTCTTTTGGAAAGTGTCTCTGGGTCAAAATAGGATTGCTTGGAGCTGGAATATAAGGCCCCTTTATATTATCACTTTTGAAAATCACCTCACTGTGCCAATCACCCGTGCCACCTTCGGCACACATCAAAAAGTACTTTCCATCTTTTTTATAAATGTGCGGTGCCTCAATCCAGATTGGTTTATCTTTCAAATCAACACCACCGTTGACAATGATCTTATCTGTGCCCGGGATGACATTGTCTTTTTCCATATCATATTCCCACATTTTGATGACTCTGTGACCATTGTACAATTCTTCACCTTTGTTGGGTGCGTCATTGTGGACGATGTAGGCCTTTCCATCATCATCAAAAAATATACTGGGGTCGATGCCGCCAAAATTTTGTTTGATAGGCTCACTCCATCCCTTCATAGGATCTTGCGTTTTTACGATGATGTTACCCGCTCCGCCGGCAAAAGCTGTGACAATCATATAAAAGGTATTGTTTTTGGCATTGTAAGTAATACCCGGAGCATAAACACCTTGACTGATTCCTGTATCGTGGACATCCAATTGAGAAACACGATCAAGCACGTGTCCGATTTGAGTCCAGTTGACCAAATCTTTGGAATGAAAGATTGGCACCCCAGGAAACATGGCAAATGAGGAACAAACCAAGTAATAATCGTCTCCTTTTCGTGTGATAGCAGGGTCTGGATAACACCCTTGTAATATCGGATTGTAAAACTCATTGGCTCCCAATGGATTTTGGATATAAATGGAATCCATACCTTCATAGGTCACATTGGAGAAAACAGGATTTCCCGCCGCCGCTTCACTTAACACAAGATTGCCGTTGAAATCGGTAAAGGACATGAAAGCCACTCCCAACATTAAAAACAATATGGGGCGTTTTGATCGATGATTGAATTTGAAAAATTTGATCTGCATTTTTTACTTTTTATAATGTGACGTAAACGATTTTCTTTTTAACTACCTGTTGCGAATCTTGTTCTATCTATTGCCAAAAGACATGGATGAAAGTGGTCTTTAATAAATAATAATCCAATAATTCCTACAAGCATAAGTCTTCCCCAGCAAAAACAAAAACGATCAAAAGACTTTATTTCAATTTTGATCACATCTTAAGATTTTTTTTAGAAATAAGTGTCGTTTTTACATTTAATTTTGAAAACTAGGCGATAAAAGAGACTTAAATTCAAGAATAGCCTTTTGAAATTGTGATAACCTATAAAGAAAATTATGAATAAAAAGATAGAACAAAGTGCCGGTATTTTTCATTCGCTGGTGGGCTCATAAAAATTACTAGACACTTTGATCAAAATAGGATATCGGTAATCAGTTACCAAAAGAAGTGATCTATTTACTTTTATGTCCAGGCTCCCAGATCAATCTTACAAAAGAGCTAAATCTCTGATTTTCTCTTTCAACGGGGATGCCCGCAACAATTCCCACCAATAAGTTATCTGCAATTCCGAGTCGCATTTGAGGCCTTATAGTCATGTCAAAATCCTGGAATGACAAGGCCTTATTGAATTCTATCCCTATGAAATTTCTAGTGCCTGGTATCATGTAATGGAAGTTTGAATTGACATCATAGACTGTATGAAATGCTCGAGTATGGAAATCTTGTTCTATCATAGGTCCAGTATAAATGAGGGTGTGAAAATTGTTTCCCCAACGTTTTGCTGCAACAAAAAATGGATTGTAAATATTGCCTTTGATGAATGGACCACCAAAGTTCCTAAAGTCCGATAATTCAAACTCATTGATGTATCCAACAGCCAATGAAGTTGCCATAACATCACTGACAAAGAATGACCATTGGGTAGCGAGTTTAATGCTGTTTAGTCGGTTTGATGGAATGGTTTCTTTTGTGGAGCCATTTAGGGGAGAATAAAATGTAAAAGGCAACTCAACTTCCAAACCCAATCGGTCAATCGGTGCCCATTCATATTCGATCAGTGCTTGGTAAGAATCATACTTAAGATTATCTGTAAGACCTAGTCCAATATTCCATTCTTTTTCTCCTTTTCTGGCACCTAAGTCTCTGATCAAATCAATGTAAAGTGGTTCGGCGTGCAAAACTTTAATACTTTTATTGAGATGATTGATTTGATGGATATACAGACTATCCATTTCAGCATCATTTAATTGTGCCGCAACATCAAATGGAAATGCCCACAGCATGCCCAGCAAAAAAGCGATTTTCTTGTTCATTTTTGATTTGTTTGAAACATTTATAATAGGCCAATTAATCAGGCCTTTTACATGTGGCTGTACAAAAACAAATCAAATTTTTGGCGGAGGGGTATCAAATTCTTTTGAACCTTTGGTCAGGACAAAAGGAATCTCACCGTGCCTGAGTTTATTTATCCTTTCTATGGATGGAGGTATTTCTAAAGAAAGGATACGATGAGCATCCATGCTGTTTTTGACCTCTTTCTTTTGGTGATTTTTAGTAGAATCGTGGTCGTCATATTCTTTAAAAGCTTTTTCGAAGCCCAGAATTTGTTCTACAACCAGTTCTACAATGCTTTCCTGGTCATTGAATGATAAATCTTCTGATATGCATTCAGGATGGAAGTCTGCGGCATCAATACTCATGTTAAGGATGTAGATACCCATCAAGCCGCAGAAGACCTGCGTTAAAAAGCTATTTCTGATTAAACCCATCATCACGCCCAAATAAACGCAAAACTTCGCTTTTTAATATTTATTACCTCATTTTATGCTATATTTTCATCCCTTTTAGAAAGATGTATTTTATTGATAATTGCTTAACTTTACCAAATAACTCATTACAATCATGAAAAAACTATTCCTCATCCTATTACTTTGGGTATCCTTTACAGCATTGGCTCAGGCTCAGTTGTGCAATTGCAATGATCCGCTAAATATTTTAGATAATAGTTCAGAGGTTTTATTTTTTCACAGAACTTTGATTCTGGATATTGGCCATGCTAACATCCCAGTTGAGGTATTTGGCAATTGGTACGACAGCGCTGGGATGCCTGTTTCAGGACCAGTAAATGCAATGACTGATAATGACGGTTTTCTGGAGTTTGAATTTTTCTCACCTCCTGGAGTGGCCATCGATTTCGACATACATTACAATTCTGGACAAGGAGAACTTTCTTTATTATTCATGGGCTCCGCTTGTGATCCTTGCATTGCTATTATTCCGACCATGAGCCAATGGGCTACCATTTGTTTGCTTTTATTAATGATGATTGCAGGTGTTGTTTATCAAAAAAGACCGAGCTATCAACTGCAATGACCAAATTATTTGTTTTTTATTGAATATATGAATAGCTCAAAATCAAACAAATAACACATTAACTTACCGCTTTCATTAAAATATCCTAGGAAGCCAAAGCCCTATGATAGCACCCATCACGCCCAATAAGGTGACCAAACTGAATATGGTTATAAAAAATGAAGCAGCCCAATTCACAATAGGATTTGCTCTTTTTTGGGCATAAAAGTAGGACTCCAATAACACTAACGCAATTGGAATGGCGTAAGTGAAAACGGAAAGTGTCGTTAAAAATGGACCTGTAAATGTTTCTGGATCAAAGCCAACCGGTTTCTGAAAAACAAATAACCAAGCCATCAACCCTATTCTAAAAAACCAAACTCCATTGGTAACCATGAATAAACGTAGTGCCCATTTTCTATGGCTTTCAAAATTCTTGGACCTCGCCTCTTGAATGGTTTTGACGGCAAACCACAAAATATAAATGACTTGAACACAAATCAAATAATGCATTGTCTGATCACCAACGCTACCTTGGGTAAAGACCATGACCACTCCGGCAACACTGACTAATACTGCGGTAACCAAGTAAACTTTTCCTAGTATCCTATGAAATTTTCCGAATCTATTCCTTATGAATGGCATGATTTGCAATGGGCCACCAAAAATGAGGATGGCAGCCAAAATTACGTGTATACCCACCGTCAAGTTTCCTTTCCAATCTCCAGGAGTGTAACCATGGGGTAATACATCGTTCCATTTCGCAAAATCACCTTGAATTGTAGACCCGCCATAAAAGGAGAGCACATAGATCCCAAATGCAAATTGCCCGATGGTGGCCAATACAAACCAAAATTTGACCACTCCTGTCAAATACTTTTCTGAACGATTTATTACCTGCATAAATGAAAGTTTTTGCAGGTTACTATTATTTCCGTTTTGCTCATTTTATGGTTGTCTTTTTGCAAAGACGATCACATAATCAAAAGGGTTGTAAAGCAAATAATATTAGGAAATATATTAGTGAAACTTATATCCTTTACTAGTCTTTAGAATCCGATAAATAAAGACGTTGATCCTCCCTATTTATTCCCATTCCACGTAATTTCTCCAACTATGTTGTTCTTTAAAGCCCAATACTTCACGTATTTTTTTGTTGGAAAACAAGGCTTCATTTTCTTCCAAGGTTCTTTTTAGCGGCACATTAGGAAAAAACTTTTCAATGAGTTTTGCATTGGAGAGAATTGCCCCATTCTCATCATTTCCGGCATTAAAAATCTGAAAACCAAGGTCATTGTGTTGGATGCACAAGTCCACAATTTGGCCTAAATCTCTGGCATCAATATAACAAAATGCATTTCTACGACGTACTTCAGGGTTTCTGAAATAATGTGGAAACAGTTCTTGGTATTCATGTGGTTCAATCACATTGCCAATGCGAAGAGCGTAAATATCAAAACCAGACCTTAACTGAAAACTTTGTGCGGTTTTTTCATTAACCACCTTTGATAAGCCGTAACTGTCCATAGGGTCTACTTCATAATCTTCTTCAAGCGGTAATTCTTTTGGATCCGTCACCCCATCAGCAAAACAAATGCCGTAAGTTGTTTCAGAGGAAGCAATAATTATTTTTTTAATGCCCAATTTGACAGCTGCCTCAATCACATTGTAAGTACCAATGGCATTAACCCTGAAGGTTTCGTTATCTGGTTTGATCAAAATCCTGGGAACTGCGGCAAAATGTACCACTGCATCAAATTTCGGAATTCCATTTCCAATTTCCAACTCATCAAGCCCAACATACGAACTCATGGCATTGAACATCTGGCCAGAATCCGTAATATCCGCATTGAGATTATCAACTCCAGGAAGATTCAATGGTACTAAGTCCACATTCAAGACTCTGTGTCCTTGTTTTAAGAGGTATGGAATGACGTGTCTGCCTGCTTTACCAGATCCCCCTGTAAAAAATATTCGGCTCATAAATTCAGCTGTCGCAATGATTTTTTTAATGAATGGAACAAATGTAATGAAATTACAACATTCTGCTACAACTCGGCTAGGACACATCTAAAAATAATATATATGTTGTTAAGAAAAATTAGAGCAAGAATCTAGATTTCTTCTACTTTTTTGCCTTGATGCCAAAAAGTAGCAAAAAAAATCAAGGCTGAATTTTTTTCTTAACGCTCACTCACTCCAAAAATACTATGCAAAAAAAACTCACTTTTGGCTTTGCTTCATTGTTTTTTGCTGCATATGCACCAAATCATTGGTTTGAGGTCACTTTTAGTTCGAACAGTTTTTTGCACTTAACGTATTTTTGAAGTTCGTTAGCTAAAAAAAATAAGGCCGATACAAAACTGATCGAGTAGCACTGGACTCAAGCACGGTGAATAGTGCTAGTGCGGTTTAAATGAATTACAAAAGC
>JAKQLF010000224.1 GCA_029567325.1 Bacteroidota bacterium | reverse complement strand
CCTTGAGTTCTTCGACAAAATAGTCTACCAAACCAGAGAAATTATTAGGCCCAATCGATCCAACCCAAGACCCAAAAAAAGAAAAAGGCATTTCTATGATGCTTATAAGCACTATTGAGCCTTAACTTAACGACATTGAATGGTGAATGGTGAATGGTGTGAGATGTGAAATGTAAGATGTGAAATGCAAGATGTAACCAAATGCAGGGGAAGGTCCATGTGCCTTCCCATAATGCAACAATGATTTTTAGAAGGTAAATGGTGTGAAATGTAAGATGTGAAATGTAAGATGGAACCGCGTGCAGGGGAAGGCCTGTGTGCCTTCCCACAATGCACAAATGATTTTTAGAAGGTAAATCAGGGTGAAATGCAAGATGTGAAATGCAAGATGTGAAATGCAAGATGTAACCAAATGCAGGGGAAGGTCCATGTGCCTTCCCACAATGCACAAATGATTTTTAGAAGGTAAATCAGGGTGAAATGCAAGATGTGAAATGCAAGATGTAACCAAATGCAGGGGAAGGTCCATGTGCCTTCCCAAAATGCAACAATGATTTTTAGAAGATAAATGGTGTGAAATGTAAGATGTGAAATGCAAGATGGAACCCATGCAGGGGAAGGCCTGTGTGCCTTCCCACAATGCACCAATGATTTTTAGAAGGTAAATGGTGTGAGATGTCAGATACCAGATGTGAAATGTCAGATGGGACCCGTGCAGGGGAAGGCCCTTGTGCCTTCCCAAAATGCACAAATGATTTTTAGAAGGTAAATGGTGTGAAATGTCAGATGTGAAATGGAGGATGTAAAATGTGAAATGTCAGATGGAACCCATGCAGGGGAAGGTCCATGTGCCTTCCCACAATGCACAAATGATTTTTAGAAGGTAATTCGGGGTGAAATGTCAGATGTGAAATGTTCAGTTGGAACCAATTGCAGGGGAAGGCCTATATGCCTTCCAAAAATGCACATATGATTTTTAAATGGCAGATAAACAAACCATACAAAATTTGCAGTTTACGCCCATATAGCCGATTATAAAAGTATTTCGCCGATAATAAGTAATAATTGGTCGGAATATATTTTGATGAAAGATTTATAATGATATATTTGTGATATCATTTTAACATCAAAATAAAAGTCATGGAAGAAAAATCATTTAAACCAATATCCGGATACATTGTCTTGGCAGGATTGGTTGTTGTTTTAGCAATAGGTATTTTTTGCATTGTTAACCGCATTGTTTTGCCAGTACCGTTTTTATTATTAATTGCACTTGTTTTGGCTCCTGGGTTTTTCTTTGTAAACCCCAATGATTCAAGGGTTTTGACCTTGTTTGGAGATTACAAAGGATCCACAAAAGACAATGGTTTCTTTTGGGCCAATCCGTTCTTTTACAAAAAGAGGATTTCATTGAGGGCCAGAAACTTCGAAAGCGAGCGAGTAAAAGTGAACGACAAAAGAGGTAATCCGATTATGATCTCAGTCATCACCGTTTGGAGAGTTCAAGATACTTTCAAAGCAGTTTATGAAGTGGATGATTATGTTCAGTTCGTAAAATTACAGAGTGACGCTGCCGTCAGAAATTTGGTTGGCTCTTACAGCTACGACAACCTTGATGATGATGAGGAATTAACACTCAGATCTGGTCACGATGCCATCAATACTGCACTCGAGTTGGCGTTGAAAGAAAGATTGGACATTGCGGGTATCGAAGTCATGGAAGCAAGGATTGGCTATTTGGCTTACGCCGAAGAAATTGCACAAGCCATGCTCAAAAGACAACAAGCAGAAGCCATCGTTGCTGCCAGATTCAAAATTGTTGAAGGTGCTGTTAGTATGGTAGAAATGGCTTTGGCAGAATTGTCAAAGAAACAAATTATTGAATTAGATGAAGACAAAAAGGCTCAAATGGTGAGCAATCTGATGGTCATTCTTTGTTCTGATAAAGATGTATCTCCGGTTGTTAATGCGGGTACTGTCTATTAAAAATAACTTGCTTTGGGAAAAAAGAAGTTTGTTTTAAGGCTTGATGAAAAACATTATGACGCTTTGGAGAAGTGGGCGGCAGATGAGTTCCGTAGTGTGAACGGTCAAATAGAATGGCTTTTATACGAGGCACTCAAAAGCGCAAAAAGAACCAAGGTAGATTTATCTCAAATTGAAAATGAAGATGGGCAGGAGGATTGAATCCTGCTCATCTTTTTATTTGTTGGTCAGAATTAGAACCATTCACTTTTTAACTTTTGTGTGAATGGTTTTGTAAAAAACACTACCATCCAAGACCTCTTTGATAAAATCTGCAATCTTCTCCTGCTCATGATCAAATAAATATCCTGCAATTTCATGTCCCCCACCAGGATAGGCATAAAACTGCGTGGAAGTGGACAACGTCTTTAAGTGTTCATGAATGCTTTTCGCACCAAATAACATCATCCAACCCGGAGCACTTGGTGAGCAATAGTGGTGAGCACCTTTGTCATATGGAACCAATGGGTCTTGATCTCCATGAAAGAAAAAACAAGGAATGACATTTGATTTGGTGATCATATTCAAATCCAAAATAGCCCCTGCTCCTGAGATCACACCTCTATAGTTGAAATTAACTGGAAGATTAGTTGAATGTAAATTCATTTTATTACGATCTAAAAATGCAGCGTGTAATACGGTTTCTGTTCCAGCACTCGAACCTGCCAAAAATATTTTATTTGAATCAAAACCATATTTCCCTGCATTTTCAATGAGGAACCTCGTCGCTTGCCAAGTCTCACTTGCTGCCAATTGCATGGTGTATATTTTATCGGCTTGGCTGCTATTGCAATCAAAACCTTTGCCCTTTCTAGACAAGGTATAAGAAATACTTGCACATGCTATTCCATTTGCAGCCATTGCTTTTGCAAAAACATGGCCTGCTGTTCTGTTGCCACCTGAAAAACCTCCACCATGCACAAAGATAACCAAAGGAAAATCTTTCAAACTTTTGTCATCGGGCAAAAATATATCCATACTCAAGGATGAGGTATCACTTTTTAAGTACGGGATGGTTTGAAATTGCTGGGCTGTGACCACTAATTGAGTTGCCAAGAATAAACAAAGGAAAATCAACCTATTAAAATTCATAACTATTAGCTTTAACGAACTTCCTTAAAATTCAAAACACTCTATTGAATTGAGCATGACTTCATTAAAATAATCATTCAACCCAAAAAAGCACTTATCAGACACTTCTGAGGATTAATATTACCAAATAAAATGTAAAACATAGAATACAGCAAAATATTCATACTTTTAAATTTCAAAAATCAATTCAACTTCGATGGTTAAAAATAGAAATGGTGTTATTGGATTCTCCAGCAAGTTATGCTTTGCTTTTGTGTTTATCACAATATTTTTGGCGTGTAATCCGAGTCAGGAAAAGCCTGTTGAAGCATCAAAATCTGGCATTCAAGGAACTTGGAAATTAATTACCGGCACGCTGATAGAGAATGGAGATACTACCATCACGGACTACACCAAAGATCTTTCATTTATTAAAATCATCAACGAAACGCATTTTGCTTTTTTAAACCACGACATCAATCATCAAAAGGATTCTACCGGGGTTTATTCTTCTGGCGGCGGTAAATACGAATTGGTAGATAGTTCTTACACAGAACATTTGGAATATTGCAGTGCACGCGAATGGGAAAATCATGATTTCAATTTTACTGTACTTCTTCAAGGTGATACCCTCATTCAAAAAGGCCTGGAGGTTGTGGAAGAATCGGGTGTATCTCGTTACAACATCGAGGTTTACAAAAAATTGCAGTAGGTGAATTTTAATCCAATTAAAGGATATAATTAAATCAGTAACTGTTATGCTTTTTTGAAAAGCTCCTTCCTTATTTGGAGGTACAAGTAGCTTGGTGGTCAATGGGAAAATTACACGAATTGGCAATGAAACACAATTTATTTGCTTCATGGTGTAATGTTTCCGCTTTTTCAATCATTGAAGGATGAAAAACGACGACTTCGGGGTGTAATGTTACGTTGGTAAAATGCCCGCCACCATCACTGGTTTCGGTCATGATGCCAGTTGCGTGATCCACATAACTTTCTACGACAACACCAGCATCAGAACACAAATGCAAATACCAAAGCATGTGACAAGAAGATAATGAAGCCAGAAAAAGTTCTTCGGGGTTGTGTTTGGTTTTATCTCCCCTGAAACTTGGATCAGAAGACGCAACGATAGGCGCCTTGCCATCTACTTTTATTTCATGACTTCTTTCATAGGTTCGGTAATTTGAAGTGCCTTGTCCGGTGTTACCTGTCCATTCGGTGCTCAATTTGTAGAAATGTTCTCTTTTCATTTGTCGGTTTTGACTACTTATGATTGAGGATTAAAAGTAGTTTAAATTTGAAAGAACTTTTGAGGAAATTAAGATTTCGGAAGATAAAATGTGATTTGCGAATAACTAGAGTACGAAAAATAAAATTTGCATTTAGCAGTTTTTTGATTGTAAAGCCTGAAAGTTTCAATTTAATTTGATTGTATAAATTTATTATTGTGTACTCGTTTAAATTGTAAACTCCTTGCACCGAAATTTATCAAAAGCCCTATTTCCAAATTATATGCTTCCAAATAATTCATTGCCTGTGCCAGATGCACATCCTCCAAATTAATGATTGCTTTTATTTCAACCATGATTTTTTGCTCAACAAAAAAGTCTACCCTTCTCGTGCCTACATCATATCCTTTATAAATTAGGGGCATTTCTTGCTCTCTGATAAAATCAATGTTTTGCAACTGCATTTCAATAGCTAAAGACCGTTGGTACACCACTTCTTGAAAACCATTGCCCAAGTGTTTATGTACTTCCATTGCAGCTCCTATTATCTTATGTGTTAAATCCTGATCCTTCATTGTTTTAAACCTTGATTATTCTTGATTTTCTCGATTACTTGATTTTTTAAGAAATCAAGGTAATCCAATTATCCTTAAAATCAAGGTTCAGATATCTTGTTTATTCTTGATTTTCTCGATTACTTGATTTTAGGAAATCAAGGTAATCCAATCATCCTTAAAATCAAGGTTCAGACACCTTGTTTATTCTTTATTTTGTCGATTACTTGATTTTAGGAAATCAAGGTAATCCAATCATCCTTAAAATCAAGGTTCAGACACCTTTGATGCCGCAAATTTACCGATTAATTATCCTTCTTTTCCGGACTCCCAACTCCGTCCGTTATAAACTTATACAAACTCCCACTGATGTATTGACTCCAAGCATTGGAACAAGCACCATAACATTCCACATCGGCATTCAAACCTATTTGTGTAAAGATGATTTCTGTTTTTCCATTTTGAGGAATGATGTCAAATACGATTTGAGTATCTGTCCATTCAGATTGATTCTCAACAAAATTGAGTTTACTTTTTGTTACTAGCCACACAATCTTTGTGTAAGTTTCTGAGCTGATGACCTTCTGAGTAGATACATGCACATCGCCAAAGTAAACGGTGAATTCGTCTCCGAGACCTATGGTTTTCCCATCCAGATTTTCTGTCCACCACTTTTCAACTTGTTGAATGGCTTCAAAGGCAGTTCTAGGGCTCACAGATACGATGATGCTTTCTGAATAATTTTTTACATCCACCTTTTCTGCTGCTAATTTCTTTTCATTATCCGTTTGAGGTTTATCCTTACCATTGGGCTGGCCCACTCCAGTAGTAATGAGATTATATAAGCTTTTTTCTATATATGTCGACCAAGCATCTGAGCAAATGTCATAACATTCATACGCTGGGGTCAAACCATGGTGGGTGAAAGTAAGTTTGATTTTATCTCCTTCTTTAGTGATGTCAAAAGTGATGTTGGTTCCGGTCCATTCACTTGTGTCTTGCGTAAACTTGAAATAATTCTTTTTGATGTACCAAACAACTTTTTCGTTTGGTATCATTTCCGTAATTTGAATCTGACAAATGTGGATGTCTTGGTAATGATAATCAAACACCGAGCCTTTTTCATCCGTGATCCCTGCTATTTCTTCGGACCACCAAAGTCTTGGATTATTGACTGCATTGAATACAACTTCAGCATTTAAATCGGAATAAAAAGAAAGGATTAGATCTGAATTTTCCATTTTACTATTTTAATTATCAAGTGTTATAGATTCGTTGTTGTAAATACTAGGCCAAAGATATGTGCAATGTCAAACATTTTTCGGGTGTGAAATAGCCATTCTTCTGGGTTGATTTGGCCATATTTAATTTGTACATTTGTACAAAAAAACTTTGAAACACATTACAATTGTTGTGCCTAAAGGAAATTCAAACCTGAGCAGCATCACAGGTTCTTATGAAATTTTTAATCGAGCCAATTCCTTTTGGAAAAGCAAAAATAACAAAGCCATATTCGAGGTGAAAATTGCTAGTTTTGAAGAAAACATTTCATTGCAAAATGGATATTTTACCATACATCCGTCGAATATCAGAACTATTAAAAAGAGTGATTTAATCATCATTCCTTCTGTTGCATACAATTATGAAGTGGGCATCAAAGAAAATCAAGACCTCATACAGTGGCTGAGTGATCAATATAAAAATGGAGCTGAAATAGCGAGCATTTGTACAGGAGCATTTTTACTTGCTGCGACAGGATTATTGGATGGAAAAACTTGTTCTACACACTGGAATGCAGCGGCTGATTTCAGGAAAATGTTTCCCAAAACACAATTGCAAGTAGACAAATTGATTAACGAAGAGCCCGGAATTTACACCAATGGTGGTGCTTATTCTTTTTTGAATTTGATGCTTTTTTTAATCGAAAAATATTGTGACAAGGATACTGCCATATTGTGTTCAAAGGTTTTTCAAATTGAATTTGACAGGACAGCTCAATCACCATTTTTCATTTTTAAAGGACAGAAAACACATGGCGATCAAGTGATCATAGAAGCCCAAAACTATATCGAATCACATGTTTCAGAAAGAATCTCATTCGAAGAACTTGCTTTCAAATTGGCTGTAAGTAGACGCAACTTTGATCGAAGGTTTGTAAAAGCAACGGGTAATTCTCCTGTGGAATACTTACAAAGGGTGAAGGTGGAAGTCGCTAAACGTACATTGGAAGAAGGACGTAAATCCATTGCCGAAGTTATGCATGAAGTGGGCTATGCAGATGATAAAGCCTTCCGAGAAGTTTTCAAAAAAATAACAAGTTTATCGCCTCTGGATTATAAAGCAAAATTTAGTGAGCAAGATTAAAACACTCACTAAAAAGCACAAGAAATTAAGAGGCTTTTTTTGACCTCATCGCCTTTGTTTTTAAGACTTGAGGATTGTCCAAAAATTGTTGGTAAGCTTCCGACTCTCTGGCATAAATAGCCATCTTACCATTTTCATCAAAATGAATACCCCAACCATATTTTTTGCCTAGTGGAGAGCTGCGCAAACATGGTTGTCCTTTTGAGAAGAACATTGCTCGAGCCTCCTCACGCTCCGCCTCTATCAAATCTTTTCTATCAGCAAATATTTGAAAAATGACTTCATCAGATGTGTATTTATACGGATTCTGAGCGATGATTTCGTATTGCATTCCAGCGATTGTTGGTAAATCTCCTTTCAAAGGCGGTGTCAGTCCAGAAAAAACTGGACAATCTTCTGCAATTTCTATAAACGTATTATAATAATTGGTAGTATGCATTTTATCAGTGATTCATGTTCAAATAAAGATCCAATTTTCAAAAGTAAAAATTACTTTTCGATCATTTGCAACCAAGTTTTGATGATGGTCTGCAAATCATTTTTTCTGGCCAGAACATCTTCTTTATCTTTTATTATGGCTATTCTTCTACCATCCTTGTAATCACCTTCTAATAACTCAGAGGCATCATTTACTTTGGCACCACTTGGAAAAACCATCATGATTTTACCTTTATGCAAATTCATAACGATCATGTCCCGTTTGTATTCTTTGGGATCAAATTCAGGCATTTCACCGGTATAATAAAAGCTAGGATTGTTCCACTTTATCCTTTCCCCAATTTCGTTATCAGTATCTAAAATGATTTGGCGTAAAGATTCCACTATTTCACCAATTGCTGGTTCAAGTTTTGCAATGTGTGCAGACACCTGTTCTGCATCGGTTAATTTGAGTTGTTTTGCCATGTACTTTAATTTGACACAATGATACTAAAAAAAAGAGGAGGAATAAATGGGGGCAAAATATGGTTTCACATTGAGCATTTTGTTTATTAAAATCTGAAGATCGAAGATTCAACACATTCGATCTTTGCCCATCCAGTGCGAGCACTGATTGATGATTTAACATATTCAATCCGTCACACAAAATTACCCAAAATCTGAAGATCGAAGATTTAACATATTCAATCACGTCGTTGCCAATCACCCAAAATCTGAAGATCGAAGATTCAACACATTCGATCTTTGCCACCTCAATTCAGAATTGCTTGATGATCTAAAATATTCAATCAGTCCTTGCCTTTCTGTGAAATATCTGTGCAAATCCATGTAATCTGTGAGCGCCTATAATGGGAAATATTATTGAAGATCGAATATTCAGCACATTCGATCTTTGCCATCTCAATTCAGAATTGTTGATGATCTAACATATTCAATCAGTCGATGCCAATCCCTCCACCCAAATCCTAAAATCACAGCCATTCCTCTTCTATGAATTTAATTCCTACATTTGACCAAAAATATAAATATGGCTTCTCAGAATTCACTTTCTTCTCTTCTTGCAAACAACTTGATAAAAGCTTACACAGGAAGTAATTGGACTCATGTATCGATTCTTGAAACCATTAAATCGTTGAATTACTCGCAAGCACAACAACTAACCAATGCTTCTCCAAATACCATTGCAAGCATTTTAAATCATTTGAAATATTGGAATGGCATCATCAGTGCGCGTTTGGATGGTCAATATCCCATTGTTCCTGATTCCAATGGTTTTGACGTGGCAATCCTACAATCTGAAGAGGATTGGCAAAGTTTGATTGGCGAAACACAAGCTTCTTTCGAAAAATTAGCAGCAGAAATTAGCAGCATTACCACAGACAAATGGGACAATAGACCTGCACCTCACTCTGGCACCATGAGAGAACATGTTTTTGGCATTGTGGAGCATGCCTATTATCACTTAGGTCAGATTGTAATTATTTCACATTTGGTAAAATAATTATCATATTTCAAGTGAGGAAGAGTGATTTCAGATTTTGATTAATGTTGATCATCATCTCCCATCACATCATAACCCCTCCACTTATAAGCGGTTGCTAGCCCAGACGCAGCGGGCCAAGCAATTTGATGCTGGGGACTGGCAACCCAATTTCTACGATCCGTTTCTGTTGCAAATGATATTTGAACTTGGTAATTGTATTCTGTGGGTTCAGCTTGAATTTCTTTGGCAATATTTTCTGGAAAATACCTCAATACTTTTGAATTTAAGTATCCCTTTTGCACAGTCATTGCTGGCACATAAATAGAATAGTACATTTTTTCAAAAGCAGCGGCATTTTCTTTTGGAACCGTAAAATCCATTTGAAGCAAAACGGCTTTAGGCTGAATCAATGGCTTTGCAATTTCAAGCATGTTTTGTTTTGAAACAGCAATACCTACAGTTACCAATTCCAAATCTTTACTGCCTGTATTATTGATCAAAACGGTCTCTCCCAAGGTACCGAAAAATGCATCATCAGCTTTGATATCGACTTTTTCCCCATTGATTGTAACAGTCCCATTTCCACCAATCACATAATATACTTCTTCATAACCATTCAAAACATGGTCTCCAGATGAAGCACCAGCAGGAATGGTAACATGGTCCACGTGATCCCAATTGGTACTAAAAACTTCTGGAGTGATCAACCTACGGTACAAAACATCCTTGCCTGGATAACTAGGATTGGCTTTCTGCTTCTCTTTTTCCAATCTTGCCGAAACAAAATTGGGAATCGGATCCAACTTTACACCAACCATTGTATTATTCAAATCAAAATTATCTGCTTTTCCTTTTTGAAGACTCACCGCAAAATTTAGCCAACGAAGTTTTTCATTCGAAGCATTGTAAATAGCATGAGCATCTCCCATTTTACAAGGAACTACAGCGGGGGCTTTTATTTTTGAAGTGTGACCATTGATGGTAAATTCCGCTTCACCATTGAGGATCAAATACATTTCTTCAATGTTATGATGAAAATGTTGACCAATTCCAGATTTTGCTTCAATCACTCCTGTATGTAAATACAAAAAATTGGTTGTCAGGTCATTACGACCAATCAATTGAGTAAATCCCATTTTTCCTGCTCCTGCATGTACGGCAGTTAATTCACGATACTTCGAGGGATCGTTGACTTTCACTCGATCCTTAAGAGGTTGAGCACTAAGGCAATAGGTCACTAATAACAGTATAAACGATAAGCGTATTTTCATTTTAAGATCAGATTATAATATTAATATTGAATATTTCCCTAAACTTTTTTTGCTTCCTTAAACAGCAGTTTTCGGTCGGATTATCTATTTTATTTCTTTTTATCTGGTAGCGCATAAACCACATATGCCCTCGGCATAGCTCCCGGCAAATTTGATCTGTTATAGCTGTCAGTCCTAAATGAAGTAGTCGCATTTACTACCAAATACTCCTTGCCATTTACTTTATACATACTGGGTTGCCCTATGCATTCATAACTGAGCATGACTTCCCAAAGCTGTTTACCCGTGTCAGCATCAAAAGCATACAGCATTCCTCCTTTAGCTGTAGCGAAAACTACGCCTGTTGAAGTAACAATCATGCCTCGCCCTAATGTACCACTGGGTGCTCCCAAGGTTTTATCACCTTTTGCATAAAGTGAGTCCAATCCTATTGGCGTTCGCCACTTGATTTCACCCTTATTCAAATCATAAGCCACAAGAGAAGACCATGGCGGGGTCAATAAGCCCATCCAATCCAAACCATAATCCGTTGTGTACCGATCTCCTTGATATGCTACATCTTCTGGATAATCCGACATAGGTGCAACTCTTACGCTATCTGGCTTCACAGTGGCTCCACCGCTAGCTACTACGGGGCCGTCTATCTTTACATCCGTCGTTGGTGCATTTCTCATATTGAAGCTTCTGGCATTTCCACCTAAAAAGCGATGTAAAGCTTTCATGGTTTCTTCATCCACATGCGGCATGCCGGGCATTCTACCTCTACCGTTGATGACAATGGCTTTAAATTCGTCATAGAAAATACTTCTTCCAGCGTTGACTAGGGAAGGTCCTACTCCACCCTCCATATTTTTCCCATGACAACTCATGCAAGAGGTATTGTAGTAGGATTTGACTTTTGCAATTTCATTTGCGCTCAACTCAATCTTTGGTGGAGCTACTTTACCCAATCTATAAGTAGATGCGTATTCCTGGGTCATCACATACATCATTCCTTTGTTTGGATTTGATCCTGTATTACCATAGTTTGCTCCGCCCAATGCGCCCGGCATCATGATGGTTTCGTATTTATCAGATGGTGGTACATAAAGTCCACTTTTAGCACTATCAAGACGTGCAATCCACTGTTTTTTAATGTCTTCCGGAAAGAATGGATTGAGTGTTTCTTTGGTGACTTCATGTCTGGTAAAACTTGGAAGGGATGGGATAGGTTGGGTCGGCCACGCTTTTTCACCAGGCATTTCACTTGCTGGGAATGGTTTCTCTTCAATTGGGAAGATCGGCTCTCCTGAGTCTCTGTCAAAAACGAACATAAAACCATGTTTAGTAGCAACTGCCACAACATCTTTTGATTTTCCTTGATGGTTGATGGTCAGAAGTTGTGGTGCAGCCGAAAGGTCATAATCCCAGATGTCGTGATGCACTGTTTGATAATGCCATTTCCTCTTTCCTGTTCTGGCATCTATCGCTACCAATGAATTGCCAAATAAATTTTGCCCAATTCTATCTGCTCCATAATAATCATATGTTGGTGAACCTATTGGCAAAAATGCCATACCCCTTTTCTGATCTACGGTAATTTCGCTCCAAACATTCACACCCCCTACATATTTGTAAGCATCTTTTGGCCAAGTTTCATAACCAAATTCTCCAGGGTGAGGAATGGTATGAAATGTCCATTCCAATTTTCCAGTAACTACATTATATGCCCTGATATGACCCGGGGCAGAAAAATATCCTTCCCCTGGTGCTGAACCTAAAATGATCAAATCTTCAAAAATTACTCCGGGCATCATAGATTGCATCCTTCTGATTGAAGAGGGCTCTCTATCTAGTCCCACTCTCATATCTACAACACCTTCGTCACCAAATGTTAATATCGATTTTCCCGTGGTGGCGTCAATGGCTTGTAAAGTATTGTTTAAGGTAAATATCAGTCGTTTATCCTTTTTGTCTTTACTTTCCCAATAATTAAGGCCTCTTCTAGCTATACCTCTTAAGTTCGAATGAATCCAAATTTCTTTACCGGTAAGTACACTCAAAGCAATCAGTGAGAAATTTTTTCCGTAAACGTACATTGTGGTGTCTACGACAATTGGATTGAAGTAATAGGAAAAGTCATCCCCTGATGGATACATCCACGCTACTTCAAGCTGCCCAACATTTTCTTTGGTTATCTCGGATGTAGGAAAATACTTGGATTGCTCCGGACTTCCGCTGTAATGAGTCCAGCTGCTTTGGGCTTGCGAATCACCTCCTGATCCACAACTAAAGAGTGTAAAAATGAGGGTAACTGCAAAACAAGTTGCAGTAAAAACATTTGGAAACTTTTGCTTTAACATAAATGTGGCTTTAATAATTGTCCTGACTGATTGCTTGCAGGTAGCTTTTGTTAATCGATTGAATTAGCAAATAAAAGAAATGTTTTTACTTAAATCAGCGAATTTTTATAACTAATTTTTTGAATAAGTTTTTTCACACCTTTTAACTTCATAAATATCTATTTTTCTATTTTAAAAAAATGATTTTGACAAAATTTTAAGATTCTCTCCCAGCTGGAAGCAAGTGAGAATAGTAGGCTTAATAATTCCTTAAAATGTCAAGAATAGGCTGGTGACCTTCTCTTTCAGCTATGATCATTGCAGTGTCTCCATTTTGCATTTTTAAGTCTGGTTGCGCTCCAAAATCCAATAGCAATCTGGTCAACTCTACATTTCCTCTGTGCACTGCCGAATGCAAGGGCGTTACATCTGCCATTTGGCTTGCATTTACATTGGCTCCTTTTGCGATCAATAATTTACATAGATGAGTATTTTCCTTTGCAACTGCAGCATGGAGTGCGTTGACTTTGGTTGGATTTGTAGCTGCAAGATTTGGATCTGCTCCAAGCTCAGCTAATAATTCAGCAATTTCGATTTGGTTGAAAAAGGCGGCAAGGGCAATGGGAGCAAATCCATCATTAGAATATTCATTCAATCTATTGGGCAAGTCTGCATCCAAATATCCCTTTACTATTTCGATCTTACCCGCCAAAATGGCCTCATGGTAAGTAAAGGTTTCTTTCAGAGAAATCGCTTTTGCAAATACCTCAGGCATACCACTGTAAGCGATGATCGCAAACCCTGTACTTCCATTTTCATTGAGCTCATTTAATACTTCAGGATTGGAATCCAACAATTCCAAAATCCCCTCAGTGTCTCTCTTCTTCATCAATTCGTCCAATTCTTTGATCATCTTCCTCATTTTTTAATAGTCATCCAAAAATAATTTTTTTATCGTATTTTATTACTTCAATGTTTTATTGTTGAAAAGAGCTGTCAGTTTTCAGTTATCGGTTTTCAGCTATCAGTTTTCAGTTTTCAGGTATCGGTTTTCAGTTTATATGAGGTTGAGCATTTAGCAACAATCTACGGGCATTGCCAATTTGACCGTATTGCTTTGCTTAATGAAAGGGATTGCGGTCGCAGACCATTGCTTCTTGCCTAGGCAAGGAATTGCTGGCGAAGCCAATTGCTTCTTGCGCATGCAAGGAATTGCTGGCAAAGCCAATTGCTTCTTGCGCAAGCAAGAAATTGCTGGCGAAGCCAATTGCTTCTTGCGCATGCAAGAAATTGCTGGCGAAGCCAATTGCTAACACATGCAACATTTTTCGTCTCTACATTATGAACTTTCCATTATATTCGTTCTCAACATAAATGGATAGTTTTATGAAACAACTTTTTCTTATTGCAGCCTGCCTTATTTGTACGACTGCCATCCATGGTCAAGTAAAACCAAAATTTGAAAATGGAGCTGCGGTTATGATTGATGAATTTAAGGATAGTACAAACTGGATTCGCCATGATTTGTGGGTTGAGACAAGTTTTGATACTGATGGTGATGGCAAATTGGACCGCATGCATGTGGATGTTTGCAGGCCCAAACAAACAGAAACAGAAGGTTTGAAATTACCAGTGGTTTATGCAAGTAGCCCCTATTATGCCGGGACTGCCAACGGCGAACCAGACGAATTTTGGGATGTAAAACAGGAATTAGGAGCAAAAAGCAAACCTCATGCTCATCCCGAAGTGGTCAGTAAAGCGACTAGGCCCATCATTTCAGAAAGCGAAGTAAAACTATGGTTGCCATATGGATATATTGTGGTGCATTCAAGTTCTCCGGGAACGGGTTTTTCGCAAGGAGCACCTACCGTCGGTGGTGACAATGAATCATTGGCACCCATGGCTGTCATCGAATGGCTTACTGGAAAAGACAACGGTTATACTAGTCCAGACGGTAAAGAGAAGATCAAGGCATATTGGTCGACAGGAAAAGTAGGTATGACAGGTACTTCATACAATGGTACACTTCCCATTGCGGCAGCAACTACAGGTGTGAAAGGTCTGGAAGCCATCATTCCCATCGCCCCCAATACTTCCTATTATCACTATTATAGATCCAATGGACTGGTCAGATCTCCGGGTGGATATTTGGGAGAAGATATCGATGTATTGTACGATTTTATTCACAGCGGTGATGTTTCTAAGAGAGCTTACAATAATAAAACCGTACGAGATACAGAAATGGCAGATGGTCTTGATAGACAAACCGGAGATTACAATGATTTTTGGGCTGGCAGGGACTACCTCAATGATATGAAGCCTTTCAAAGCAGCCTTATTTATGTCTCACGGTTTTAATGATTGGAACGTAATGCCAGAGCATAGTTACAGAATTTATAAGAAAGCTAAAGAGATGGGAGTTCCGTCCATGATTTTCTACCATCAACTTGGTCATGGTGGCCCGCCTCCTTTTTCGATGATGAATAGATGGTTTACCCGTTACCTTCATGGAATTGAAAATGGCGTTGAGCAAGATCAACGTGCATGGATCGTAAGAGAAAATGATGATCGTCTCAAACCCACACCATATGCGGATTACCCAAATCCAAAGGCTGAAGATGTAAGTCTTTATTTGCAACCAGGTGCACCTGAAACTGGTCAGCTTACACTTGATGCTAAAAATGCCGGAAAAACAAAAGAAACAATCACTGACAACTATTCATTTAGTGGCGCTACTTTGGCTCAAGCCGAATATACTAACCACAGACTTTTATATCTTACTCCCACTTTAAAAGCTCCTCTGCATTTATCTGGTCTGGCATCTATAAAAATAAAATTGGCGGCTAATAAACCAGCAGCCAATTTATCAGTTTGGTTGGTTTCACTTCCGTGGAATAATTCCCGCACTGCTAAGATCACGGACAATATCATCACCAGAGGTTGGGCCGATCCCCAAAATCATGCTTCCATAAGAAAAGGCGAACCTTTGACTCCCGGAAAATTTTATGAAGTATCTTTTGATCTACAACCAGATGATCAAATCATTCCAGAGGGACAACAAATTGGTTTGATGATTTTTTCATCTGATCGTGAATTTACCCTATTGCCCAAACCTGGTACAGAATTGACGGTGGATCTGAGTGGAACTTTATTGAAGTTGCCTGTGGTTGGTGGGAAGGAGGCTTATGAGGCTGCGGTAAAGTTATGAGGGGTTCATAAATATTAAAATACAAATAAAATATTGTAGTAATTCTACTATATAAAAAACAAGTTCATTAATTTGGTAATAGCTATATTTAGGTTTTGAAGGTTTGTCATTGCTTCCTTTTCTTAATATTAGTTGCTACTCTATTAAACTTTGATTTAACCACAAATAAATCACTTGAGTATATTCAAATCTAAAACCAAGTTATGAACTGCTCCTGGCAATAAATAAAAAAACTTATATACTTTGTGTTAAATTTTGCAACAAAAACACTACTTTTAACGTATTAAATGACAAAATAAAGTTAATTTTATAATAATGAGTATTTTGCCAAAATACAAAAGTTTATTAGTTTGGCCTTAATATCAGAAATTTTATGGCATTACCAAAAGAAATTATTCCAAATCCACTAATTACATCTACTGTAGAAATCAGATTTAATTCCGAGATTTCAGATGAAGATGTTTTAGGGAGCTTTTATCCAATTTTTTCAAAAATATTTCCCAAAATAAAAGAGTTACCAAATAGAATCCCGAATAGACATGATTTAAAATACATTGCAAATTATGTTTTACAAAATGACAAATACTCTCTTTCAATAGGAAACAATGTAATTGCTTTTGAGAATTTAGGTGCATATCAATTATGGGATAATTATTTTTCTTTTATTAAAGAAAATTTAGAATTGTTAAAAATTTCTGGAATTGTTACCAGTTTAGTTCGAATCGGAATTAGATATGCTAGTATTTTTGAAAACACAGATAGCATAGATGATTCTTTAAACTTCCAAAATAATGTTCAATTCAAAAACTATATTCAACAGAACTTATCTATACAATCTCTTTTTATTAAAGATAATATTAGCCTTTTAGTTCAAATTTATAACAAGGCCAAGGCCGAAAAAATAGGACACCTAAAAATCGAAGGTTTATACATAGACATTGATGCTTCCTCGGAGAAAAATTTACCGCAAAATATAGGAGAAAACCTATACGACTTAATTGATAGATTACATTTTGAGCAAAAATCTCTTTTATTCGAGGGGATAATGAAAAAAACTTTTTTAGAGTCATTAAAACCTAAGTATTAAAATTATGGAAGCAGATCTTCAAGAATATAAACTAGACTTAACAAACCAGATTAATAAAGAGATAGAAATCATACCAAATGTTAACGGAACAGCATGGTTCTTTGATTGTTACAATTATAACAATGCTTTTGACTTATCAGGTAAAATAAAGTTAAGTAAATCTTTTAACATTGAAAGTTGGGCAAAACCTGAAACTAAGATTGTAGATTTTTCCTACAATGCAAAATTTCAAAATATTCAAAAAAAGTTTGAAATTGAATTCTCTAAATATTCAAATTACATTCTTTCAGACAAAGTGAAAGCAAGGCAAACTTTTAATAATATTTCTCAACACATTTATAACATTGTTTATGAAAAAATAGTTTTGGAAATAACACCTTCAAATGCTGTAAAATTTACATTAATTCTAAATGAAACAACAATTCTAGCAATTACAAAGCCTTTTGAGAATTTAGATAGTTTAGGAGAAAATGAGGTTGTTTTCAATTTATACAGAGATAGAGAATTATTAATAAGTGATGCAATGAAAATTAATGAATTGGTTAAAGGAATTAATAATTACGCTAATATGTAAATATTGGGATAAAAACAATAGTTATCCTACTTGTGTTATACCATATTTTCATTATAAATACAAAATAGACATTAACCACTTAATCTGTGAAGACAATTGTGTTATTGTTAGGCGTTCAGATAAATCGGAAGAAGAGTCTTTTAATGATTTGGACATTTTAAGGGAAGATATTATATCAGAAAGTGATGTCCCTAATTTATCAATGAATTTATATGGTGGAAAATTTAATAATACCCACCTGAAATTTAGATGTGTTAGACCTGCAACTGATTTATGGAATGGTGAAAAAATAAAGATTTCAAAATATAGAACATTCTATCTTTTATTAGACACCTATTCACCTATATATTTTTTGATTAAAGATTTACATAACAAAGAATTTCCTTATTACAAAACAGACGACAAGGAAACGAAAAAGTTATTAACGGCCTTGAATCTTAGCACTTTATCTGAAAATGGGAAAGTAAAACTAAATGGAAAATCATTTGTGGAACATACACCTACTAAATTAAATTACTGGCACGTTGAACTACAAATTAAAGATGTGCAGGATTCAGAAATTAAACATGCAAAGTCGGCTTGGCAAAAGTCTGCGGCAGAATATGCTTATAAAGACATTATAACAATGTCAGCAAGGAAGCGACCACCAAATCCTATATATAAAATTCCTGCTTATCTTTATATAAAATAGAAGATACTTCTTACAGAAGATTTTTGCTAAACTCAACCAATTATTAAGGTAAAATGCCCACATTGAAATCTCCTCCTGTTTTTGAGAAATTTGACCAATGTTTTTAGCGTTTCAAAAGAGGTATCTATATCGTAATGGTTCGAAAATAATTTAAAGCTGCAAAATCTCATGAAAGTGTACCACCTTATCTCATTCAAAGTGTACCACTTTTGATAGGGTAAGTGATCGTTCTACAAAGATATTTATTTATTTGATAATCGGGCTTAGGTGCAGCGCTGCGAAGCGAGCCCGTAGGGCGAGCGGAGCAGCGCTGCACCTAAGCTTGGCCGATCCTTTTTTTCCTCCTGACGGATTCACCTTCAAGCTCCATCCTATGTGAATTATGTACTATTCTATCCATTATAGCATCTGCTATGGTGTCTTCTCCAATCAGGCTGTGCCATTCGCTAACTGGAATTTGTGATATAAATATTATTGAATGTTTATCATATCTAAAATCAATGATCTCCATTAAGGCTTTTCTAGTTCTTTCTTCTATCATTGTTAAACCAAAATCATCGATTATTAATAAGTCTACTTGTTTTGTCTTTAATATCCATTTGTGATAGTTACCCTGGATATGCATTGCTTGAATCGTATCACTCAATGCATTCATTGAGTAGTATACCACCTTTTTAAGCATCTCACATGCTTTCACCCCTATACATTGTGCCAGATAGGACTTACCTGTTCCTGTAGGCCCTGTAAATATTATGTTTTCTTTTGTCTTCATAAATTCTAAGCCCACAAAGCGTTCCATCTGATTTTTGTCAAGTTGGCGGTGCAGTGTATAATCGATGTTGAGCGGGTGTGCCTGCACTCTAAAATTTGCCAGCTTCTTTAGGTTTTTGATTTTCCGATCTTGTCTTGTCAGCCACTCATCATCTATCAGTCTTGATAAATATTCATCGATCGTATACTGCCTTAACTGTCCTAGCTTCATGTCTGAAGCATAGGTTTGACTCATGCCTTTCATGTGCATGCGATTCATTTTCTCTAATGTTTGCTCTGTCATTTTGACTCTTTTTAAAATTATGTAAAATATTTTGATCCGCGTATATTTTGATGCCGACTTATAGCGCGAGAAAAACTTTCATGACCCTCATCATCCAAATCTTTATCGTTAACAATGATTTGTTCTATCATCTTATAGGTTCGACTATTATGTGAAAAAGCTATCTCACATGCTTTATTCACTCTGTCTCGGCCATACTTCCTACAAAGGTTCAAAATGCCCTGAATTTGCTTGTATGCTTGCTCTGGATACGGTTTTTGTGCAATGAGCTCAGTTACATACTTTTCCACATTTACCCCCTGCTGCCTAGCTTGATTTATAAAATATTCCGGACTCCATTCTGCTACTGCTTTGTTTGAACTTGATAGATGATTGGTATTGGTCACATAATAGCCTTTACGTTGGCTTATCTTGTGGGTGGCTATTCGTTCATTGTTGTAATATACACACAGGTTGTCTTCATCGTATTGCAGCTCTACTCTTTTGCCTATATGTGTATAGGGTACACTATAGTAGTTCTTCAATTTACTACACAACACATAACCCATCTTCTGAACTTTGGCTCTTTGATAGGTTTTTATGCTATACTCGTATTTGGGTAGTTCCACAAGCTCTTTTAGTTCATCTTCAAATTGATCATACCTACTATGATCGCAGTGCGTCAGCTTGCCTTTATTCAATTGCTCTGTCCATAACTTTATTGCTTCATTAACCTCTCTAAGATTGTAGTAGGCTTTATCTTGAACATGATAGTAGATTTTATTGTAGCATATCTTTACAGCACCTTCAACCATTGCTTTGTCTTTAGGCGAATACGGTCGGGTTGGGTCTATACTTGTACTATAATGCTCTGCAAAACTCTGTAACTGCTTATTGATTGTGCTCTCGTATTTACCAACACGAGTTACCGCACTCTTCAGATTGTCTGTTATTATCCCTCCAGGCACTCCGCCAAGATGCTCCAGACACGATCTAATTCCTTCAATAAAAGGTATGACTTCTTGACTTATTACCGCCTTAACATAGATATATCCACTTGCAGGTAAAATACAAACCAGTACTTCCGCTTGATTTTCTTCACCTGTGCTTTTATCATAATATCTCAGTTTTTTACCAGCATAATCTACAAATAACTTCTCTCCATATCGATGTACTAGCTTCAATGATCCTTGTTCCTTAAACCATTTGTCTTGTACAATCCTGTAAAATTGAGGTCGCGAATAGTGCCATTCATAATCCATTGATTTATAGCTATTGTACAGATTTTCTACTGTAAATCCCGCTTTCTTTCGATTTACCTGTTGTCCGTCTATAAACTTACTTGCCAATTCATATCGAGACGATGGTTTTACCTTTTTAGCTTCTATCTGTAAAATCTCAAGAACCTTTTGATCTTCCAAATCTTCAATATTTGGATTCCCCGCTTTCTTATATTGTTCAATATAATCCGAGATCGTTCTGCGATGGACACCCAATTGTTTGCTTATCTGCCTTTGAGATTTTCCTTCCTTGTGCTGCTGAATTATTTGTTTTATATACATGTCTGTGATTCTTTTATTTGACATTCTTCACCTTTTTTGGGCGAAGGTCTCGAATCACTTTCCCTTTTTATCCTGGTACACTTTGGATGAGATTTAGTGGTACACTTTAGATGAGATTTGGTGGTACACTTTGGATGAGATTATGCATAAAGCCGCAATTTTGTCAAAATCCAAGATTTCCTTAATAGATGGCAACACTTGAATTTATCATCTGTTCTAATTCGTTCTCTTTATTTCTTCTTTTAGCATACCGGTTCATTTTGGCATTATTAATATCGTACTTATCAAACGCTGATTTGTAGATAAAATCTAGTTCCGCTTGCTGTGCGGCAAAAAGTTCTTTTTCAATTATAATATCTACTAATAATTTCTCTAAAGCTGGTATCTCAATTCCATTATTTTTTGTGGTTGGAGCTTCTGTTACCAAATTTTTAATAATGGTTACTTCTTCTTTGTTTTTACTGATGTATCGTTCAAATATTTCTTTATCAGGATTGAAGTACACATTTTTAGTCCATTCGCTTACTGCATTAAACACTTGTTCTTCTGCATCTTTATCTACTTCAATGATGGTGAAATTTTTAAAAGGTTGGTGTCTCATGAGATCACTTAACCATTTTGTATTCCACACACATATGTCAATGAAAGGAAAATCTTTGTGGATTTTGTTGTATATTATTTTTAGATTTCGGTTTATTTCCGGATTGAAGATTTGCTTATCGGTTATTGAGTAAACACCTCTTGCCGGATTGTTTATAACAGCTGCTTTTTTAAGATTGGATATGTATACGGATATTGTGTCTTGTGAAAGGTCTGGGAAGTCTTTATTTATTAAACTAACGAGTTTTTCTCTAGACAATTTTGTGCTATTTTTGAAATAGCCTTGTATTGTACTTTCCATTGTGTTTGTCACTTTTTCTTGCTTTATGCTGTAAAGGTAAGGATTTTTGTTTGAGAATTAAACTTTGGCAATAAATTACTTTTATTGCCGAACCTTAATTATACTTTTTGGCCAAATTATCGCTGTTTTATGCCACAACTATTCATATTACATTATGCGATATGGATTCTTATCTTTTATAGCTGCTTTGCCATGAGATACCTGATTATTCTACTATGAAACATAAATTTCAAAAATTAAACTTTGGCAATAATTTATATTTATTGCCGATAATTAACTTTTATTAATTTCATATAAAAGTAATGGCTATTCGTATAATTCAATCAAATATTTTCTATTTTTTGATAGTTGTGTGCATTTCATGAAATTGATGTTTTGATGTAATAATTTTTCACCAATTAAGTCTTGAAGTATGATGTAAATGGCTTGTTTTAGCTAGTTAGCTACTGGACATTATTGATTAATTGGATTCACCTACGGCCTGTCTCTCTCGATAAACCTTTCCTTCCCCATCAAAAAATTAATGGCTCGCTCAATATTTTTGTCCAATACATCCTCATTTTTCAAACGGGAAAGGTATCGAACTATTTCCTGACTTCTTGATGGAGATAAACTTTCAAATACAGATTTGGCTTCCAGATTATTGGCTAAGGCAAGTTCAAATTTAGGAGGCATGGGATAACTCCTGTCTTGCACATCAAAATCTATGGTAATTTCTAGCGTTTCCCCAATCCTTTTGGGAGAATTCTTGAGCATGATCATGTTGATGTAAAGTCTCCATGCTCCACTATATTTTACCAAGGTTTGTGTATATGGAAGATTATTTACGGTTCCCTTTACTTTAATAAACCCTTTCTTTTTACCTGCTTTATCTAAAATGGCATTGAGAATTTCTTCTGGTAGAAAAACAAATGGATTTATACCAATGATTTCAAGTTTTGCGGTAAAATGAAACATACATTTTTAAATATTAAATTCAAATTTCTATAATCTTTTGAAATCCAATTTATAAAAATTTGCCTGATGTTTAGTTTTTAGAAAAGTATATTTCATCATAGTCCGCCTCAGAGGGGCTAGCTGTATTATCAGAATCAGTCATAATGACGATGGCCTCAATCACTTTTGATTTGACATGGGCATCTTTGTACAATGTCTTGTAATGTTCCAAAACATTTACTTTTTCACTTTTCCACTCCCCAACTTGTCCTTTACCACTTTCAACGACGTAGATGTCACTTCTTGCTGGCCAACATGCATAGGGACTTTTAGAAAATGTGCCTTTTGAGATGGATGTTGACCATGAATATTTTATAGATTTTGGACTCCACTTAGATGCATTCAAAACCACAGCAATGGACGCCGCAACATCACATTTTTCTTTTATGCTTTCATCGCCAGCTATCGGCAAAACGTGGGCTCTCCATTTCCAATTGAGGTAAGGGTATTTCACCAAATCTATTGAAACTTTTTTGATGATAAAGTTGTCCGAATTCAAAGATTTGGCCGCTAAAAAACTGCTTTTACCGTCATTTTTAAACTTGTAAATTTTTTCATGGCCTTTGTCTCTACCTTTCCAATGGTTTTCATCTACTTTTTCAAAATTGTCGACCATCATTACTTTCTCCGTTTGAAAAAAATAACACAGAACAAAACCGAATACAAAAAAATTGACCATGAACTTTCTCTTTTATCAATTGAATTTCGTGCTGAATACACTTTTCCAAGCCTTAAGTTCCGCAAGATTACCTGAAAAAATACTGCTGAGCTAACGACTTATTTATCAACGACATATATGCCCATTAAATTCTAATTTTCAGCTTTTATTTCTTTGAATGTAATTTTTCAAACACTATTTCCTCAAGAAATCAATGGGAAATTGGCTGCGCCAGCAATGGGCAATTGGCTGCGCCAGCAATGGGCAATTGGCTGAGCCAGCAATCCTTTGAAGTAAGCAGGGACACGTGGGCAATGGTCTGCGACCGCAATAGGCAATTGGCTGCGCCAGCAATCCCTTGCAGTAAGCAGGGACACGTGGGCAATTGGCTGCGCCAGCAATCCTTTGAAGTAAGCAGGGACACGTGGGCAATGGTTTGCGACCCCAATAGGCAATTGGCTGCGCCAGCAATTGGCAATGGTCTTCGACCGCTATGAGCAACATTGCGCCGGAGGCATTGCTCCCGAAGGGAATTGCGCGCCTACACTGTGTAGGTACTTTGCACCGCAGACATTGCTACGGGGGTAATTTTTAGCTTTACAATAAATTTTCTTCGGTCAATTGTTCTTTTAGAATCTGATGGTTGGCCCAGAATTTTCGCTCTATTTCTTTTAAAATTTTTCTAAGTTCAGGATGCTTTTTCATTTGATCAATGAGCGGATCTTTTTCTAAAAATAAGATAACCCAATACTGAATGTGATCTTCTTTTGTAAATAACTGGAAGTTTGAAAGTGCTTTATTTTTGTCTCCATAGTGGCTGTAATACATGGCCAGACCCAATGATTTGTATGGGGTTTGATCCTTCTCAATATAAGCCTTGTAACCTTCGTTAAACTTTTTGGCTGCTTCTATTTTGCCCATTTGCTCATAGACATATCCTATTATCATATTTTCATGCTCATATACATCAAGTTGAAAATTCTCTCGATAGCGGTTGAATCGTTCAAAATATTGATAAGCTGACTTAAAGTCTCTTTGATAATAGCACACTTTACCGATGTCTTTCAAAATGTCAAATCTGTTGGTATCTTTTTGAAATTCATTTTCCAGCAGTCTACGAGTAATGCTAATATCTTTATTTTTGGCGAAATTGGCAAATGCTAAAATCTGATTGGAGAACGGATTATTGGCATTATAAGCCAAAGATTTATTTAAATAATGAATGGCCTCATCAACAAAACCAGATTGAATGAGTGCGTTCCCAAGCCTCACATATTGGTAGCAAATTTCTGTAGAATCTTTTGAACTGGTTCCCAGCTTTATTCCCTTTAGCGCATATTTGAGATACAAACTTGTATTGGGAATATAGGCTCCATAATAATCTGCCAACAATGAAATAATCTCAGGTGTATTTGGATTGAGCTCCAAACCTTTTTCAAGGTAAGGAAGCGCTTTGAGGTATTCTTTTTTCTGAAAATAATACAATGTTTTTACAATATAACTTGCAGGTGATTCAGCATCCAATAACATGGCTTTATCGGCATAATACTCCATGGTATCTGAATATTTTTTTTCCATTTTAAAGAAATCCAGATAATAATATGACATTCCAGCACATGCGTAGGCCAAGGCGAAATTTTCGTCTTTTGCTATTGCTGACTGAAAAAATCTAATGGATTGTAACAAATTGCTGTCTCCCCTTAAATTCATAAGGTCATATCCTTTCAAAAAATCATCGTAGGCATCCAGATTTTGCGTGGAGACTTTTTCTATCCTTGATTTTTCGTCTGGCGTGATGGTGGCTTCAATACCTTCTGCAATGTCTTTTGCTATCTCTTGCTGCAATATAAATATATCACTGATTGCCCTTCTGTATTGTTTGCCCCATAACTGTTTTTCATTTCGTCCATCGACCAATTGTATGTTGAGCACAATACGATCTCCAATTTTCTGTCCACTGCCTTCCACAATGTAATTTACCTGCAATTCCTCAACCAATTCAGGTATTGTTTTGACAACATTTCTATACTTTTCCGACGAAGTTCTGCTGAGGACTTTGAGGTCTTTGATCGTCTGAAGGTTATTCAAAACGGCATCCATCAAACCATTGACCATGTATTGGTTTGTAGAATCCGCACTGTCGTTTTTAAAAGGTAATACCAGTATTGATTTTTCCAATGCTTCTTTACCTCCCTTTGAATCTGGAAGTAGGATCCATAATGCCAAGGTGCCTACCAATAACAAAACGCCAAACCAGATAAAATTTGATTGGAGAAAACTTTTCTTAGCTTCCTGAATTTCTGGAGTTATGGGAGATCTAACCTCTGGATAGTTGGCTGTTTCTCCTGGCGGGTACCCATACTGTTCTCGAAAACACTTAATAAAATAAGAAGTACTGCTGAACCCTACCTGATAAGAAACTTCGGTGACATTGTAAGAGCTGTTTCGCAATAAATACATGGCTTTCTCCAAACGCGCTGTACTTATTCTCTGGGTCACGGGCGCATTGGTGATTTTTTTTACCTTGCGCAAAAGGTTTGATCTACTCATGTGTAAGATTTCAGCCAATTCAGCTACACCAAATCCCTCCTCTTGAAGATTTGCACTGATGACTTCATCTAGTTTTCTTAAAAATTCTGCATCCTGAGCAGATGTTTGTTCCATCATTAATCTTATCAAACTTTACAGCAAATATGGCAATCAAAAGAATTGTGTCGGCTACTTTTCTAAGGTAAATACTCTGATCTTTCTGTTGATTGTCAATTTTTTCATATTAACGGGAAGTCCCAATTTCAACAACGAAAGTAATTCTATTCACAGCTAAAAGACAAGATCATAGACCATTTGCGCCAAAATTTATACAGATGCTTCATTTTTTATACTCTATGTTTTAAATTTTATACGATTGGCTTCCTGCTTGATATCACTCCACTATTGAAATGCACTTGATTTGTATTATATTTTCAATCACAAAATTTATCAAAAAAATGAGACAAATTTTCAAATCATTATCACTCAATTATTTTATTGCCTTTGGACTTTTATGCACAGTCATCTCTTGCAAAAACACTAACGAAAAAGCTGCAACACCTGAAAACAAAATTGAGATCCATACTGCCATTCTTACAGATAAATTGGATGATGTCAAAACATATATCCAGCAGGGAGGTGATCTAAATGTAAAGGATCCTTTTGGAGGTTCAAGTCCATTGATCAGTGCTGCTGTCTTTGGAAAAACGGAGGCTGCTAAGTTATTGCTAGATGCAGGTGCTGATATTAATTTTCAAAACAATGATGGCTCAACCGCATTGCATACTGCTGCTTTTTTCTGTCGAACAGACATTGTAAAATTATTGCTTGAAAAGAATGCGGATAAAACAATCAAAAACAGTTATGAAGCTACTCCTTATGACAACGTATCAGCTCCTTTTGCACAAATGAAAGATGCCTACGATATGATGGGCCAAGCTTTAGGTCCTATGGGATTAAAAATGGATTATGCTTTTATAGAAGCTACCAGACCAGAGATTGCCAAAATGTTGCAAGATTAATTTTTCGCAATCACTATTCTTTTTTGAAGTTGATCCTTGGTCACATTGGGTTTTAAATTAATTGACATATGCAAAATATAGACAGAAGGTATGATATTGATTGGCTGCGAGTCATAGCTATTGGCTTGTTGGTCATTTATCACATTGCCATTGCCTTCCAACCTTGGGGAGGAATGATTGGATTTATCACTGCAAAAAATTTCTGGACGGATATTTGGCTTCCTATGTCAATGCTCAATGTCTGGCGCATACCCTTATTATTTTATGTTTCTGGAATGGGCGTGTTTTTTGCCCTCCAGAGGCGTACTTGGCAAGCATTGATGGCTGAACGGAGCAAAAGGATACTTATCCCATATATTTTTGGAATTTTGGTTATCGTCCCTCTTCATTTGCTCATTTGGCGTATGCATTATCAAATGAATCTAGTGTACTCACCTAGTCCAGGTCATTTGTGGTTTCTTGGAAATATTTTTGCTTATGTTTTAATGCTTTCCCCTTTATTTTATTACTTGATGAAAAATCAAGAAAAGGGAGTTGCACTTTGGCTTAAAAAATTGCTGAGTTCACCTTTTGGATTGTTGATACCTGCTTTGGTACTTGTTGCAGAAGCAGAAATAGTCAACCCTAGACCTTTCGAATTGTATGCAATGACTTGGCATGGCTTCTTTTTAGGTCTATTTGCTTTTTTCTTTGGTTTTTGTTTCGTTTTCGCTGGTTTACCGTTTCGCAAACTGATTGAACGTTGGTGGTTTATATGGTTTCTATTGGCAGTGGGTTCTTTTGTTTATCGTTCTTTCATTTTAAAAAGTCCCGCGGAAAATTGGCTTCTTTCGTTGGAATCTTATATGTGGGTCTTGAGTATGTTGGCTTTGGCCGGAATGCTTTTTACAAAACCGAGCAAATTGCTTTCGTATTTAAGCCAAGCTGCATATCCGGTCTACATCTTACACATGATCTTTCTTTACCTAGCTTCTCATTTATTATTCAACCTTGAATTACCCCCACCTGTGATTTTCCTTCTGGTGCTGATTTTCACTTTAGCAGGTTGTTTTCTTTCATTTGAATTGATTAAAAAAATAAAATTTTTACGTCCATTATTTGGTTTGAAAATGGATTAACCAATAGAAATAATTATTTTATTTTTTGTGTCATTATCTTTAATCATGAACATCTTAACAATGGTGCTGGAGTAATTTTAAATAATTCTTTAGACGAAAGTCGAGAAAAGAGAGAGGAGGGATGAAAGTTTAATAAACAGCACCTAGCCTAGCCGGAAAATGGAATATCACTCATACTTTTGGAGGACTTAAAATGCCTCCTTTTTTTCCTTCCGTCTTTTTCTTCAATACGATCATCTCAAATGAGTTGGTTTCAACTGCTGACTTGCGCTTTCGGCTACATCAGCAATTCTTTTGTTCCGGGTTTCTGGCATTTTTGCAGAAACGATCCAGTACAAGATGAGTTTTTTGACGGAATTTGATAAACTCAAAAAGAATGCTTTTGATCCCGGCAAATTTGCAAATGCAACTTCTAAATCATCAGGGATGAGCATATCATCCACTTCGACCAGGGTATTCCAAGATCCATTGGCTTTGGCAACATCGATTACCCGATAACCTGCAGCTGTCATCAATCCAGCTTCACCCAGGTCCAAAATCTTTTGCTTGTTGATTTTAGACCATATACTTTTGGGTTTTCTTTTACATACAAACTGTTTGAACTTTTCATGGTCGATCGCATTTCTTTTGCCATCAATCCACCCAAAACACAATAATTCATCCACCATTTCACTCCATGAAATAGTGGGCATGCCAGATCCCTTTTTATAACAAATTATCCAAACTGACTCTTCCTTTTCATGGTTTGCCACCAACCAATTTCGCAATTCTGATCTGCTTTTAGGATAAAAACTGTTGGGTAAGTTTTGATTTTCTGCTTTCTCTTTCATTGCCATTCGTGATTTGGAAATGCAAGAATAAGTTTTCCAAACGACAACCCATTGTCAGTAGCTAATTGGATATTCAAGATTTATCTTAAAAGTCTTTGAAATAAAGTCATTTTCAAAATTACAATAACAGCCCTCTACCATTTAATTAAAAAGCCCAAAAGCAGCATGCACTCCTTTTGGGCTTTTTATTATGACACATTATCAAATATTATGCTGTAGGCTCAGTTGGCTTTGGTAAGTCATCAGTAGCATCAGCGATTTCATCTTCAATGTCTTCCTCTGTTGGAAGAGCCACAGGAGCAATCGGTTCATCAAATTTGGACTTGATGTCTTCAACAGTATCCTCTACTTTGTCCTTGAAAGCATCGTATTTTCCAGCAGCATATTCAGCAGCTTTGCTGAAAAAATCATCTTTACCATCCATCAAAGAACCACCTGTGGTCAAAGTTTTATCAGAAAATTCTTTCTTAGGAGTTGCAGCATCTATTTCTGCTTCCTTCATTGCCTTTTCTGTGAGTTCGTCATATTTTTGACCAATTTTTTCGGCCGCAATTTTGGCTTTTTCAGCTATGTCATCTTTAGCCTTACTGAGTTTATCACCAATCATCTCACTCAATCCAGCTCCTTTCTCAGCTGCACCGTCAACCAGATCATCAGTCTTGTCCATCAAACTTTCAGAAGCACTTAAAACTTTTGATCCAACATTCTCGGCAAGGTCCTTGGCTTTATCTACCATTTTACTGCCACCATCCATCACTTTAGCACCTATATCTTCAGTAAAATCCATGGCTTTTTTTACAGACTCATTTTGGGATAAATCTTCAAGTGTAGCATCAATTTTTTGATCAACCTTTGTTGCAACTTCCTTTGCTTTATCACCTAAATCCTCCATAAAGTCCATGGTTTTTTCTCCAAAATCAGAGGCTGCTTCTTTAGCTGCTTCCATTCCATGACTGGCTTTCTCAATAATTGATTCTCTAAGTCCACTGGTTTTTTCTCCCATCTCGGAAAAAGTTTCCTTGGCCTTAGCTGTGGCTTCGACAGCTTGTTCTTTTACATATTCTGTTGATTTTTCAACGGCAGATTTGGCGACTGACTCTGAAGCGAACAACAAACGCTTTAATGAACTGAATAGACCCATGTTAATGTATGTTTTTATGGATAAAGTTAGTGTTTTTTTTTGTATAATTCTATATTTGACAAATTCTTATTTTAACGATAATCTACTAAAAATATGTCGAGCACAGCAGGGAGAATAAATGAAATAATCAAAGAATTGACTATTGCTGAAAAAACTGAATCTTATTTTTCTGAATTGAAAGCTTTATACGAAAAAAATTTAAAAGATTACGATGTCTTGATTGCCCAAGTTGACAAGGAATTGGAGGATGTTGTGCAAATAGAAAAACTCAGTGTGAAAGGTTTATTTTATAAGGCATTGGGCAGCAGAGAGGAACAAATAGAAAAAGAAAGACAGGAGTATTTGGTAGCTGCGCTCAAACAAAAAGAAATGGCTCATCAGCTGGAATTAGAAAAATATGAAATTGATATTTTGGGCCAGAAAGTTACCAATCTTGGTTTACTAAAATCAGAACTCCAAAATCTTAAAAAAATAAGAGAAAAAGAAATTCTGGCCAATCCTCAGGAAAAACTGAGGCCGGCATTACTAGGCATCGCCAATGAAATGGATAAACTTTATGGTCTGGAGGTAGAAATGGTTGAAGCTTTGAAAGCAGGTGACGTTTGTGTTTCCAGGATGAACACAGCGCTGAGTCATTTTGGTTCTGCCAAAAATTGGGGCCAGTGGGACATGGTTGGTGGTGGCCGTGGGATGATCAAACATTCTTCTATCGATCAAGGTATGAGAGAAGCTTTTCAAGCCAAAAATGATTTGATGAGGTTCAGAAAAGAACTGGCAGATATTGGTGTTTCTTATGCGGGCCTTGATCTCAATTTGGGCCAAGTCAATTCATTTATGGACATCATCTTTGATAATCTTATAACGGATTGGATTGTGCAGAAAAGAATTAAAAATGTCTTGAGCAGTGTTGAATCAGTGCGTGATAAAGTAACAGTCATTCTCCAATCTGTGGACGCTGATCGCAAAAAGATAGTTGAGAAATACAGGGATTATGAAAGGCAAAAGGACGCCATTTTAATGGATACGAATCTTTGAGTTGCCAGTTCTCAGCTATCAGATTTCAGCTATCAGATTTTAGATTTTTACTTCATGCTCCGTTATTTTGCTTCGAGCCCCGAGGAAACCCAAATTTTCGATGTAACCCAACCTATTTCGGGTTTGTAAAGGGATTGAAATCCTTTGAACCAATATTCGTTAAGACGCAAAATTTTGCGTCTCTACATGGATGTACATAAAATATTGAAAATTGAAATCCTATTGAAATCCCACCTGCCCCTGCTTCTGAAAAGGTTTGAAATCCTATTGAATTCCCATTGAATTCCCATTGAAATCTCATTGAATTCCCATTGAATTCCCATTGAACTCCCATTGAAATCATTCCCCTCGCAACCGACTATCTTGCTTCTGAGCCAGTTTCACAATAAATTTCATCGTGCTGATGATCGAAAGAAAAATGAGATATCCAAGTGATAAAACTACAAACAACCATTTAAAAGATCCTGCTTCGTCGATTGTCTGTCCGGAAATTGCCCAAGATAACAGACCACCTATTGTACAAATTGCTAGAAAGGTATAGATTGAATTTCTGACATATTCTATTGGCTTTTCCGATGCTAAACTGACCAAAGAATTAACGATGATGTAAAAAAGAATCATAGCAACTGCGTTTGTCCAGATGTTCTGTCCAAACTTAGCACTAGGGGAACTTTGATTGGAGGCAAAACTTGCCAAATCAAAAATTAAAAGTAATACCAAAACAACTAAGCCTTGCTTCCAAGCCTGTATAGATTTGAGTGAAAAACCTTGTTCTGTCATATATACTTAAATGGTTGAATTGCTATAAAAGTTGAAAATAATTTAAAAATTCGGAGATTAAGTTTTCTTTTCAACACTACTTTCTGATGAAATTATAAATACTTGTATTACTGCATTGAATATTTTTCATTGATATACCAATATTATTTCATTTTTTCCAATAAATACACTAGATTTGGACGACTTTGGTAAATGGAATTGAAATTTTTAACTAATTGTGATTTTTCATTAACTTAAAAAATATAAATTAAGCGATTGAAAATATTTGCATCAAGTATCAGACCACATTCCACTCATTTAGAAACACCAAAAGCATAAAAAAGATGAAACGTACTGTCATCGAGCAACTTGATGAAATAGATCAAAACATTCTCACAATCTTATTGCAGGATGGAAAAACACCCTATGCCGAGATTGGAAAAAACTTACACATTTCAGCAGGAACAGTCCATGTGAGAATCAAAAAAATGATTGACCTCGGTGTCATCATTGGCAATCATATAGAGGTCGATCATAAAATTCTCGGCTATGATATCAGTGCTTTCTTGGGCATCTACTTGGAAAAATCCTCGATGTATGATGAAGTTTCTAAAGAACTTATGGCTATTCCTGAAGTTGTCAGCGCACACTACACAACTGGCATGTACAGCATTTTCGCAAAATTGATTTGTAGAGACACTGACCATTTAAGAGACACGCTTTCAGGAAAGGTTCAAAAAATAAAAGGCATTCAAAGAACAGAAACTTTCATTTCTTTAGATGCAACCATCGATCGTCCCATCAGTATTCAATCGATGGATGTCTGATTTTGTTAGTTATCAGCTTTCAGTTTTCAGTTTTCAGCTTTCAGTTTTCAGCACAATAAATTGCTTCGAGCCACGAGCCTGAAGTTAGGACACATCTAAAAATAGCATATGTGTTATTAAGAAAAATTAGAGCAAGAATCTAGATTTCTTCTACTTTTTTGCCTTGATGCAAAAACGTAGCAAAAAAAATCAAGGCTGAATTTTTTTCTTAACGCTCACTCACTCCAAAAATACTATGCAAAAAAAAACTCACTTTTGACTTTGCTTCATTGTTTTTGCAGCATCTGCAACGATTCATTGGTTTTAGGTCACTTATAGTTCGAACAGTTTTTTGCACTTAACGTATTTTTGAAGTTCGTTAGCTAAAAAAAATAAGGCCGATACAAAACTGATCGAGTAGCACTGGACTCAAGCACGGTGAATAGTGCTAGTGCGGTTTAAATGAATTACAAAAGC
>JAKQLF010000386.1 GCA_029567325.1 Bacteroidota bacterium | reverse complement strand
ATTTTTCCAGTGTGACACAACTTGTTTAATATTCTACTAACAATTACTGATTTTCTTTTGAAAATATTTCCAGTCAATTAATTGTTTGAATGTATTATTTTTAAAGCCGTAACAAAAAAGGAGATGAAGCTGCCTTTTTTTGCTGTAGTACTCAATATTCCAAAACAAAATCAAACCACTGCTATGCCAAATGAACAAAAAGACCTGCTAAAGGATGGAACTAAACCTGCATTTATCCCTACAAATTATGGGGCACTTACTAACCTCGTGATCGTATTCTTCTTCTGGGGTTTTATTGCGGCCTCCAACAGCATTTTAATTCCTTTTTGCAAAACACATTTCAATCTTAATCAATTTGAGTCTCAACTTATTGGTTCGGCTTTTTATGGTGCATACTTTATCGGCTCACTTATCTTATTTATCCTCTCCAATGTCCTTGGTAAAGATATATTGAACAAAATCGGTTACAAAAAGGGCATAATATATGGATTAGCCATTTCTGTAGTGGGAGCGTTACTTATTATACCTTCCGCTAATGCTAATTCGTTTACTGCAATTTTGGCTTCTCTTTTTGTAGTAGCACTGGGATTTTCTTTACAGCAAACAGCAGCCCAGCCTTTTGCAATCACACTTGGAGACCCCTCAACGGGTTCACACCGACTTAATCTTGGCGGAAGTATCAATTCTCTTGGTACTACACTCGGCCCAATCATCGTGAGTTTTTTCCTTTTTGGAAAAGTTGGTGCAAAAGATGTAGTGGTAACTGTTACCAATATTAACACGTTGTATATGATTGTAGCTGGTGTCTTTGCAGCAGTGGCGATCTTCTTTGCCATCTCAAAATTGCCAGATGGGAAAAACGACGAAAAGTTTGAAAAAGCCAATAAGGCAGCCTCTTCTCTCGCCATAATGACTGCAGGAATTGTTGGTGTGATCATCTTAGGTCAACTAACAGACATTCAGAAAACGCCCTTGCTTTTATTGGTAATGCTGATTGTGATCGGAGTACTTTTTTATTCAAATTCTAAAGCTGTAAAATCAGGCGAAGGTTGGGGCGCAATGAAGTATGAGCAACTTATTTATGGTATGATCGGCATTTTCGTATATGTAGGTGTGGAAGTGACCATTGATAACAATTTTGGTGCCTTGCTTAAAACACCTGGCTACCTTACTGAGGCTGGATTGGATGAGAGCATGATCTCAAAATATGTTTCGTTATATTGGGGTAGTTTAATGATTGGTAGATGGACCGGCGCAATAAGCGTGTTTAACCTTTCGCCACAAATGAAAAAGATTATGATGTTCATTGTTCCTTTCGTGGCTTTTGCTATTGTACTTTTTGTCAACAGCCTTAATGGCAGCGATGTTAGTGATCTTTATTATTATGGCATTTGCGTTGCGGTAGCTATTGCCGGCTTCTATTTCGGCCAGGAAAAACCCGTAAAAACATTGATTACGGTATCTGTGATGGCTGCAGCTTCAATGGTTATTGGAGTTCTTGCATCGGGTATTGTTTCCGTTTATGCTTTGATGGCTGGCGGACTTTTTTGCTCTGTAATGTGGCCATGTATTTTTTCGCTTGCAGTAGGAGGACTTGGAAAATACACTTCACAGGGTTCCGCATTTTTAATCATGATGATATTGGGAGGCGCTGTAATACCACCTTTGCAAGGGGCTATAGGTGATATTGGAAGTGTAGGTTATCATAAATCTTATTTGCTGGCAGCCGTTTGCTTTTTGTTCCTTGCCTGGCTAGCCCTTAAATTAAAAAGTGTTCTTCATAAGCAAGGCCTTGATTTTGATGAATCCATCGGCGGCGGTCATTAATTTTCAACCTCAATTTTTTAACGATGAGTAAATATGTTATAGGAATAGATGTGGGGGGAACCACCTGCAAATTTGGTATTGTTGACCGGACAGGTGCTATACTCGAGCAAAGCAGGATACCCACCAACC
>JAKQLF010000385.1 GCA_029567325.1 Bacteroidota bacterium | reverse complement strand
TTTTTTCCATACAAATAAGTACATAGAGATAGCTAAAGGCACAGGTACCCAACATAGATAAAATATGCCCGACATAACGTCTAAAAAAGTTGAATTATGGATGGTAAAGTATTCATTGAGCGTTATCAACTTGCCATTTTCATAAATACCAAATAAACTTTTCTCCAACTCATAAATGCCTGAAGTGCTCACTTCGTTGAACATATAGTTGGGATATATGCGCATTGCATCGTAAATAATCCAATAAAGAATGTAAAAAATCATACTCAAGGTAAATGTCCTTGTGTATTGACTAATGATCAACATGATCATGAGAAAACTGGCAAATTGGAGGTGATCGGATCTAAGTCCTACAAAGAAATAGCAAAAACACAAATACAATCCTAAAAAGATAATACCTAGGAGCTGACTATTTAATTGGGGTTTTTGAGGTTCCAAGCTAGAGCAGTAAGACATATAATATTTAAAATTCTATTCTTTTTACAACATCTTTTCCTTCAGGACAGAGTCCGTAGATTTCAACAAAATTGACAACCGGAAAAGCACCAAATTCTTCAGCATGCACGTAAATATTTTTTACCACATAGTTTACACCATCAAAGACAGTAAATACTTTAAAAGTACCGTCAATTTTGGCCAGGTAAAAACTGCGTTTATGGCAGACAAATTTAAACTGAATTAAATCGCCATTGATCACTTCACTTTTATAGCCGTATGCCAGTGCGTTCTGAATTAAATTCAATAGCTCAATTTTACTGCTGTCGTTATATTTTATCCAATATATTGACATAGGTTCGTTGAGATTTACCATTCCGTCTGATTGATAATTCACGGTATAGACGACAGTATTGGTATTATGGTTACGCTGAATGAAGAAAAGTTGATTATTTTCTTTTGGAAAAGGATAATTGACAGGTCTACCTTCGAGGCTATCCTGGTCTAATATGTCACTATTGTATTTTTTTTTCATCATGTTTTTTTGTGGCGGTTATTTTGCAAATTCTTCCTTCATCAGCATTTCTTCAGCCTTTTTCAACCTATTCCATGCAGTAATGTTTGCTAGTATTGCCAAAATAAAGAGCGGGAATGTAAAAATGGTAATGGTTTCAAAAAGTGGAAATTCCATACCAGGTACAGTGATTTTAAAATCTCCGCCAACAAATACAGAGAAAAGACCACATGCAATCGCCGAACTTCCTATCAATATAATTCTTTCTGGTCGTTGCATTAATCCTACATCTGCCATTTTGAGACCCAAACCCTCCGCTCTTGAACGCACATAACTCACCATGATCGATCCGATCATCGCAATAAAGGCAAACAAAGAACTGAGAAAGTATTGATTTTCAACCAAGTAATAACAAATACCCAAAAACATTATCATTTCACTGTATCTATCTAATACTGAATCAAAGAGCGCCCCATATTTTGATTCCATGTGACCAACGCGAGCCAATCTTCCGTCGACCATATCCATCAAACCTGCCAATAAAATAATGACCCCGCCAATTGCCACCGTTGAATGATCATCTCTGATGGATCTTTCCGCACCATAAATAAACATGGCACTTGCAGCAACATTAATGAGTAAACCAAGGAAAGTAATCATATTGGGTGTTACCCCAGTTCTGACCATAAGCTGTATGAGCGGGTTTAGGACGGTATAAACCAATTGTTGTCCATTATTCTTCCAGCCTGTGCTCATTTATTTTCATTTTAGTAGGCACAAAGTTCCAAAAGAAATCATTAGAAACCAAAAGTATTTTTAAAACTAGACGACTTATTTAATTTCGAATGTGTACGGATATACGCCGGGATAGTTTTCATAAAAGCCTTCTATGACCACCTTTCCTTTATTTTGCTCGAAATAATTGATGAGCTCTTTGGATGTTTTAATATTTTGTTCGTTGACTTTAGTGATGATAAAACCTGGTTCGATATTGGTATTGCCAACGATGCTACCTTTTTCTATAGAGATGACCATGATCCCATCTATTTTATACTTTGTTTTTTCAAACGAATCCAAATCTCTTATTTCCAACCCCAATTTTCTCAATATTGGGTCGCGCCTTACAGCAACTAAATCGGTCGAATTTAATTGGTTCTTCAAGGTGACGTTTGTTGTTTTTACTAAGCTGCCTCTTTTGTAGGTAATACTCACTTTATCACCAGGTCTGAATTGGGCCAATCTTTCCATAAATTGGGGCACATTGGCAATTTCTTCACCATTGAGTTGCAAGATCACGTCACCATTGATCAGGCCTCCATCAGATGCCGCCCCATTTTTTACAACTGATGTGATATAAACGCCGGTAACAGACTTCATATTCATTTGATTAGCCATGCTGTTGTCCATGTTCTGTAACTCAACTCCCATCCATCCACGTTGCACTACGCCAAATTCTTTGATATCGGTGATGATTTTTTTGGCAAGATTGATTGGAATGGCAAATGAAAAACCTTCATAACCTCCTGTTGAAGAAATGATTGCGGTATTTATGCCGATGAGAAAACCATTGGTATTTACCAGTGCCCCGCCACTGTTTCCAGGATTTACTGCGGCATCCGTTTGAATAAATGATTCAATTCCCCGATTTTCTAAAATATTGATGTTCCTACCTTTTGCAGAAACAATACCTGCAGTGACTGTCGATTGCAATTTAAAAGGATTCCCGACCGCAATGACCCATTCACCAACTTGCAAACTATCAGAATTACCAAGCATCAGGAAAGGTAGGTTGTTGCCTTCTATTTTGAGCAAAGCTAGATCAGTGTATGGATCGCCTCCGATGAGTTTAGCTTTATATTCTTTATTATCATTCAGAATGACATCGATATCTGAGCCCGAACCCACGACATGATTATTGGTGACAATGTAGCCATCACTACTGATAATTACTCCAGAACCAGAATTGGAAGTAAAGGACTCTGTAAACATCCCACTTCCCGTTTTTGTGTTCTCGTAAGATTTGATATGTACAACTGCTGGAACACTGATCGATGCCGCAGAAGTAAAATTATTGGGAACAGCTGCGCGAAAAACAGAGTTAAAGCGGTCTGAAAAGAGTAATTCTTGCTCCATGGCTTGTTTAGCCTTGATGCTTTCTTCAATGTAAATCTTTTTCACTGGATTGACCCATGAAGCATAGATGTATACACTTGCAAAAGCTGAAGTGAGACACAAGGCACACATCCATAAGACTGTTTTTATATTCAAGACCATGTTTTCTTTACTTCAATTTCTAATATTCCTACTTCTTGATAACAGACAAATCACTATCAATGATACATCTAAGCATGATTTTATATACAAATTTAACCAATATTTAAATGTGATAATGATTAATATGAGTTCCAGCATCTAGTTCAATGTTTTTATATGCTTGAATTTTATTAATATTGGACCTGTAAATAAAAGACTCATTTTGCAAATTTTAAGGCTTTTTCTTTCAAGGGTGGCAAGCGGCGTGCTTATTCTCATTTCTGTTGTTGTGCTTATTGCATCTATCATTTATTTGGCACCGGTTGATCCAACCAGGTTGTCATTTGGTCAACGTTCAGACAGCGCGACAATCGCACAGAAAAAGCAAGAATTGGGATTGGATAAACCCCTTTATGCACAACTAGGCGATTACTTAACCGATCTTTCACCCTTTGTTTTTACTAATAATTTGGAGAAGTATGAAGGGTTTGTTATGGCAGACATTCCATTGGCACAATATCATTTTTTGATCAAGAAAAGTAATCTTCGGGTTTCTTATCAAACAGGAAATAAGGTCAGTACAATGGTCATGCAAGCATTGCCCAAAACCATCATCCTTGCTTTGGCTTCTTTTATTTTTGCTGCAATTTTTGGGATTCTATTTGGGGTTATCTCAGCTGCAAAAAAAGATACTTGGATCGACAAAACGTTATTGGCAGTTGCTACTTTGGGAATATCAGTTCCGAGTTATGTAGCAGCAATAGTTATGGCCATCATTTTTGGCTTTGTTTTTCACAACATTACAGGGCTAAATATACAAGGAAGCATCTTTGAGGTAAATGATTATGGTGACGATTATGTAGCTTGGAAAAACCTTATCCTACCAGCCATTGCATTGGGAATAAGGCCTGTGTCCATCATCATGCAGCTCACCCGAAGCGCTGTGCTTGAGGTAATGGCTCAAGATTACATCAGAACCGCAAAAGCCAAAGGACTTAGCTTCATCAAAATCATGTGGCGACACGTCATGCCAAATGCTATGAATCCTATTGTTACTTCCCTTACAGGTTGGTTGGCATCACTTCTGGCTGGTGCTTATTTTGTAGAAAAAGTATTCAATTTCAAGGGTATAGGCGAGCTCACAATCAATGGCTTGATCAATTATGACCTACCAGTAATTTTGGCGACTGTAATTTTTATTTGTTCTGTTTTTATTGTAATCAATATTGTCACAGACATGCTTTATATATTGATAGATCCGCGTCAACGCATTTGATATTTTTGTTAATGTATTATTAATTGGTCACATGCATCCATTCTTTTTTCATAAAGTTGTCGTCTTACCACTTGAAGAGAAAACAAATGGAATTTTAAATGTCACTATTTCTAAGTAGCTAGTAAAAAGAGGCAACGTTATTTCTAAAATATAATACAAAGAGCAACTTATGCCTAATGTAGAATATTCGAAATAGATATTTTTATATTTACAGCAAGAAAGTGGACAAATAAATTTCCGTTTGGTATCTGTTTAGAACTTTATCAACTTGTGCACCTTATTATTAAAAAAGACGAATACATGAAAACTGTCTTATTGCTTACTTCGACTCTATTATTATCTCTATTTATGAACAAAACTCCTCAAGCTCCTGGATTTGATTTTGATCAGGCATGGAAACAAGTTGATTCCTTACAAGCAAATGGTTTCCGCGAACAACTCGGCGAAAAATTGGATGAAATTTTTAATGCCGCAAAAATAGAAAACAAGGCAGCCCACGCATATAGCGCTTTTGCTTTAAAGATGAATTCAGTAGTTGCTAATTACGATTCTATTTGGGTGATTTTGAATAAGGAAATGAGCCAAAAACCTGAGGCAAAATTGGAAAGTTTGCTTCATGCGTACAAAGGCAATATGGCTGCAAATGCCTTACAATACCAAGATCGATCAGACCAAACTGATGTGATAGATCAGGAGGAAGGTTTATTGCCAAGCGAAATGTCTCCTGTAATTTTAAGAGAATTGGTCTATGACGCTTATTTCAAAGCTTTGGATAATAAATCATTGAGCGAAATGCCGTTGGAAGATTTCAAGGTTTTGCCAATTTCTGGAAGTCAAGAAGATTCTCTGTTTTATAAAAATTTGAATATTGCTGATGTCATCACCAAAGATTTCATAGACTTTATGGTCAGTGATAGAGGTGTGGAAGGCATCGGTTCAGGTGACCATCAACCTGCAGAATACTTGAGTAAAAAAGATGATTTTCTGAAACTGTCATTCAAAAGTGCCAAGTCAGATTCCCGATTGGAAAAAGTGGCCTCATTGTACCAATCACTTTTAAAACAAAATCGTGAAGAGGAGCTTGCTTCTTTTTATGTAGATAAAATAAGGCTAGACTATTTCAGAAGTGTATTTGCTGATGTTCAAAGTCAAACCATTCATGAAACGAGACTTCAAGAATACACCAAAAATAAAAATATAAATGTTTCCCTGTTGGCCCACCTCGAACTACTCAATCAAAAATTGTACGACGAGCAAGTATTGAATGATGTCTATAAAAAAGCCATTGAGCTAAAAACCAGCCATTCCAAATCAAAATTTGCAGATAAAATAGATGCTCTTATTGCGGTCATTACCTATAAAAGTTTTGAAGGTAAATTTCAAAAAGTTTATTCCACAGCTGAGCAAATCAAAGGCAGTTTTTCCTTCAAGAATTTAAAAGACTTCAATTATTCGGTCTACAAATTACCCATGAATGAAGTGCTCCAATATGCTCAGAGTTATGACAGAGAATCTATTGAGCAATTGGCGACAAAGGGCAAAAGGATATTAAAATCTACTCAAAAATTAACCAAGGATGGTTTTAAAACTACCAAAGTTGATTTAAATCTGGGAAAATTGCCATTGGGCATTTATTTGCTGGAAGTTACTGGACAATCCGATAAAGAATCTACTACTCCTAAATTTACACTTTTCCAGGTTTCTGATTTGTTGGTGAGTCAACTTTCTGATAATGGTACAGCTCTATACGTAAACAATAGAAAAGATGGAAAACCACTCAAGGATGTTTCTATCAGTTATTATACTAAAAGCTATCGTGGGCAAAACCCGATTATAAATAAAAACCAAAGCCGCACTGACAATGAAGGTAAATCTGTAGTTGGGGATAGAGGCAGTTTTGCAGTTGTTGCTGTTTTTAAAAAAGATACGGTAATCACCATTGATGACCAAGTGAATATGTACGGTGGTGAAAATGCACTTGACAATAATTCTTACAAAACTGCATTGATTTATACAGACAGAGCCATCTATAGGCCTGGTCAAACAGTTTATTACAAAGTAATTTTGAATGAGACCAATCAGTATCAAAACGCACGCAAGATTGTAAGTGGTTTTGGTCTTACCACCACATTTTATGATGCTAACGGTCAAATTATCGAAGAGGCCAAATCTGAAAAAACAAATGCTTTTGGATCTGTCTCTGGTAGTTTTGTAATACCGAAAGGGAGATTAAATGGATTTTACAACATCAGTACGCCATATGGAGGCGCATCTATAAAGGTTGAAGAATATAAACGACCAAGCTTTGAAATTGTAAAATTGGATCGAAAAAAAGCGGCTTCAAGGGAGGAAACTTCTGCAGTTTCTATCAAAGCCATTGGTCTTGCTGGCAATCCTATAACCAATGCTCAAGTAAAATACAGAGTCGAAAGAAGTATTGCTTCACCAAGGTGTTACTGGTGGTTTCCACAGGACAATGTTGTTGAGAATATTCTGATGGGTTCTGATCAAACAGATGGGGAAGGAAAATTTGAACTTTCTTTTGCAGACAAATCAGAATTAGTGCCAAAACCTGTGAATAAGGTCATTATTTATACTGTCTACTTTGATGTAACAGATCAGGCAGGTGAAACCCAATCTTTTTCAGAATCAATGAGTTTTAGTGGTCAATCCATGTATTTGATCATCAATTCAGAAAATTACTACGATGCCATTGACACCCAGAAAATCAGCATTTCTGCATTCAATCCAGATATGGACACCGTAACGGCAGATGTTAAGGTGAAAATCTACAAGGAAAAAAATCCAGAAACCTGGAGGAATATAGATAGTGATAATGAGTTCTTACCTTATGATTACAGGGGTATTCAACCAAACATGAGCACTGATTTAAGTAAAATGGTCGAGGTAAAATCCTTCGAAACCAAAACAGGAAATCCTTTTTTAATGCAGCTTGGTGTAGGTAGGTATTTGATCCTTGCTCGATCCGCTTCAGATACAAGCGCATACATTGAAAAATGGGTAGAAATTACTGACTTCAAAAAGAAGAAATTTCCAAATTACGACCTTGTTTATACAAAAGTAAACAAAACCAGTTTTGAACCAGGAGAAACAGTTAACATTGAAGTAGGAAGTTCAGAAAACATTTATACACGCCTGATTATCAAACGTGGAAATGAAATTTTGAAAAATGAAATACTCAATATTAAAAAACAAAAAACAATCACTTACAAAATCACAGAAGCCGACAGAGGTGGAGTGAAAGTCATGTTCTATTCCATTTTAGAAAATAAAGTGGTCAATAAGTCCGTGGATTTATTGGTGCCTTGGAGCAACAAAGTCATTGACATCAAAGTGGAAAGTTTTAGGGATAAAATTCTACCGGGATCCACGGAAGACATCATATTGAGCTTACTTCACAAAGGCAAACCTGTGGAGGCTGAATTGATGGCTACTTTGTTTGATGGTTCTTTAGAGATGTTGCAAGTTCACAATTGGATTCATGATCTTTATGGAAGTAATTATGCTTATATAGAAATGAGGCCCTTGGAATATGGATGGAGGCAGATTTACAATCGTGGAGATGAGTATCCAAATTTCAATTTATACTTTCCCAATATTCCAAGTTTGAGAGCACAAAATCAGTATTATTATGGTGGAAGAGGCGGACGAATGGTGTATGCTAGATCTAAAACTATGAGCCCTGTTCCAATGGAAAGACTTGAAGAATCTGCAATGGCATCAGATGCTGAGGCTAAGGTAAGTTCAGCACCGCCGGCAGCACCTCCAGCAGTTGCTGATCAACCCATTGAAATCAGAGAAAATCTCAATGAATTGGTGTTTTTCTATCCAAATCTTTCTCCAGATAAAAATGGCAAAGTTACCATCCATTATAAAATGAATGATGTGTTGACAAGATGGAAATTGATGCTTCTAGCCCACGATAAAGACATGAAAATGGGATACGAGGAGCGTTTCATCGTGACACAAAAACCATTGATGATCAAACCAAACAAACCGCGTTTGATCAGATTTGGCGATGAACTGGTTCTTTCTGCCAATGTCTCGAATTTGTCTGAAAAAGATTATCAATCAATCAATTGCGAATTGATTCTTAAAGACTTTGTTTTAGACAGCACGCTTCTTTGGGCTGATGATTTACGCCAAACCATAGATTTAAAATCAGGTGAAACGAAAGCCGTATTTTGGAAAATCAAAGTTCCAGAATACACAGATGTGAGTTTATTGGAATTCACAGCTATAGCAAAAACCATAGATGCATCAGATGCTGAAAGAGACATCATCCCGATTGTCACCAATCAAATTCTAATCACAGAAGCTTTTCCAATCAATGCCAGAGCTAAAGAGGAAAAGACTATAAAGTTTACTTTACCTGCTTTGAAAAATGGCAGTGTAAAACAGGTTGCCTTTGAATTTACTTCTGACCCAGCTTGGACTGCCTTTGTGGCTTTGCCAACTTTAAATGGCACAACCATCAATACTGCCAGCCAATTGATGAGGAGGATTTATACAGACAAAATGGGATTAAAAATATTGGAAGATGCTCCCGGATTTAAAAAAGCATTGATAGAACAATTGGCCAGTGGAAATAAATTCCAATCTAAGTTGCAGGAAAATGAAGATCTCAAGTATGTGCTTCTACAAGCAACCCCATACGTGGGAATGGCTAAAGCTGAAGTATTAAATTATGAAGGGCTTCAAAAGTTCTTGAATACCAACAATGTAACCAATGAAATTGCAAGTGATATTGCTGCATTGAGCTTACAACAAAATAATGATGGAGGCTTTGCATGGCAAAAGGATTTCAGATCTTCACCATACATTACCTCAGCAATTTTAAAAGACATTGCTAGACTCAAACAACATGGTATAGACACAAAGCAATTGACCGAAATTGCTGAGAGCGCAACTATTTTCATTTTAAAAGACATGGAGGTAAATTATGAGTTACTCAAAAAAAGGGCTAACCTCAATAATTACACGGTCGGCAGCGAATTACACACCATCAGCATTTTGTCTTATTTCATGAAAAAAGAGGACTTACTCAAAAACGAGGCATTCAAGTTCTATTTTGATAAACACATGGAGCATTGGAATAAAGTAAGCATTTACGACAAGGCAATTTTGGGACTTTTGGCCATTCAATTCGGAAATGAAGGTGTTGTCAATAATGTGGTAAAATTCTTTGACCAGACCAAACGAACATCGCCAGAAATGGGTACCTACTGGGAAGAAAGAACTGGTTTTGGCTTTTATCAAATGCCCATTAGTTTACAAGCTGACATCATAGATTTCTATGTAAGAAAGGGCAAATCTGATAAAGAAATTGATGAAATGAAAATTTGGTTGATCAAGCAAAAGCAAACCAATACTTGGATCAACAGCAATCAAACAGCGGATGTGGTTCATGCTTTACTTTTAAAAGGCTCTAAGAAAGAAGCCAATATGACACATTCTGCTCCTGTCGTTTCTTTAAATGGAAAACCATTGGCTATTTCCATCAATGAAGTCGGATACCTCAAGACTTACCTTGATTTAAACTTATTTGCCGCAGGTGCTAACGAAATAAAAGTGAAGAACAATTCCGACCACCTGACTTATGGAGCGATTTACCTACAATATTATGAGCAAGCGGATAAGGTGATCAAAAAGACAGACAATCCTTTGACCATCAAAAAAACGCTTTATAAAGAGGTGGATGGCAAAAATGGCAAAGAGTTGATTGCACTCAAAGAAGGCGAAAGTGTAAAGCCTGGGGATGTACTCACTTCCAGAATTTTTATCACCGTAGACAGAGATATGGACTTTGTGACACTTACAGATGCTCGACCTGCAGGTTTTGAACCACAAAGAGGTGAGTCTTCTTATGGATATTGGTTTTACCCTACATATTCACAAGATATCACGGATTATCAGGCTAATTATTTCTTTCAAAATTTACAGAAGGGCACTAAGGTCATTGAGAATAAAATCATTGCAGTGCACAAGGGCAATTATAGCGGCGGTGTTGCAACTATCCAAAGCAGTTACAGTCCTGAATTCACCAGTCATTCTGAAGGAGTTCGAGTGAAGGTAAATTGATGAAGTGAGATAAAAAGCTGGAAAATGAACTAATGTTTTATTTATTTTTTTATAATGTATACATTTGTGTACGATAGTAAACTAAAATTATTAAATGACTGATACAGAAAAGGATCTTCTTTTTGAAAAAGTAAATAAAGCACTGGACGATATCAGACCGCATTTGGCTGTTGACGAAGGGAATATTGAAATTGTAGACATTACCCAAGATATGCACGTAAAAGTAAAATGGTTGGGTAATTGCGAATTCTGTTCTATGTCTGCAATGACCATGAGGGCTGGTGTTGAACAAGCCATCAGATCCAGAGTGCCTGAAATAGTTTCCATAGAGGCTGTCAACGGATTAAATTAATATCGTTTTATGACCCGAAGTCAGCTTTATGATGAAATGTGCCTTAAGGCATCTGCATTGTGTATAGGATTAGATCCAGATGGATCAAAACTTCCTGCTTCCATAAAAAACGATCCACAAGGAATTTTACATTTTTGCAAAGAAATCATTGATGCGACGCACGATGTTTGTGTGGCATATAAGCCAAACCTTGCTTTTTTCGAATCCCTCGGCCCTGAAGGGTGGAAAATTCTTGAGTATTTAGTTAAATATATTCCTAGCCATCTTTTCACCATTGCCGATGCCAAAAGAGGAGATATAGGCAATACCTCTAAAATGTATGCTAAGGCTTTTTTTGAACATTTAAACTTTGATGCAGTCACCGTAGCGCCTTACATGGGTGAAGATTCAGTTACTCCTTTCTTGGAGTTTAATGACAAATGGGTGATTTTACTTGGCTTGACTTCCAACAAAGGATCCAATGATTTTCAAAGGTTGAAATTGGATAACGGTTCTTTGCTATATGAAACAGTTTTGAAAGCTTCCTCAAAATGGGGCAATCCTGAAAATATGATGTATGTTGTTGGTGCTACTCATGGCGAAGAAATTGGCCATGTCCGGACTTTGCTGCCTGAACATTTCTTTTTGGTGCCCGGTGTTGGCGCACAAGGAGGAGATGCGAAAACTGTGATTTCATATGGAGCAAATGACTTGGGTGGTCTTTTGATCAATGCTTCAAGAAGTATTCTGTACGCATCTGATAAAGAAGACTTTGCACAAAAAGCTAGAGAAGAAGCTATCAGGCTGAATGAAGAGATGTCTTCTTTATTTTAGGTTTTAAATTGTTCCCAATTACTCTCCTAAAGTTTCCACTAAGTTCTCCCAAGTTACCATCAACGTACTGTGTTCTTCTTGCAAAGTCTTTAATTGAGCTGAAGATTTAGCGAAATCTGGACTGAGATAAAATTGAGCATCTGACATTTTTAAGTTTAGATCGTTGATTTTCTTTTCTTTCTCCTCAATGTCCCTTTCAAGGTATTGAATTTTCCTCTTGATTTGCTTTAACTCATTCTGGTCCAATACTTTGACAGGACTTACTGCAACTGACGCTTTACCATTGGTTTGATCAATTTCTCTCACATCAGCATAGTTTTTCTTGCTGAGGAAGTAATTGATGTCGCCCAAATATTCTGTGATTCCATTTTCATGAAACTCCATGACTTTCTCCGTAAGTCCTTCCAAAAACTCCCGGTCGTGACTTACGATGATCAAAGTGCCATCAAATGTTTTGATCGCATTTTGTAAAATCTCTTTTGATAAGATGTCTAAGTGATTGGTGGGCTCATCTAGAATCAGTAAGTTACCAGGTTTCATGACCATGCAAGCCATGGCCAATCTTGCTCTTTCACCTCCAGATAGTACGCTGACCTTCTTTCCAGAATCATCGCCTGAAAATAAAAATGCACCTAGAATGGACCTTACTTTTGATCGTTGCTCGGGTGGAGCACTGTCTTCCATCACTTGCAAGGCAGTTTTAGACATGTCAAGTAGTTCAGCTTGATTTTGGGCGTAATAGGATATTTCCACATTTGCACCATAATTGACCTGACCAGAAGTAGGGGAGAGCTGCCCTACTATGATTTTGGACATGGTAGTTTTACCCATACCATTTTTTCCAACAAAAGCAATTTTATCGCCTTTCTCCAAAGTAAAGTTCAGGTTTTCCAAAACCTTTTTGTCTCCAAAAGATTTGGAAACATTTTGCGCTTCTATGACAATACGACCACTGTGTGGAGCTTTGGGAAATTTGATGTTGAAAACCTCTGTATCTTCCTGAGGAACTTCAATACGCTCAACCTTATCCAATTGCTTTTGCATAGATTGAGCCATGGAAGTTTTTGTCGCTTTGGCCATAAACCTGTTGATGGTTTTCTCCTTTTGGGCCAGCATTTTCTGCTGGTTGGCATAAGATGCCATCAAAATATCCCTATTTGCTGCTTTTTCTTTGAGGTAGAAATCGTAGTTGCCATTGTAAATATTGGCCCTGCCGAGTTCTAGTTCAATGATTTTGTTACAAGAATTGTTGAGAAAGCGTTTATCGTGGGAAATGATGACCACAATTCCCGGATAAGTTTTGAGGTAGTTCTCTAACCAAATGATGGATTCTATATCCAAGTGATTGGTAGGTTCATCCAGCATCAATAAATTGGGCTTAGTCAAAAGTAGTTTTGCCAACTCGACACGCATTTGCCAACCACCACTAAATTCACGCATTCTTTTTTCAAAATCCACGACCTTAAAACCAAGACCTTTTAAGATTTTTTCCACTTCAGCATCAAGATTGCCTGGAGAAATGATGTGCAGCCTATCGTTGATTTCAGCCATTCTGACCAATAAATCATGGTAAGCATCTGATTCATAATCAGTTCTTTCACCTATTTCTATGCCAATTTTATCTACCTCATTGCTGAGTGCATTGTATTCCACAAAGCATTTTTTGACCTCATCCATGACGGATAAATTGTCTTCAAACAATAAATCCTGCTTTAAATATCCAATTGTATATCCTTTGGGAGCTTGAATCCCTCCAGTATCTGAATTGATCTGACCTGATATGATTTTGAGTAGGGTAGACTTACCCGCTCCGTTGCGGCCAACCAAACCAACTCTTTCCTTTTCATTCAATAAAAAACTGATCCCATCCAACAGGGTACGATCGCCAAAATGCAGCGACACATCACTTATATAAACCATTTGTTATTTTTTAATTAAGGCTGAATGAATCAGACATATCGGCAATCACTTTATAGTTTGCCCCTTTGGCATTGAGAACGTGATGCCACATGTCTGGAATTTTATTGGTAAAGGCGTAGTTGATATCCATGTCTGCAATGATCCAGGATTTCTCTTCCATTTCTTCTTCCAACTGACCAGGTGACCAACCAGAATATCCAATGAAAAATTTGATATCGGAGGCCAATATCAAACCTGCGTCAATCAAAAATTTGAGTTTATCAAAATTTCCTCCCCAAAAAAGACCTTTACTGATGAACCGACTGTCATCTACAATATCTCCTTTGCAATGGATATAATGAATGGTGTCAATTGCTACAGGACCTCCATAATATACTTTTGAATCAATCTCTGGAAAATCAGATAGCAAATCATTGATCTTTAGATTAGTAGGTCTGTTGAGTACAAAACCTACGGTTCCATCTTCTTCGCGATAGTCGCTGATGAGCACAACAGTACGCTTAAAGTTAACGTCTTGACTAAAAGGTTCTGAGATCAACAACTTACCTGTTTCGAGGATATTTTCCAAAAATTGATGTATTTGCTACGTCGCAAATATAGAAATAGTTCATGGAATTAATATCCCATTAGGCTTATGGTTGAAAAATTTATAAGGAAGAAGTAAGTACTTCTCTATTTATTTTCAAAATAAGACCAGAAAGTACTTTACCACTTCCGCCTACTTCAACAAACTCGGTCATCCCGTCTGCAATCATTTGCTGAATACTTTGTGTCCATTTTACAGAACCTGTCAGTTGGTTTATTAAGTTGATTTTGATCTGAATAGGATCAGTGACAGGTGAAGCCACCACATTTTGATAAATAGGACAAATAGGTGCTTTGATCGTTGCAGATTCAATAGCTGCAGCAAGTCTTTCTTTTGCGCTATCCATCAATGGACTGTGAAAAGCTCCTCCCACCGGTAACACTAGTGCTCGTTTTGCTCCCGCTTCCTTTAATGCTTGTACAGCCAATTCTATTCCTTTTAACGAACCACTGATGACCAGTTGTCCAGGACAATTATAATTGGCGGGAACTACTGTTTCAGAATCAATACTCGCGCACACTTGTTCTACTAAATGGTCTTCCAAACCTAGTACAGCCGCCATGGTTCCTGGATTGAGCTCACATGCATCTTGCATAGCCATTGCCCTTGCATATACCAGTTTCAAACCATCTTCAAAACTCAGTGCTTTTGCAGCGACCAAAGCAGAAAATTCCCCCAATGAGTGTCCAGCAACTGCTGCAGGTGCAAAGTCACTAGTCAACGTTTGCAATTTTGCGATTGCATGGACAAACAATGCTGGTTGTGTAATCTTTGTTTCTTTGAGATCATCATCGCTTCCTTCAAACATTACTTCAGATAATTTATATCCCAGAATGTCGTCAGCCTGATCGAATATTTTTCTACTCGGAATGTGGTCAACGTATAAATCCTTCCCCATTCCTTGAAACTGAGCACCCTGACCTGGAAAAACAAATGATTTCATAAAAAACAAAATTGGTTGATCAAATATATTTAATGGAGCGATTTCCCAATCAAATTGAGAAATTCCGTTCTGGTTTCTGCGTTTTTGAATTCTCCTTTGAAAGCCGAAGTAGTGGTAGAGCTGTTTTGCTTTTGCACACCTCTCATCATCATACACATGTGACTTGCCTCAATGACCACTGCTACACCGTGAGGTTTTAAAATTTCCCAAATTGAGTCTACAATCTCATGCGTCAAACGCTCTTGCACTTGTAATCTTCTTGCAAAAACGTCTACCAATCTGGGAAGTTTGCTTAACCCAACTACATAACCATTTGGTATGTATGCAATGTGAGCTTTTCCATAAAAAGGCAATAAATGGTGTTCACACAAAGAATATAATTCGATGTCTTTGACGATGACCATTTCATTGTAATCTTCTTTGAAAAGTGCAGATTTTAAAATTGCCCTTGGATCCTGGTCATAACCAGAAGTGAGGAATTGCATAGCCTTAGCTGCTCTTTCAGGTGTTTTAAGGAGGCCTTCTCTTTGAGGATCTTCCCCCAATTGACTCAGCATGGTTTCATAACCATCTTTTAGGATGGAAGTTACATTGGGGTTGAATTCTTCAGTCTTTTTGTAATTATTCGCCATAATACTCTGCGTAGATGTTTTCTGTTTCTATCAATTTGATGCAGTGTAAACGGCAGTTTTGTAATTTAGTTTGAAGTTGTTGCCAAATTATAATACAAAGATTTTCTGTTGTTGCTTGTGTTCCCTTTGGAATAAAATCTACATCCAGGTTTAAGTTGCAGTGATCCAATTTGTCGGTGATGTGTTCTCTTATCAATCTCGACAAATATTTTGCATCAATTACAAAACCTGTGATTGGATCTGGGCTACCTTTTACTGTTACCAATAATGTATAATTATGCCCATGCCAATTTTTGTTGGCACATTTACCAAATTCTTCAAAATTCTTTTCTTCAGACCAATCATCAACCCATAATTTATGCGCAGCGTTGAATCTTTCTACTCTTGTTAAGTACACCAAAGGCATGACCTTGTTTTAAAATTTGCCGCAAAAATAATGCTTATCATTGACAAAGCTCGTTATTTTCACACTGTGTTTTAATTAATTGCATAATTATGGTCATCATACAGATTACTGATTTACATATTGCTGCCCTGGGTACTAAAGCCAATGGAGTGGATACCTTGTCCAATTTTAATCAAATTCTGGAAAGAGTAGTAGTTGACGAGCAAGCTGACTTAATTGTAATATCAGGGGATATTTGTTATCAGGATCCGGTCGAGGATGTTTATCACCATGTAAAATCCATGCTTGATTCCCAACCTTTTGACTACAAAGTCATTGGTGGAAATCATGACGACTCCAAGTTGATTTCTAAAATTTTTACTGGAGAAGAATGCTCTGAGTATTATTACGATTATAAGGAGATCATATTTTTGGATACCGTACTAGGTTCCATGAGTGTAAAACAATGGCAATGGCTAGAAGAAAAGCTTGACAACCATCAAGGCACAAAAGTTTACATTTTCATGCATCATCCGCCGAGGAAATCCATGGTACCGCACATTGATGATCGTTACGCATTTACACAAATCGATGAGTTCAACGATTTACTGGATAAGTATTCCCATTTATCATTTTACATTTTTACCGGACATTACCACGTAGAGCGCAGTATACAATACAAGAATTGCAATTTATTCATTACACCTTCTTGTTTCCTGCAGATCGCAGATACTTCACCAGAGTTTATAGTTGATCATTATGTGCCAGCTTATAGGCGCATTGTTTTGGATGATGACTTGTTTTTGAGCACGGTCAAGTATTTGTTATAATGCGTTAAATTGTGAATCACTTCAAATCGGTATAAAAGTGGGCAAATCCCATCCAAGCAAGCTTTCTTCGGGTGACAATAATATGGTCATTGCCATCAGCGATACTGAAGTTGGAAAACTATTTATTGAAGACTCAAGATCTGATATAGGATCCGAAGCCGAAAAAATGAAATTTGCCAACAATATCAATGATTTAGTGGTGAAGTTCAAAAGATTGGAATATAATGATGTATTGCAAGGTGAAATGCTAATCATGGAAAGATTATATCCAATGGATTATAGAGCTTACGAAGTATCAAAAAGAGCACTTTGGCTGGACGTTTTTTTTGATGAAATCCACGAATTGCATCGAAATGGATTTGTCCATCGAGACATTCTAAGACCTTCAAATATTCCATGTGCTGCTTTCGACAATGTATTTTTGACAGAAAAAGGTTTGCGACTTATAGATGTAGGAATTTCAACGTTGGCTCACCAGGTAAACGTAAAAATGTTCGAAATTTTTGTTCAAAAAGAAAATGATGAACTTCAAGTATTTGCAGAGCATTTCTTAAGTCGCTGAGCTTTATTAGACCCAAAAAACCTTCAATCATTTTACCCTATAATTGATATTATGTTAAATGGTAATTTGCAAACTACATCATGCTCTTGGTTTAAAAGCTATCCTATCTAAGTTACATCAAGAATAAAAAAACAATATCTTAGTTTCAAGTCATAACTTAGGATTTGAAACAGTATATCAAGTTATACTGTTAAGTTATTATGAAAATATTGCTTACTGGTGCTACAGGATATATCGGCAAAAGATTATTGCAAAATCTGAGTGAATCAGATCACGAAATTATTTGTGTGGTCAGAGATCGCAACAGACTGAAACTAGACAGTAAATATGCCTTCCCGGAAAAAATCCAACTGATCGAAGCTGACATGATGGTTGATGATTTGGAGAAAATTCTACCGCTGGATGTGGACGTTGTTTATTATTTGGTGCACAGCATGTCAGCCAGTTCAACAGACTTCGCAGAAATGGAATCTACTATGGCCAATCAGTTTGTAAAATATCTAGATTGTACCACAGCCAAACAATGCATTTACTTGAGTGGTATCGTAAATGATGACAATCTTTCCAAACATCTACAATCCAGATTTAAAACAGAACAAATTTTATCTTCTTCCAAAGTGCCGCTCACTACCCTTCGGGCAGCCATTGTGATTGGTTCTGGTAGCGCTTCTTTTGAAATCATCAGAGATTTAGTTGAGAAATTGCCCATTATGATTGCACCCAAATGGATCAACACCAAGTGTCAGCCCATTGCCATTCGAGATGTGATCAGTTATTTGCTTTCAACTGCTGGAGATCCTCGCTTTTATAATAAAAGTTTTGATATTGGAGGTCCTGAAATCCTGACCTATAAAGAGATGATGATGGCATATGCAAAACATCGTGGTTTGAAAAGGTGGGTCATCAGTGTGCCTATTTTTTCG
>JAKQLF010000296.1 GCA_029567325.1 Bacteroidota bacterium | reverse complement strand
AGGATATGAATACATTGGTATGGGCGGCATGGCCGGTGGGACATTTAATACATCACAATTGCGACCCCGCTTGGATCATTTATTTTCTAAGTTGATTTGTGCAAACGATGGTATGCCCAAAGTAAAGATTCATGGGTTCGGTATGACATCTCTTGATCTTATGCTTCGGTATCCGTGGTGGAGTGTTGACTCTACCAGTTGGGTTCAGACTGGAAGATTTGGCAATGTATATGTTCCCAAATATCGAAGAGGTCAATATATCTACAATGAAAATTCTTTGAAAGTTACAGTATCAACGCAATCACCATCACAGAAAGATGATGGACAACATTTCACGACATTCAGCCCGATGGAACAAAGACAAATCTTGGATTATTTTGACAGCAAGGGTTTCATCATGGGCAAATCTGAATACCATAAAGAGGATCGAAAGACCTACAAACTGAAAGAAAATGAAAGATGGGCAAACAGCGTCGATGCTGATTCATGTCGTGATCTGATAGAAAACATAGGCAAGTATGTTCCGCCAGAAAAGCTTGCAACAAAAGATGTTGTGGAAGTTGTGATTGAGCCGGGCTTATCAAATGATTACAAGCTGCGCGATGAATTGAATATCATCTATTTCCTTGATCTTGAAGAGTCGATGCCGAAATGGCCCTGGCCATTTATAATCAAATCAAACAAAGGATTTGCTTTCTAATGAAAATATACTTTGCTGGTCTTTCCGGAATTAGTAATATTACTAGATTGCAAGTATGGATAAAATGCGGAATGAAAAAAAAGCTTGTATCATTTTATGAAATATCAACTGGAGATGGTAAAAAAGAATTCCAAGAATTATTGAAAGTAAAGAAATGAAAATATACTTTGCTGGCGGAGGCGGTAAGCAAGGAGAAAAGTTTTTCATAAAAAAGAGAGCTTCAAGGCTTTACTCATACATTGACCTGATAGATAGCACAAGAGGCTTTGGTGCAGAAGATCGGATCAAAGAATTTATAAAAGCAAAAAGGAGAAAGAGATGAGAATTTTTTTGGCTACTTGGTTAGAAGACAATCAAGG
>JAKQLF010000289.1 GCA_029567325.1 Bacteroidota bacterium | reverse complement strand
TTGTTTTCCTTGTGCAAAGTGAATGGGTGCATCGATGTGCGTACCTCCATGTTCTGCACTCTGAAACTGAAATGCGGAATAATAATATCCTCCTTCTGTCATTCCTTCAAAAACGGTGTCCAATTGAAATCCTTCTGCTGTTGGCCAATAAGGCGTTTGTGCGTCATAAGTGTAACTTAAGTCAATCCAGGAACCATCAAACAGTGATATGTTCTTTTCCTTCGCACATGAGTAAAACACAGTTAAGCAAACAAATAAAAGGAGTATGCTGGTAGTTTTTGAGTGTGTCATTATATAAATTTGAAGAGTTAGATAAAGTTAATAAATTATTGAATCAGTTTGAATTCACCTAGGAGAAAGTTCATCAAGATTTATCATTTTACATCTTACATTTCAAAAGTTTCACCCCACAAAAACAATTTTTAAATCATTTTTATTTCGATAAAAAGTTATCAAAAAACCAAAGTTTGTAATGTTTAAATAACAATACAATACTAAAAAAGTAATGTCAAGATTACAAAAATCAAAAAATGCTTGCAATTATCTGATTTAGAATACTTTAGGATGATGAAAAATTAAATAAAAGGTCGCAAACATCAAATTTTGACCTAAATTCTGTCCAAATCTATTTCTGATGGGTATATTTGAAACTAAGGAACATAAAGATTTAAGATGCAGAAGTATAATCAGTTCAAATACCGATTAGGCACAGTTATTTGCTTTCTATTGTGCCATATACTAATTGGTGCACAATCTTCCGGAATTCAAAACGACCAAACTTTAACCGGATTCACTAAGGTTTTTTTCGAGTCCAAAAACCAAAAACCTGATTGGAATAAAATTGGTGAAGAAATTTTGGATAGCCTTGGAATGACACCCGAGCAATATGCAGATATTATAAATAGCAGAAACGGTGCTGCACAAAGATCCGGTGAACTTCAAATCATAACTACTTACATCCAAAAAGTAGAAGCGACTCAAAATCTGATTCAGAAAGAGCACCTATTGCAATTGTGTCAAAAATCAGATCTTCCATTTCAAAAATATGAAGAACTATTACACTTGTACAGGACGGACATTACCTTTCAGCAAACATTAAAACCATATTTCTCCACCTACTTGACTAAATCAGAAAAGAGATGAGAAAGCACATTTGGTTAGAAGCAATTTTGCTAATATTTCCGCTTTTGATAATTGGGCAAGCAGATACAGCCAGGTATTACAAAGAAATATTTTCAGGAGTTTTGGAAACCAGCCAAATTTTTAGTTCCAATGTACCTCAACCAAAAAGGGGTGGTGGGCCTTATGAATTCTTTACCGGCCTTCCGCTGAATGTAAAAGAATACGATACTCAAAATGTCAATCTGTCTATGGATATTTTTGAACCAGATGGAGATACTGCAGCCATCAGGCCATTGGTTATTGTGTGTTTTGGCGGCGGTTTCATAGATGGGAATAGAAAATATTGGAGTATCAGGTTGATTTGTCAGAGCCTTGCAAGAATGGGTTATGTCGTGGCGTCAATTGACTATCGTTTGGGAATGAATATTTTTGATCAGGATTTAGCTGCAAGAGCTGTTTATCGTGGAGTTCAAGATAGTAGATCCGCAATCCGTTTTTTCAGGGCGGATGCAGCAAATGCAAATACTTACCGCATTGATCCAAATAAGGTATTCATTGGTGGTCATAGCGCTGGTGCTTTTATCGCTTTGCATAATTTGTATTTGGACAAGGAAGAGGAAAGACCATTATCTACAGTCATGTATAATCAAGATGGCAACAATGTTCCAGACCAAGGTTGTTTGGATTGTGTTGGAAATAATCTTGGATATAACGGGCGTGCAAACGGTGGATTTAGTTTAGCGGGAGCAGTTGGGTTTACGAGTTATTTGGAAACAGAATCGAGTCCTTTAGTGCAAATGTTTCACAGCAGCAATGACAATACTGTGCCCATTGGTGTTGGAGAACCTTTTACAACATATACTCCATTTATTGCTGGAGACGATCTGCCAACAGTTTATGGAAGTGACGAAATAAAAAAGAGATGTGATACCATCAATCAAATATATCAATACAGTAGATACACCAATCGCGGGCATGGTGTACACGAAAATGGGACTTCAAGTTTGCACGCTGACATCATGCCTACAATAGGCCAGTGGTTTTATTCAAAATATCTTCAGCCAGCAGATGTTGCGATTGTTGGCAGTTCAGGAGTTTGTGAAGGACAGCTTTCTGCAAATTATTCGGTCAGCACTCCGATTAACCATCATCTTTTCTGGGAAATAGTGGGAGGAACGATCCTCAGCAGCAGCAACAACGAAGCTCAAGTAACTTGGGAAGCAAATACAAGTACTCGAATATTGTCTGCTAGACTCATCAGCCCACATCGAGCATTTGGCAAGAAAGTAAATAAGGAGGTTGCTGTTATTTCTGCTGAAACAAATACTTGGATTGGGCCGGGGAATTGGTCAGATGCAAATGCATGGTCTCAAGGCAGGGCTCCATTAAATTGTGATTCTATTATCATTCCAAACCAAATAAATCCACTAGAAGTAACGATTCCAGATTTTCAAAACATTGAATTAAAATCTATGGAATTGGGTGAAAATGTGTTTTTGATTATTCCTGGATCAAGTACATTGAAAGTCAAATAATCAGTTGATTATGAGGTGTCATTGCGATATGAAAAAATCGATAGCTCGCCAACTTGATATAAAAAATGATAAACTTGGCGAATTATAGAATTTATATCTCGCCAAGTTTATATAAAAAAAGCACATCTTGGCGAGCTATAAGGATTTCTTTTTGAAAAAAATTGATTGGTTTTTTAATATTAGATGTTACTTGGCCATTAAGTCTTTTGCAACCAATTCATTGGATATTACACTTAAATAGTGCTCGTTTTTAATGGCTCCATGTGGGCTTATTAAGGTTACATAAATGGTTTTTTTAGTATTTGTTTTGTTTGTAAAACTATTAACCTTTTGTGTAATATTAGCTGCATCATTTTTTGTAAGTCGATAGAGTTCGTTGTAATATTTGATTTCAATTATATTTACTGCATTGTCTGCACGGTCGATCAAAATTTCAATTTATAGCTCGCCAAGTTGGATAAAAAAACATATAAGATGGCGAATTATAAATCTCATATCTCGCCAAGTTAATATAAAAAAAGCACAACTTGGCGAGTTATAACGATTTCTTTTTGAAAGAATTTAATTGTTTTTTTAATATTTGATGTTATTTAGCCATTAAGTCTTTTGCAACCAATTCATTGGATATTACACTTAAATAGT
>JAKQLF010000218.1 GCA_029567325.1 Bacteroidota bacterium | reverse complement strand
ACAAGAATTAATAAAATTGGCGACAGATTTTATGCAAGAGAGAAAAGCAAATAAAAAGCAAGTAGCAAAATATTTCCACGCATTTAAAGTTAAATATGCTGCTGCCTAATTACGCACTACAAATTGGCCAGATTAATAAATTGAAATTGTGGTTGTTTTGCTTTCGACTCGTAAAGCCATAAAAACTATTCTCTATAGCGCCCAATATGAAACTACTACCAGCAGTGCCATAACCTTCGTAACCTGACCGAGCGTGATCATGTAAAAAAGCATAAGAAGCATTAAAGTTTAGATTTTTAAATCCTCGTGAAATCCCAAAATTAATTGCCCCTTTTTCTTTAAAACCATAACCTGCTGTGCCAGAAAAGTTGATTTTTGTGCCCATTGATTCATTATTTTTAAATACAATATTGATGATTCCTGCACCACCATCTGCATCGTATTGGGCTGTGGGAGAGGTGATTAATTCAATTTTTTCGATGTTATCGGCCACGGTGTTTTCCAACAAACTCATCAATTCTTCCATGCTCATTTGCATTTTCCGGCCATTAAAAAGAATGGTTACGCCACTTTGGCCATTTAGACTGAATTGGTTATTTCTCCGATCGCTTATTACACCAGGTAATCTTTCTAAAACTTGCAAGGCATTGCTACCTTTGGTCATCAAGCTGCTTTGAATATTAATAGTTTTACCAGTTGGGGTATTTTTAATGAGTAATTTTTTTGCAGAAACCGACACTTCATTTAATAAGTTTGAATCAACCACAAGGATGATATCACCAAGCACTATTTTTGAATTTGATGCATTTACAAGTATTACCTCGGTATAATGATCCACATACCCAATGCTAGTTATTTTTAAGATAAACTGACCTGGAGCGGAGCTATTTATGACAAAAAACCCAAATTCATCTGAGGAACTACCGTCGATAATTGTTGAATCATTTGCTTGAAGCAACACCAAATTTGCATATGGAATTTGCTCGCCATTGATTGATTTGACTGTTCCCGTAATTTGACCAAAAGCAGAAATAGAAGTTGTAAGCAGTAAAAAGAAAATACATTTCATTTTCAATTGAATTTTCATCAAAGTAAATGTGGGTATTTTCTTTATATTTTGAGTATTGATGAAAAGTAATGGATTAATGATGAAATGCAGCTCATTAAAAATCCTGATATTAAATTCAATTTTCAGTTCTCTATTAGGATCTTATTGAAACGCTTCATTTCCTGTCATCAATTATTTTAAACATTACGTCAATAAAATAGCAAAGCCAGCAAACAACAGCTTAATTTTCACCTTAAAAATTGATTTGATGCTTAATTGGTTTTACAAGTATAAACTATACCATATTCCATTTTGGATCACCTACCATTTGCTGTGGATGGTGATAAACATGAATGGCAATTTTGAAGAGATGTTCCATTACCTATTTGGTGGAGTTATTCCAGTTAAATTCATTGGATACATTTTATTTCAGGCTGTAGCAGTTTATTTTAATTTATATTTCCTCATTCCGAAGTATTTGCATTCTGGAAAATATAAAACCTATATTTTTTGGTTGATCATTACCATTTTGGTGTGCACAGCGCTCATTACTAGCGGCTATTATTCAGCACCTTATTTTACAAGTCTTTCATTTCAGGAGTTGTATGGCAAATCTCCAAACCAGTTTCTAAATATTTTTAGTACCGCAGCTTTACCTTCAACCATCGGAAGCATGACTTTGGCCATGAGTCTTAAACTTGGTAAAAATTGGTTGAATGCGGAGAAAAAGCGATTGGTTTTAGAAAAGGAAAATGTAGAAACGGAGCTTAAATACCTGAAATCTCAAATCAATCCTCATTTTTTATTCAATACCATCAATTCCATTTTTGTACTGATTGACAAGAACCCTGACCAGGCAAGAGAGTCATTAGCTTCCTTTTCAGAAATGCTCCGATACCAACTTTATGAATGCAATGAGGCAGAAATTTTGCTCAAAAAAGACTTACATTTTCTTGAAAACTTTATAGCATTAGAAACACTGCGGCTCAATGAAAATCAAACCGAGTTGGTTTTTGAAATCAACCAGGACACAGCAAAAGACCTCAAAATTTCTGCATTCATGTTGCTTCCATTTGTAGAAAATGCATTCAAACACGTTTCTAAAGGTAAAACTCAACAGAATTTTATCAAAATGTACTTGGAGGTAAATGATGCAAATAAATTAGAGATGACGATTGAGAATAGTAAAAACATGGGTATGAATTCTGAGAATGCAGGTATTGGACTAAAAAATGTGCAACGTAGGTTGAATCTTATTTATCCCGAAAGGCATCATCTAAAAATCGAATCTGAAGAAAGAAATTATAAAATCACGCTTAATATCCAATTATGAAGAATCTGCGATCCGTGATAGTGGATGACGAACCATTGGCAAGTGAAGGCTTAGCGAAATATGTAGAAGTAATTGATTATTTAGATCTCGTAGCCATTGCCGAAAATCCTCTGGAACTCAATAAAATACTTGAATCTGAAAAAATAGATCTCATTTTTTTAGACATTCAAATGCCTCATATGACAGGAATAGATTTTCTCAAAATTAAGTCCAACTTACCCATGGTAATTCTCACCACTGCTTTCCCAAATTATGCTTTGGAAGGCTTTGCGTTTGATGTGGTAGATTATTTGCTCAAACCAATTACTTTCAACCGTTTTTTTAAGGCTGCAAATAAAGCCAAAGAATTACACTTACTGAAGAATCAAAAATTTGAAAATATTCCTCAAAATAATGAACCTGATTATTTGTTTATTAAGTGTGACAGTAAGTATGAAAAAATTCTGATTGACGAAATTCTATTTGTACAAGCCCAGCAAAATTACGTCACCATTCATACCCCTAAAGGTAAATTCTTAACTTTATTGCCACTTAAAACGGTAGAAGGATACCTTGATTCAACTCAGTTTTTGCGGGTCCATAAATCCTATTTAGTAGCTCTTTCAAAAATAGATGGCGTGGAAAGCAATGAAATAACGATCCAAAATTTTGCAATACCGATTAGCAGAAACTTGAAAGAAAATGTGGTGGAGTTGGTCGTGAAGGCAAGACTATTGAGTAAGTGAAAATGTTTTATTTAATTGGATATAACGGTAACAAAAGGGGAATCTACCAATAATCAATAAATTTTATTTGCGACTATTAATTGTTCTTTCGTAAAATCTTTACAATTCGATTATAAACCACTTCAATAGTTGCCCAGGAATTTCCACCACTTGTATTTACGAATACTATGACCACAGAATCTATATCTTTATAGTAGCGAGCTATACTGGAATAACCTGGCAGAAGCCCTGTATGATCATATGGATAAATTGAACTGTAAATGGCTTGTTCGTCTTGAGTAAATAATGCCCCATTATTTAATGCTCTTAAAAAAGTACCAACATCTTGAAGATTGGCCACCATAGATCCTCCAGGGCAAATGTAATTTTGGGACTTTAAATCACCATCGTATTCAGTATAATATCCACTGCTCAATGCGGCTAGATTTACTTCACTGAGTTCGCCAAATGTGTTTTCTAGACCAAGAGGATTCAAAATTGCAGTTTTTATATATTGTTGATGATTGTAACCCAATACTTTATCCAATATTTTTCCCACCAGTAAATAATTTGTATTTGAATATTGATAACTATTGTTTGGCTCAAAATTGGGCGAACTATCTAGTACTAAATTCAAATACTCATTGGTGTTTGCAGGCAAGTTGGCCCAAGGCATATTGGGATGGTCAATAAAGTCTGGGATTCCGCTTCTATGCTTGAGCAGCATTCTGAGCGTAATGGTTGGGGCATTTTTTATTCTCCCTACTAATTCAGGCAAGTATTCAGCAAGTGTTTTATCCAAATCAACGGTTCCAGTGCTCGCCAATTTGGCTGCGGCAGCAGCAATATACAATTTGCTTATGCTGGCTATTTTAAACAATGTGTGAGGATTGGCTGGAACTTTATTTTCTTTATTATTCCATCCTGCCGCGAAATATTCAGGTGGTTTTCCTTGCTTTTCTACATAAACAATAATGCCTGCAAGACCATGTCCTACTCCCGTATTAATTTGTTTTTGGACGTTATTGGGCAATGGTTGAATCCAAACTAATAAAGTAGACCATGGCACAAAAATCACCAAGGAACCGATGGCTATGGTAAATATCGCAATTTGCAGTAATTGTTTGGGTCGTATCTTATTTTTCATACACTATCGTTTGGCTTATGTATATTTCATTACAAGGGACTGCCAATACTACTGATATTTCTGTTATAAAATTAATATTCCAATTGAATAATAATGCCCGAATTTTGAAATACCATTACATTTCTTTTAAAAGCTGAATCAACCAAAACTGTTGTATCATAATAACTCTTGTGTTGAGATTGCTCACAAATCCTTTTAGTTGAATATTTATTTGTTACGTATTGGCAATTTCCTCAAAATCGTGCATAAATAATGATGCGTTTAAAAGCATAAATGGCAGGCAAAGATGGAAATTGTAAAGCAATCCGAGTTTTGAATGTACTTTCCAATAGCGCTATGTGCTCTCCATTCAATCTTTCAAAATAAGGAACTAAAGAGGAGCCAGAAATGAAATCATACAATTGTTGATGTGATTGTGCAATTATTGGATAAATCTTTTGATATACATTCATTTCCTTGCCGCCATTGTTGAAAAGTATGGTTGCGTATTCGTCCAAACTCAGCACTGGAGAAGTTCTTTTCCAGGCATTTAGTGCGGTATTAAAAGGTTCTTCCTGAATTAATTCCAAGAGCAATTTATTCAAAATGTTTTCTGTCTGGGAAGGCATTTGAATGGCCAATTGACCATGTGGATTTAATAGTTTAATGATTTGTGGAATTAATATTTCATGATTGTCAATCCACTGAAGAGAAGCATTGGCAACTATGACATCCCACTTGGTTGATTCGGAAAGTTGTCGTTCTATCGTTTTTTCTTGAAATGATAAATTGGAAATTCCAACAGGTGCCTCTGCAAGCATGGAGGCCGAATTATCAATTCCAAGTACCGTTGCGCTAGTTAATTTTTCGGAAAGGATTTGGGTGAGTTCGCCAGTACCACAACCCAAATCAATTACAGCCAAATTAGCCGCATCTTGGAGATGGCTTATCAAGTCAAAAAAAGGCTTGTATCGTTCTTTTTTAAATTCGTTGTATTTATTAGGATCCCAAGGCATTGTAAACTCATTTAAAATTGACCTCGCTCATACTGTTTTGGCCAGACAACCTCAGCCTTTAATTCATGCGCTGCTCGCAATGGAAAATAGGGATCTCTCAGAAATTCTCTTGCCATCATGATGAGGTCGGCATCCCCATTCACTAGGATAGATTCCGCTTGAACGGCATCTGTAATCATACCTACTGCTGAAGTGACCGAACCAGTTTCTTTTTTAATTTTAGATGCAAATGGCAATTGATATGCAGGACCAACCGGAATGCGCTGCTGACTTACCAAACCTCCAGTTGTCACATCCATGACATCTGCGCCAAGGTCTTTTAAAGTTTGGGCAATCTTCACTCCATCTTCAGCTGTCAAACCACCTTCTGCCCAGTCATTTCCAGTAATCCTTACAAAAAGGGGTAAATGTTTTGGTAAAATGGAAAGTAAACTTTGGGTCACTTCTACCAACAATCTGCATCTGTTTTCAAAACTTCCGCCATATTCGTCTGTCCGGTGATTGGTCAATGGAGACAAAAATTGATGTAATAAATAACCATGGGCGGCATGAATTTCCAAGACTTCAAAGCCAGCTTTAAGAGCTCTTTCCGCGGCAGTTTTGAAATCTTCAATAATTTTTTTGATACCCGCGTTATCCAGTTCAATTGGTTGTGGATAGGTATCTGAATAAGCAATCGCCGAAGGGGCAACTGTCTGCCAGCCTCCATCTGCTTCATTCACTTTTTCTCTACCTATCCAAGGCACTTGAGTACTGGCTTTTCTACCTGCATGTGCAAGTTGTATGCCCGCAACAGCACCTTGTTCTTTTATAAAAGCAGTTATCTGAGAGAGTTTTTCTATATGTGCATCTTTGTAAATACCCAAATCGTGTGGAGAAATTCTGCCCTCAGGAGAAACGCCAGTAGCCTCAGCTATGACCAAAGCTGCACCTCCCACAGCCCTGCTCCCCAAATGTACCAAATGCCAATCGGTGGCAAAGCCATCAACAGAAGAATATTGGCACATGGGTGAAACAACGATGCGGTTTTTGAGGGTAAGACCTTTAATGGTAATCGGGCTGAAGAGTTTATTCATAAATTTAAAATTGATTTGGCTATAATGGACTAACTCATTCTAATGAATGAAAGTTTTAAATGGCCATTAAATTATTGAAGTTTTGAATCCTTTAAATGTCAAGGTAACCATTAAATTATTTACAGGCTAATAAAAAATAATATAGGACTTAATTCAAATGTATTAAAGCCTATTTTTATCTTATGGAAGTGATAGACTTAAGCCATTACAACCTTGCCAAAAACTCCTTCTTTTTACTAGAAAACTCCTCTTCTGTCAGAATGCCTTTTTCTTTTAGTTGGGCAAGCTTTTCAATCTTTGCAAAAATGTCTTCTTCTGCAATTACAGTTGCGTTATCTGGTGGAGTAATTTTTACTGTATTAGACTGTTCAATAGGTTTTTCATTTTGAGAACTGCTTACTTCATTGCTTTCTTCACTTGAGTCATGCAGTGGTGCTACATCCTGATCCTTTTTTTCTTCATCTTCTTTTGAAATAATGGGAAGACTCTCCAGATTCACATTCCCTTTCTGGGAGGTAAAAGATACTGCATAAGTACCACCTTGCTGTTGTCCAACTCCTCCAATCTGATGATCGAGCGTATCAAAGATGATCACCTTGCCATGTTGCTGGATGGCTAGGCGATGTTTATCATTGAATATTGCATATGCCATATTGTTCTGACTTCCGGTCGAAGTGGGTTGTCCCAAATCTCCCCACCATTGATTATCCATGGAAGAAAAACCTGACAAAACTGCACCTTGGGACTGATATTGCCCCGAAACAGGAGTACCACTTTTTCCGCTTAATTTTATTTCACCTTTATCAATTTGGTTTGCTAGTTCGCTACAAATTGAATCAACACGTGCTTTCAAACCATGATTAAACATGTCGCCGACCATGATCATGCCAACTCGCATCCATTGTCCCTGACCTCCTAATTCTGGTATATTGAATTGAGCCATGGACGTGTTGTTTCTCATTAATGAATTTACAAGACTTGCTACTGACTCTTCACTTATATTGTATTTCTGCGCAACTTGCTTCAAAGTGTTTGCGCTTTCTGTATTAAATTCTGTCATTGTTGTTTTGTAATCCAAATTAAAAATCTTATTTCTTTTGCTTCAACGAAGATGCAGATCGTATTGTTTGAAATAAATTTTAATGTAGATTAAAATTTTAGTGAAATATCTGGATGTGGAATTAAAATCTATTACCGCTTAATAAATCTTCAGAACAATGATCAGGATGTTTAGAGTCAATTTTAAAAATGGGTTAGTTTAAAACGCGAAATTCATTTGGACTCATACCTACTTTCTGTTTAAATAGCCTTGTGAAATGTTGTGGATATTTATAGCCCATTGCATAAGCTATTTCGCTGATAGATTTACTTTGATCAAAAATCAGCTCTTTGGCAATATCTATCATTTTGGTTTGAATGTATTCTAAAGCCGTTTTTCCCGTTTCTTTTTTCACTAGATCACCAAAATAATTAGATGATAAATTCATTTTTTCGGCGCAGTAGCTTACAGAAGGTAAACCAGAAATTTGAGGTAACTCTGACTTAAAATAATCATGTAGCAAATTTTCAAATTTATTTAAAATATCTTTATTGAGGTGTTCACGAGTGATAAATTGTCGGTCGAAAAAACGAACGCAATAGTTCAAAAATAACTCTATGTTGTTCACAATCAATGTTTTGCTGTGTTTGTCTATTCCACGTTCCAATTCTTCCTTAATTTTCACGAAACATTCAACCACAATTTGACGCTCTCTTGTTGAAATATGCAAGGCTTCATTTACATCATAAGAAAAGAAACCATAATCGCTAATTGTTCTGCCTAAGGTAGTACCTCGAATAAAATCTGGATGAAATACCAAAACCCAACCTTTAGGTTGAACAAAAATATCCTCAGGTAAATCAAATCCAAATACTTGTCCCGGAGAAATGAAAATCAGTGTTTCGTCTTGATAATCGTATTGGTTTCTCCCATAGGATAAATCTGCACATTTGACATCTTTCAAAAAAATCACATAAAGATCAGAAAGATATTTGTTGGCTGGAATTTTTATTGATTTTGTTTGATCGAGCACACTGACCAATGGGTGCAAAGATTCTTGTCCCCTATGGGCGTTGAACTGAGTGACACTATATAGTTTTTCGATTTTTTCCATGACTTGTTTCTTCGAAATTAAAATTACAATAAATCCCAAAGTGTTTAGTAAAGAAAGCTAAATATCAGTGAAAATGGTATATGATGCCGTAATACAGGTAGGCATTCATAAGTAAAAGGTGATGAGCTTTGCAAAACTTAAAAATGTTACTTTTAATGAGGTCAATAATCCTTTCTTTTGGTATGATCATTTCCTCTTTGAGTGCTTATGCTCAAAAAACTGACAGCACCCAAACGCCAACTTTTTTACGAGGGCAAATAACGGCCACAAACAATGGCGTTTCGTTGATACCTACTTTTTCCTTGGGCAAACCAGCAGTTTTATTCGATTTAAATATAGGAAAAGGTCGTTTGAGTTTTGACCCAATGATCAGATTTGGTCTGAATGGCAAACCTTGGTCTTTCATTTTCTGGTGGAGATACAAATTAATTCAGGATAAAAAATTCAATCTTGGTTTGGGTGCCCACCCCTCGTTTGTATTCAGAGATGTTTCTGTTGTAGAAAATGGTCTCACCAAAAATGTCCTAACTGCGCAGCGATACTTTGCTTGGGAAATTTCCCCGATGTATGTATTTAGCAAAAACGCCAATTTAGGACTTTATTATTTGGGTTCAAGAGGTCTTACCAAGGACATAGTGCAAATCACCACTTTTTTGGCTTTAAGGAGTGTGATGAATTTAAATGTTGCTAATAATTTTACGCTAGGGCTTATCCCGCAAGTATATTACCTCAGAATGGATGATAAAGATGGAAGCTATGTCAACACTACAGTCAATTTATACAAAAGGAATTTTCCTATTTCGTTGAATTTTATAGCGAGTAAGGCAATCAAAACTGAAATTACAGGAAAGGATTTTTTATGGAGTGTTGGGTTAGTTTATAACCTCAATAAAAAGTATCAGAAGCTTTGATTGCAATTTTCTGATTCTGCCTTTTTCTGATCTGGTTCGTCAAATTTTCCCTAATTCAAACCTCTAAATTCATTGGGACTTATACCCACTTTTTGTTTAAATAGCCTCGTAAAATGCTGAGGATATTTGAATCCAAGCTCATATGCAATTTCATTGACCGTTTTGCCAGCTTCAAAAACTTTCTCTTTGGCTAAATCTATGATTTTATTTTGAATATAATCTTTGGCATTTTGGCCTGTTTCTTTTTTGATTAAATCGCCAAAGTAATTAGGAGATAGATTTAGTGCTTTGGCAAAATATGCAACTGAGGGCAAGCCTATTGTTTTAGGTTTATCTGATCTGAAATATTGACTTAAGAGGGATTCAAAACGTGATAACTGGTTGCTATTGACTTGATCACGGGTGATGAATTGTCGGTCATAAAACCTTTGGCAATAACTAAAAAATAATTCAATATTGGAAGCAATGAGCCTTTTACTGTGTTTGTCCACTGGTTGTTTCAATTCATGTGTTATTTTTGCAAAACAATCAAGTACAATTTGACGCTCATCCTCAGATATGTGGAGAGACTCGTTTGATTGATATTGAAAAAAACTCAGATCCTGCAACACCTTACCAAGTGCAGTTCCAAGAACTAAATCTGGATGAAAAACCAAGCCATAACCAATAGGCTGATAGGTGCCCACAACCATTTCATAATCAGCCGTTTGCCCTGGTGCAAAGAAGACTAAGGTTCCTGCTTGATAATCATAATATTCCCGACCATATCGAATATCACCGCATTTCACATCTTTCATAAACACACAATAAAGTCCATATTGAAATCTTACAGTTACATTTTCGCCCCAATTTCGTTCATTTGCCTTTGAGAAATCTATGACGGTAACTAGCGGGTGTAAAGTTTTGTGGTTATTGTCAGCGTTGTATTGACTGATAGAGTCTAGGTTATATATTCTTTCCATTTCAATATAAAATTCATTCAAAGCTACGCAATCCGATAAATTAATGTCCAACTAGGTAGACCAATAAGTAAAAATGGTAGCATAAACAGTAATCTGTATACCATATTATCCAAGCTGAAACCTCAAATTTGTATTTGCGAAATTCGAGCAACCAAATACCAAATTTGCTTACTGATCAAACTTTAAATCAAATAATTACAAATTAAAAATGAAGTCATTTATCATTACTGCTGCTGCGTTTTTTACAATTTTACAGTTTTCTTTTGCCCAAACCACTTCAGAACAAGAAATCATGCAACTTTCCAAAGACAAATGGCAATGGATGGCAGACAAGGATGTTGCTAAACTTGAAAACCTCTTTGATGAAAAAGCTAGGTTTGTACACATGAGTGGTACCTGGAAGACACCTCGTGAATTAGAAATTATAAAGACGGGGAGTATTTGGTATAAAGAAGCCAAAATTAAAGATATGGCAGTAGATATTTCTGATAACACCGCAGTTGTATGGAATAGGATAATCTTGGTCGCTCAAGTAAGAGGAAGCGATGTGACTACTGAATTTACTGTAACAGAGGTTTATCAAAAAAAGGAAAGTTCGTGGAAATTGTTGGCACTCACATTTAGTAGTGTACGTGATACCCATGAGCTAGAGAAATAATTTTTATTAAAAGTTAATTTAAAATAATGAAGAAAACTACATTATTGCTAAGCCTTGTATTTTTATCTACGTTATCCGCTTTTTCACAAAATATTGGGGAGCAGATTAAAGAATTGTCTAGAAATAAGTGGCAATGGATGGCCGATAAGGATGTAGATAAACTAGCCAATTTATTTGATAGCCAAGCCATGTTTGTTCACATGGGTGGATCGTGGGGAAAAGAACGTGAATTGGAAATCATTAAATCTGGATTTATACATTATAAAAAAGCAGATATCCATGAGGTTTTATCACCTATAATTATTGACAATACAGTGATTCTCTTAAATAGGATAACCCTACTTGCTGTAGTTGGCACCAATGAAGTTAGCAACCCATTCATGGTGACGGAAGTATACGTTAAAGTTGGAAATGATTGGAAAATGGGGTCTTTATCCTTTTCAAGACTTATGACACCATAAGCATTATAAAACGAACTGCGTAAAAATGGTGAAGGAAATAGTTTTAAGTTTTTAAAATCATTATTTTGACATGATTAAACCTCAGTTTATACTAAAGTGCATGACACTTATTTATTTAAGTTTTTTCTTGAGCTGCTCAAAAAGGAATGACAGTGGATGGACAACGTATAAAGCTGATGAAAAAAGCACCAGTTACTCAGCTTTGGATCAAATTAACTTATCCAATGTTAAACTGTTAGAAAACACTTGGACATTTCAAATGCATGATTTGGAGGCAGGCCAAGATCCTACTTCTAGCCAATGTAATCCAATCATTATTGATCAGGTTATGTATGTCAATTCAGGCAAACAAACTGTTTATGCTATTGATGCAATAACTGGCAAAGAGATCTGGGCTTTCAAAGCTTTAGGTGACGGCATGCCAAGTGCCGCTAGCCGAGGTGTTACCTATTGGGCAGATGGTGAGGACAAACGCATTATTTATTCTGCTGGAAATTATTTGATAGCTATAGATGCCAAAACAGGTAAGATCATCCCCTCATTCGGACAAAATGGTAAAATAAATCTGAATGAAGGGGTGAGAGATGACCCTGAAAAAATTTCTGTCACGCTCACCACACCAGGTAGAATTTTCAAAGACTTGATAATTATTGGTTCCAGATTGCCTGATTTTTATGGTTCACCACCAGGTTACATTAGGGCTTATAATTGTAAGACTGGCAAATTGGTTTGGACATTTCATACCATTCCACATCCAGGAGAACCAGGATATGAAACTTGGCCAACTGAAGCTTACAAATATGCTGGAGGAGTAAATTGTTGGGCTGGTATGAGTATAGATAGCGACAGAGGGTTGGTTTTTTTAGCCTTGGGTTCTCCTACTTTTGATTATTATGGTCCCGATAGAACGGGAGAAAATCTATTTGGTAATTGCGTGTTGGCATTAGATGCTGCAACAGGATATTATAAATGGCATTTCCAGACAGTGCATCATGACCTTTGGGATTATGACTTGCCAGCACCTCCGACATTGGTTAGCTATCAAAGAGACGGAAAAACCATAGATGCCGTAACTCAAACCACCAAACATGGTTTTGTATTTGTTTTAGATAGAGAAACTGGAAAATCTTTATATCCTATTGAGGAGCGAAAAGTTCCTACTTCCAATATTCCTGAAGAAAAAGCTTGGCCAACTCAGCCATTTCCATTGGCTCCGAAAGCTTTTGTTAAACAAATAATGACAGAAGATGATTTAAACCACTTTTCAGATGCTGATCATAAAGCCATATTGGAGCAATTCCGAGCAGTAAGATATGAAGGTCTTTTTACCCCACCAGACTTGAAGGGGACACTTTCATTACCAGCTACAAGAGGAGGAGCAAACTGGGGCGGCTCTGCTTATGACCCATCTACTTCTATTTTATACATCAGAGGAAATAATCTGCCTGAAATTCAAACCATTGTGGACGCAGATAAGCATTTTACGGCGAGAAATAATACTGTATACGAATCTGGAAGAGTCAAATATTCTGAATACTGTGGATCATGTCATGGCAAAGATTTAAAAGGAGATCCACCTACATTTCCATCGCTATTGGATTTAAAAAATAAAAGACCTGAGGTAGAAGTCCTGGAAAAGATAAAAATGGGTGGTGGCCAAATGCCTGGTTATAAGGGAATTATTTCTGATGCTGATATTGATGCTATTGTCGCTTTTTTGTTTGATAAAAAAGATCAAAAAATAGAAGTGCCTCAGGAGGTACAAAGTCCGTCTTCAGGAACAAGATATGCTAATGTAACAGCCTATAGAACTTGGTCGGATCCTAGTGGGAATCCAGCAATGAAAGGTCCTTATAACACCCTGAGTGCTCTAAACCTTACCAACGGAGAATATGAATGGCAAATTCCCGTAGGCAATGATGAGAAATTGCGATTAGAGGGTGAACCGAATACAGGTTTATTGGCTCGATCGGGTCCAGTAGTTACGGCTGGAGGTTTGATATTTATCAGTGGGGCAGCGGATAATAAAATATGGGCATTTGATAAAAAAACAGGTGAAATGGTCTGGGAAAAAGAACTGCCGGCAGCAAATAATGCAAATGTTTGTTCGTATATGGTAAATGGAAAGCAATTTATTGCCCTTTCAGTGGGAGGAACAAAAGAAAATCCTTCAGGTTCGATAATGACTTTTGCTTTGCCCAAATAAGAACAAAGCAATTTTAAAAAGCTGTTAAAAAAGAATATCAAAGTGTGCTCTAAGTGACTTTTACATATATTGAATTGACTTGCATTCTATAAATTAATAACTTTATCTTTATAAAAATATAATTAAAGCGAAATGTCAAAATACAATATTAAAATAAACGGTACCACCAAAGTGGTTGACGTTGACCCGACGACTCCAATGTTGTGGGTTTTGAGAGATCACTTAAACATGCCTGGAACCAAATATGGATGTGGCATCGCCATGTGTGGTGCGTGTACTGTACATTTAAATGGTATGGCCATGAGGTCATGTCAATTGCCTGTTTCTGCTGTTGGTAGTCAGGAAATTACTACCATTGAGGGACTTTCTGAAGATGCTGCTCACCCAGTGCAAAAAGCATGGTTGGAACACGATGTGGCACAATGTGGCTACTGCCAATCAGGCCAGATTATGTCCGCTGTGGCCTTGCTAAAAAACAATCCCAACCCCAATGATGAAGACATTGAAGCCGCAATGAGTGGTAATATTTGTCGTTGTGGAACTTATTTAAGAATCAAGGAAGCCATCAAAACTGCCGCAAAAAATTAAGAAGATGAAAGAGTTAAATAAATTGGATAGACGGTCATTTTTGAAAACTTCGGCCTTGGCTGGAGGAGGGTTGATGCTCAGTTTCAGCTGGATTGCTGAGTCTAAGGCAGCCAAAACAATGCAAAACGTAGCCGCAGATTGGAATGAACTTACGGGATATATAAAAATTACTTCCGATAATATCATTAAAATTTTGTGCCCAAATCCAGAGTTTGGGCAAAATGTAATGACTTCTTTGCCCATGATGGTTGCAGAAGAATTGGGAGTTGATTGGGATAAAGTTGTGGTTGAAATGGGACCTCATGATAATGTAAAATTGGGACCGCAATTTACGGGCGGAAGTAATTCTATAAGGATGTATTGGAAACCTTTGAGAGAAGCTGGGGCTACAGCGAGACAAATGTTGCGTCAAGCGGCTGCTGAAACCTGGAGTGTGCCCATTGATGAAATTACGACAAAATCCGGCGTTATAAAGCATAGTAGTGGTAAATCTGCTACTTATGGGGAAATGGCAAATAAAGCTGCAACTTTGACTATGCCAAAAGGATTGCAACTCAAAGCACCCAAAGATTTTGACATTGTAAGTACCTCTCAAAAAAATGTGGAAGGCAAGAAAATTGTCACCGGCAAACCCCTCTTTGGTATTGATTATCAGGTAGATGGAATGTTGATTGCGATGATTCAACATCCACCTGCATTCGGCATGAAACTTCAGTCTTTTGACGCTGCACAAGCACTCAAGATGCCTGGAATTAAAGATGTTTTTAGTTTTAAATTGTATGATACGGATTTTGTTCAAGGAGGATTTGATACCCGATCATTTAATGAAATGATTGCAGTTGTTGGTAACTCTACATGGGAGGTCATGAATGCAAGAAAGCGCATCAAAGCTAAATGGGAACCAACAGGAGACATGATCGAAGTTATGTCTGGCAGAGGAGGAAATACAGAGGTTACTGTTCCTGGAAGATTGGAATCAACAGAAAATCAGATGGCAATGATGGCTGAAAAAGCCAAAGCTCCGGCAAAAGAACAAAGAAAAGATGGTGATCCAGAAACAGCTTTCAAAAATGCAGCTACCGTCATTGAGCGCACATACAATGCCCCATTTCTTGCGCACAACACCATGGAGCCTATGAATTTCTTTGCCCACGTGCAAGAGGATAAAGCTTTGGTGGTTGGTCCCGTTCAAGCACCAGGATGGATGGAACCCACACTTGGTAAGATTTTAAATCTTCCAGCCGATAAAATAGAAATTCAAATGACTCGAATGGGGGGTGGATTTGGAAGAAGAGCCTATGGCCAATACGTTTTTGAAGCCGCTCGTATTTCTCAAAAAATGAAGGCTCCAATTAAATTGATTTATTCTCGGGAGGATGACATGACTTATGGAATATACAGACCCATGTACACCGCTACTTACCGAGCTGCATTGGATGCAAATAAAAATCTCATAGGTTTTCATGTGAAAGGAGGTGGTATACCAGAAAGCCCCATTCATGCCAATCGTTTTCCAGCTGGAGCGGTTGACAATTATTTGGCAGAATCATGGGAAATACCATCAAATGTGACCATCGGAGCTTTCAGAGCCCCAAGGTCAAATTTCAACGCTGCTGCCGAACAGTCATTTTTAGACGAAGTTGCAGAGGCAATGGGGAAAGATCCAATTGAAATGCGCTTGGAGCTATTGAAGCGCGCCAAAGAAAATCCTGTGGGTAAAAACAACGACTATGATGCAGACAGATATGCAGGTGTGCTTGAGTTGGTCAGAGAAAAATCTGGATGGGGCAAAGCAGAAAACCAAAAATACAATAGGGGAGTAGCAGCTTATTTTTGTCACAATAGTTATGCCGCTCATGTGGTAGATATGATAGATCGGGATGGTTCGCCGTATGTCGAGCGCGTTACGTCGGCCATGGATTGTGGCATTGTCATCAACCCTGATGCTGCTGCCAATATGGTGGAAGGTGCCGTGGTGGACGGCATTGGTAATGCATTTTATGGTTCCATGACTTTTAAAGAAGGACAAGCAGATCACAATAACTTCAATTCTTATAGACTCATAAGACACAATGAAGCGCCCAAACAAATCAATGTGCATTTTGTGAAAAGTGAAGCTGACCCGACTGGACTTGGTGAGCCTCCGTTCCCTCCAGTTTTTGGAGCAGTGGCAAATGCATTGTATAAAACAACTGGGAAGAGGTTTTATAATCAACCTTTTGATTCTTCAGATCAACCAACTAATATTTAAAAAAGATAGATTCAGATTTTCTGATCATTAAAATTGAAACCATTATTTCCTCTAGCTTGAGGAGATAATGGTTTTAAAAAATTCAGCGATAATTTGTTTGAATTATTGACGCATCCTCCTTGTAAAAATTGAATTCAAAGCACATCTTGCATAGTTTTTTGAGTAATCGAATTATGAAAACTTAATTTTATTACTCAATTCTTATGCTCTCAAATTGGACCTTTTACGACTCAAAATCGGCCATCAGTTTACTCGCGAATTACGCAAGTATCAAGCAGGGCATTTTCATTATAAAATTTTGATTTAGAGTAGCTTATTTCGCAAATCATTGATTTGTGTAACTTATATCACGCTTTATGTAGCTATGCTTAGTGCATATTTGCAGTACTTTGATAATTGATCGAAGGCCAATTTGTTACCTTCAAAAATTCACTGATCAAGGTCATAATTGCTTGTAGTTTAATAAGATAGCAATTTGTGGTATGATGAGATTAAATCATAATTTTTAAAATTAGAAAATATAATATGGAAACAATGGTAGATCAAATGACATCGATGCCTCGAATTGGAGAAAAAGCTCCGTCATTTACAGCAGTAACAACACAAGGTAACATCAATTTTCCCGACGATTATTCTGGAAAATGGGTAATCCTATTCAGTCATCCGGCAGATTTTACGCCTGTATGTACATCAGAATTTATGACTTTTGCAAAACGAGAACCGGAGTTTGCAGCACTAAATTGTCAACTAGTCGGTTTGTCTATTGATGGACTTTATAGCCACATTGCCTGGTTGAGAACGATCAAAGAAAAGATCGAATTCAATGGTATGAAAAACATCGAGGTCAAATTCCCTCTGATTGAAGACATCACAATGGAAATTGCCAAGAAATATGGCATGATCCAACCAGGTGAAAGTTCAACCAAAGCAGTAAGAGCCGTATTTTTCATTGATCCTAAAGGTATGATTCGTGCGGTGATTTATTATCCACTGTCCATGGGCAGAAATTTTGATGAATTGGTCAGAGCGCTTGTCGCTATGCAAACAGCCGACGCTTATGCCATTGCGACCCCAGCCGATTGGCAGCCTGGTGATGATGTGATTGTACCAACAGCTGGTTCTTGCGGGGTTGCAGCTGAGAGAATGGAAAATCAAGTGGATGATGTAACTTGTCATGATTGGTTTTTTTGTACCAAAAAATTGTCATTAGAACAAGTCAATCACCCACCAAAACTCAATTAAGGACTCAAATAAAAGTTAATTTGTTTTACTTATCTAAAAAAAACCTCAAGTAGATAATAAAACAAAAAGAGTACCCTGGGCGTCAAACTTATGGATGCACCAAATACAATATAGTTTTTGGTCATCTATAAAAACCCCATTACAGCCATTTATACCAAGCGGTATTTGGATTATCTAAAATTGTTGTGATGAAATTTTGAATGAAATCAGTGATTAAGATTGGCAGATAACTTAGGTTGTCGTTAAATCCAAAACATTGTGATTATTTGAATTTTCAACCACCAAAAATGGAGAAATCTATTTTCGAATGGAACATAAAGATGTGAAAAGAAATGGACCCTAGGGTGACAGCTTTTCACATTTTTTTTTCAACTAATAATTAAAAACAATACAAATGCAAAAGAAAAAATGTGTGGGAATTTGGATGGATCATTCCACAGCCAACTTGATAGATTACGACCAATCAGGTGATACTCAAACCATAGAATCAGACTTTACACACCGTAGAAAAGTTGAAGCTCTAAATAGGAGTGAGAACATCATGCACAACAAAGAACAGCAGATGAATGAAGCATTCTACAAGGAAATTGCGGCGGAAATTTTGAACTATGACCATGTCGTGCTATTTGGTCCCACCAATGCGAAACTTGAACTCAACAATATCCTGGATAAAGATCAGCATTTCAAGGATATCAAAATTGATGTGGAGACTGCCGATAAAATGAGCGACAACGAGCAAATGGCCTTTGTGAGAAATCATTTTGATGAAAACGGCAAATCTTAATTTAGTCTAAAGGATTTAAAGCTCCTTATTCACCATATTTCTGGTACTAAAGGCTTGAAATTGGCTTTTTAAGTATGAAAATCTGGCCCTTTTCTCTTAGGTTTGTCTACTATAATTGGATCAAATGTTTAATTTCGCAACTTATAAGATGGAAATCTATTTATCAAAGTGGCTATGGTAAACACAATATTTGATCCTGAATTAAGAAAGGACATTATCCAAAGGGCAACGTCTATTCATGAAAAATGCGAACCCAAATGGGGTAAAATGAACGTTTCTCAGATGTTGAGACATTGTAAACTTTGGGATTCATGGGTACAAGGATATGGTGAATGGGAGTACTTCAATGGGTCCCGCGGCCTGGAATTTGAAGCCGCTGCCTTAAAAGCCATTACGGCAGATAATACACCAATAAACAGAAATGCAAATGCCAGCAATTTATTTATAGTAACCGAAATCGTTCCTGATTTTGAATCTGAAAAACAGGAGTGGATCCAAAGATTGGAAGCCTATTCCAAATTTCATAATCCTTCCTTTATCCACGATTTTTTTGGCTTTATGAATAAAGAGCAAATTGGTATATTGGCTTATAAACACAATGATCACCATTTGAGGCAGTTTGGGGTTTAGATTTGATTTTGGTCTCAGCTTTAATTATTTACCCTTTCAATGACTTTTTCGGTAACCATTTTATGATTAATCCTTGAATAGTTTGAAGTCACTTTATTAACTTTTATCCTTACTATTTCATTGTCTTTTCGAGCTATCAATAGACTAAAATTTTGTTTATCGGTTTGATAAAAAGCTTCACTACCCAAATTTTCCATTTTTTCAAATCCTGAAAGCGCTGCATTTCCATTATAAAATTCATCAAACTTTTTATTAGCCTCTTCTTCACTTTGATAGCTTTCAAACATATAATACAACACTGCCTTATCGTTGCTTTTTGCTACAAAACTGGTTTTGAATTGATGTCCACCATTTTCGGCAGTACTCTGCTTGTCCATTTGTACACATGGTTCGCCCAATATACTTTCAGCTTCAGAAATAGTAAGGTTGTGACCACCTAACATGTTGAAATTTGGGAAAATGCTGGCATCATTCCCTGTAGGTAGTAAGTAAAAGAGGATATAAAATGCTAGATATTTCATTTTTTGATAATTTTTTTTGATGATTTATAAGACTTTGACACTAACGCTTTTTTATGCTTTTAAAGTTTTTCTTTGAAATAAGGTAATTATATAATAAATCAGAATAGCCAATGTTGCCCAATATGTACAAAAACCAAATAGTAAAATAGGGGGAACTGGATCGGGGTCATTGAAAATTAAAGATGGAGGCCCAACCAAAATGATTTTTAAGGGATGTATTATTTTTGCTATTGAACTTTTCCAAGTTTCGCCAGTATTTAAACCAGGGTACCATTCATTGTTTATTGGAAAAATCCCGGGTTCATCGCTCAAAAATGAATTGCTGATAAGCTGAAAAGCCAACGCAGAAATAACAAATATCCCGACAAATTTTGATTTTGAAATTTTCATTTTTTTTTGTTAAATGATTTAATCATGTCTTTAAATATTGGAAGCTAAATTTATCACTTGAACTTGAAAACATGGTATTTCTGAATTTTGATCCCAAAATATCCAAAAAGTCCACCAACAATAACTGCTAAGACCATCACAGCCCCAGGTGCCAACTCATCTTCGGGTGTAATCCTTGTGAGAAATAGCATTTTCCACATAAAAAGAAAGCTAGCAAAACCGACTATAAAGCCTAATATTAAACCCAATTTCTTTTTCATGACCTATACATATTTTATAATATCTTACTTTTAATCCCAAAATATTTATTTTGAAGTTGTGACCCCAATGCAGCGAATATAATTCCGAAGGCCAATGTCGAAATGACATAAATACCAGGAGAGTCATCATCAAAAATAGGCAATCGAGCAATTACATAATAAAATAAAAGTGTCCATAATGAAACACCCGAAATAAAGCCAATTATTTTTGCAATTATGTTTTTCATTAATTGAGAAATTAATTATTTATTATATTACAAATGAAATGTTTATTCAAATGAATTTAAACTTAAATGGATAAATAGCCATTATGGAATGAAATTCACCCAAAAAAGGCTTTTTATTTTGTTATTGCTATTGTTTCATGGTATGATTTGAGGCATTCTTTTAGTAGATAACCATGCTCATGAATACAATTACAAAAGATTTCACATGCTTTGGGACTTTTATTTCCTGGACAACCATTCATACATTCAATCATAGCATTCCCTGGTCTTATATCAAAGATGTGTTGATTGATGATAATAACCCCAATCAAAATGGAAAGTACTATCGCAAAAAAGCTATAAGGGAATTTATCCCTTATAGGTGTATCATGTACAAGTTGGTTTGTGGTTGATATCTTTGTAAGGAATACAAACTTTAAATGGTCATAATGCCAGCAAAGCAAGAATAAATTGGCTAATAGCATAAAAGTAGTAATGCGAGTGCCTTCAAACCGTGTGTCATATGCCAAAACGCATATATTTAAAATAACAGGAAAATAAAGAATTGATCCTATGACAACGGTTCGAGGTATGAGAAGAAGTATCGCAATCAAAATCTGAGCAATCCCAATAAATGTATAATAGAAATCCATTTGATATAATGCTTCAAGATAATGACCCAAAGGATGGTTTATGGATAATCCACTGGCAAATCTTTCGCCTTTTATTTTTACAAAACCTGAAGGGATAAATCCTAGAGCTAAGCTAATGCGGCAAAAGCTAGCAAAGTAGTTCAACCATTTGTTGCTTTTAGCTTCAAAATAATATTCAATAGTTTTGGCCCAAAATTTCATTTAATTTTTTTTTCCACAAATGAACTCTTTATTGCGGTTCTCAACAAGTCAAAATGTTGAATGGTCATTGAGGGTGGATAAATACTCTTTTGTGGCCATAAATCAGTGCCCAACTTCTTATTAAATATCCTCAGTACCTATTCCTCCTTTTTCTGTTCATTGGATGCTTTGAGGAAAATAAAAACTGTACTTTTGTAAATGTTACAAATAATGATTCCAACTATTGTTGTTAAGAAATATACACACCAAAACCTATTTTCATCTTGCTGCTTGGTTGGGATTCCTGCTCATAATACTCTTTTCTGCCGATGAACTTGATCGACTTTTTATATTAAAAAGTTTTGCGAGTTTTATACCTCCATTCTTTTTGTTTTATAGTTTAATATTTTGGGTATTTCCAAATTTTCTAGGGAAAAGGAATGATATAAAAACCATCTTACTTACTTCATCTTTGACAATAGCAATGGTCTTTATGAGGCCACTTTTTACCTTGTTATTTCCAGAAGAATTAAACATACCTTTTGACCGCATCACTTTTTGGGTTCAATTAAGATACAATATTTTGTTTGTTGCTATTGCTTTTGGTTACCATTATGCTTCAGAATTGATTAAAGGCGAACAAGAACGGCAATTGTTAGAAAAGGAAAATACTGCTGCAAAACTGGCACTTTTAAAACATCAAATCAACCCTCACTTTTTATACAATACTTTGAGCATGATCTATACCAAAGCATTACCTCTATCTGAAGAATTAGCCGAAATGATTGCTAAGCTATCAGGAATGATGCGATATAGTATCACTGAAACAGACGCCAATGGTTTAGTACCTTTGCAAAATGAAATCCAATTTATCCAGCAATATGTTTCTCTGAATGATGCGAGATTCAATAAAATCGGGTATTGCCGATTTATAATAAATGGAGAATTTCAATCTTATAAAATAGCTCCTTTATTATTAATCAGCTTTGTAGAAAATGCATATAAACATGGAGATTTGACTCAACCTATTATAATGGAATTGATAACTGAAGGTGATAAATTATTTTTTTCAATAGAAAATAAAATAGCTAAAGGTGCAAAAGACAACACAAGCGGTATTGGTTTAGACAATATTAAAAATAGACTAGAAATGCTTTATAAAAATAGATACACTTTAAGTATTAATTCCTCAGAAAATAATTTCAAAGTTGAACTAAAATTATGGTAAAAAGAATAAGATGTGCCATTGTGGACGACGAACAGCATGCTATTGACCTGCTAAAAATTCATTTGGCTAAGTTAGATTTTCTAGAATTAACATTTGAAACTACTCAACCTCTAAAGGCATTGGAATTACTAAAAAATAATTCTATTGACCTCTTATTTTTGGATATTCAAATGGCAGAGCTTAATGGTCTTGATTTGCTAAAAATTATCAATGGAAAATGCAAAGTAATATTAACTACTGCTTATAGCGAACATGCATTGGAAAGTTATGAATATGGTGTTTTGGACTACCTTTTGAAACCCATTACATTCAACAGATTTCTTTTAGCAGTTCATAAATTGAGTAATAATAATTCAGAAGCAGCTGTTTTTATTGAATCGCCTAAAACCGTAGTGAAAGACTTTTTTGTAAAATCAGGAATTAGAAATGCAGTGTTAAAAATCGATCTAGATAATCTTATTTACATCGAAAGTCAAGGAAACTACGTTCATTTTCATTTTGAAAAGGAAACCATTCGCACCCAGCTTACCCTTAAAAAGGTGGAGGAAGAACTTGCGAATTTGCCTTTTATAAGAATTCATCAGTCATTCATGGTGGCTATCAAACATATCAAAGGCCTTGAAGGTAATATGCTTATGGTTCATAATAACTCACTTCCCCTTGGAGATAAATACCGAAAGGGAATTCGCAAGATGATTCAAGAAAAGACGATGTTATAGGTAATAATCAAATGATGGTTATTTACCTACTTTAATTTATCTTCCTCCCTCCCTTAACTACTATGTTGTTGTAAATAGAACTTTATACGTCTTTACGACCCCTTTATAATTGAATTTCACAACAGCTCCTTCCGCAATTGACTTTGCTTGCATGATTTCAATCTTTACTTTTGAGTCATTGGCACTTGCAGTAATAACAGGCAAACTACTTGTATTCAAAACATATTTTGCTTCGTATAAATCATATCCAGTAATACCATTTGCATTGGTTGACCTGACCGGTGTACTCGGCAATTCAATCGATTTACCATTCACTTTGATATCTACTACAGGTGGAACCGGACGCATGATTGGCTTTTTCGCTGAACTAAAACCCAGTCCAGCCAAGTCAAACAAGGCAATTGTGTCGCTACTTTCTGCAACCAAATACACTGCATGTTTTTGATCCATTTGATCAACCATTTTGGAAACATCCAAAGTATATTTCGTCGTTTCCATGGCAGCATTTGCTGGTACCATGATTTCGCCCATCTTTTTTCCTTTCCAAACTTCATTGTCCCAAGGTCCATCCAACCAAACTTGAACTTTGAATGACTGAGCAGTTTTGGGAGTAAGGAAAACATTGAGCGCTGTTTGGTTGCCTGGTTTTGTGCCTTCAAATGGCTTCAAACCTTTGGTAGCTTTATCAAGACCACCAAATCCAAAGTATTTGAATCCAATGATGTTGCCATTGACGACATTGGTGATGGGCATATTATTGTCCCAAATATCCCAAGAGTCTTGCTGACTTCTGATATTGGATAGATATGAAGCATAACCAGCTGAATAGAACTGATAAGGATCCAAGCCAAAAATATTGAATCCTTCTGAAGTGACTTCTGCACCTTTATATTCGTTTCCTTTGCTGTCTTTTGCTGTCCAGATTTTATTTGGGGCAAACGGATCATAAGCTTTTATTCTTACTTGACCGCCTTCAGCCACTGATTTTTCGTCCCATTCTACCACAACCGGGGCGACCATTGGTTGACGTGCATTGCCAAATCCACGAGGTGCTCTGTGATAAAAGACATAATATTGATCATTGATGAGTTGAATGCTACCGTGAGTATTGTGTCCAGAATAGGTTGTCTGTAAGGCAGACCCATCTTGAGAAACTACCACCGCTCTGGAATCCACCAACACACCGCCACTTTTCCATGGACCCAATGGCGTATCCCCAAAGGCATAACGCAATGCAGAATTGGTGCTGCTCAAGCCATAATCTGGTCCTGAGTATCCGCTGTAAACCCAAAGGAATTTGTTGCCGATCTTGCGAATGGACGCAGCCTCAAAAAAGTTAAACATGCCCAAATCTTGGTCTGGATATACATTTGGATATTTGGTACCTTCTGGGTCACGAATCACTCCATATCTCGAGCTTGCCGGTATAAATCTATCGATTGCTTGCGTGCCCGGTCTCAATGAGTACATCGTATTTTGATCGAGTTGTCCGGCCATCGACCTTTGGAATCCCCAATATCCATAAGCCCTAAAACCAATGTTGTAATCTGGGTCGTTTGCATCTTTGATGTAATCGATGAAAACGGCCGGATCAAATCCCATGGTACTTCCTTCAATCGTGCTCAGACTGTCTGCTTTCATATTGAGCGGTGTAAAAGGACCATCAGGACGATCACCTTTACAAACCATGGCTTCACGACCTCTTCCACGACTATGTGGATATAAATAATATTCCTTTTTACCATTTTTGTTGACCAATTCAACCAGATCTGGCGCATACATTACGTCCCATTGATCTGCAATCGGATAGGTAAAAATGGGCCCCTCGTCTGTCCAATCGGAAAGATCTTCTACGGGCGCAGACCATGCCCTGATATCAGGACCACAATAACTACCGAACCTTACGTCGTGCGAACCAATGATGTAAGTCCTGTATTTTCCCGGTCGGTCTGGATCTTCAAAAACCCTTGGCTCTCCATCCGGTAAATGTTCCCACAAAGGCAAATACGGATTTCCAGTCACCGCTGTGATGTTTTTTGTACCCGACTCCATTTTTGAAGTTTTGCACGCTTGTGCAAATAATACTAGAGCTGCAAATAATATAAATAGAGGTTTCCTTTTCAAGTTTGCTAATGCGTTCATCATGTGTGCTTTACGATTTAATATTTCATAAATCCATCGGATTTATGTAGTAATGATAAACAAATCTAATCAAGAAATCAACGGTCTGCAAAATTTTGGAAAGAAATCGTGTGAAAAGTACACTTATTTTTTTTGACTCCATGAGCGAAGTGTTTATTGAAGAAGTAATGCCTTTTAGCTGGGGAACTAAAAAAAGGAAAGCCCACATAATTATTATAAAAACTATTGAATAATTCACCAATCTAAAATATTTTATGTAGCCCTCAGCTTTTTGAGAAGTTTGGAATCTTATAAGAGAAGTAAGGATAAGTTTATCCAACCTCGTTTGGATTCGTCAACGAATCTAGCATACAATTAAGTAGTTTTAAATCCTTATGTCCAAGCATTTTTGGAACCGGAATAAATGTCAGTTCCAATAAACAGTGTAAATGTAAAGTTGCAAAGGTGTTCCTGAAACAATGAAACTTTATTTGCTTTGTTATTTGAATTGATTATGTAAGGATGTTGTACATGATTTTAATCGTTTTCTAAAACAATTACTTCAGCATTTTCCTGCACCAAATTATATATTTGCCAAAAGCATTCCCAATCACCTTTATCTAAATGTTTGGGGAGAATGTTGACTGAAATGCTGCATTTTACTGAAAGGTCTGAAATTTTAACGGCTACTTTTGTTGTTACAAAATCAGCGTCAATTTGTACTTCTGGGAAAATATAAAAGTCGCCGTTAGTTCTGCTGGTTGCCATCAGTGAATTATCAATAGTAATTAATGGATCATTTAAAACTTCCTCAATCTTTATACTATCAGTGGAAGGCGTACCAAATTGCAGCTGCTGGAATGCAAGAAGTAAACCAATTTTTCTTTGACGAGCTAGGGATTCAAGTGGATTTGATAAAAGCCACAATAATCTTTCAAAAGAGTTTTTGCAAGAAAATAATGAATCATTAAGGTATGCATTGCCTAGTATTTGACGAAAAGCATCAACAGAGCTTCTGTATTTTACTTTGTCAACAAATAAGCTATCTCTTTTAAATGCTTTAGATTGGTTGTCATTCTCTTTTTCAAGGGCATCAAATTTTTCAATATCTGACCATGTTAAAGACCAACTAATTATAGAATTTGAGTCTACAATTGCGGTTCGCTTTTTAAAATCGTCAAAGAACCTGCAATTTTCTTCAGTTGCATGGAATGTATAACCATCCAAAAAGATTGCAATTCCTTTTACAGATGACAAAATGCCATCATCATCAATTGCTACACCCTCCTTTTCAATGCTGCTTAGCGAAATATAAAAATCAGAACGCGTTTTGTATTTAACTCCGTTCGTTGGCCCTAATTCATATTGAGGCCTGATAACATAATAGAAAGCATAATCACCTGAAGTAATCTTGAATTTATAATTGACAATTCCATTTTCTATAAAATCTTCGAATTTAAAATCCTGTGGATTCTGATTTTGGAGATGATTCCGTAGACTTCTAATAAATCTTTCTTCCAATTCACTTTCCTCAATTTGACCATTACTGGTTAATGCCCCCAAACCCTTTGTATAGGTTTCCCACGCATTAGATTTCTCAACTATTTTCTTGAATAATTCCTCAGCTTTTGCCCTGCTCAATTCATCTTGAATAAACTGATTGGAGTAGGTGTATATGCAGCGATAGCATCCATCTTTACCTTTAGCTTTGCAACTGCAATCTCTAATGGCTTCATAAGCTTTTGATATTACCGTAGTAAAATCGGCAGGGCTAAATAGTTTTTCTAAATAGCCGGTACCTCCTGGAATGTTGTCGTACAATACAAGGTATTTATCAAATCGACTGTTCTTCGCATTATATTCTGAATAATTAATAATGCTTAAATGTTGAGGATTGCCGTTGTAGTATTTCTTTAATCCCAAATCTAATCCAGCTTTGAACATATTAACGGTAGCATCGCTTTCAAATTCCTGGACCGGTAACAACACTTTTAATGCTTCAGTTTTGATTTCTCTAAATAGATATACTTCTTCAAATACTTCATCTTTTAAACCAGCATATATCTTGTCCTTATGCTTGCAGTAGCCATAATGAAATTTATAATCCTTTTGATTGAATTTTGAAGAACTTTTACCACACTGCTTGCAGGTTACAAAACCGTGGTAGGGTACATCTTCATGCTGATTAATAATTACTTTGTTGGCATTTACGGCTGATGAAAGACCTAGGTTTAACTCAATAATATCAACATTTTTTACATACTCAATACCAAATGGAATTTCTTTCATACCCCATGCACCCTGAAATGATTTATCATCAAATTTAAGATGCCTTGAAATTCTGTAAATATTGGCATCTCTATCATCTGAACTATCACTTAATGTTGATTTATCCCGAAAGTTGACAGATTTAACGCCACTTAATTTTACAAAAACATGATGGTTTTTTTCTGATGCCCAGGAAGAATCACCGCATTTTGGGCAATGTGGCTCATTCGACGTTACTTTATCAGCAATATAATCACAATTAGAACAGAATCTTTTTACCAGCAAGGTTCCAACATCTTTCCAATCGTATGTATTTAAGCCAGATATAGCAAATTTGAAACCCTGGGAATAGAAATAATTATCAGGAGCAAACTCTCGTATAGCTGATTTTGAAGACCTAACAATTTCAAATTGTTTATCAGTAGGAATATTTTCACTTGCTTTTGCCTTATTAGATTTTACCCACGCATTTAAAGTCACTCCAGTTTCAGGGAAGGCATAGTTTGGTAACACCCCTACATTAGTCAAATGCTCAAGAATAGAACGTTTATCTAACAATCTTTTTAAGCCCCACAAAGCTTTTTTCTCAGATTCCAAGCCCTTTCGTTCTTCATCATTTGGAAGCAATTTAACAGAGGCATCAATTCCTTTAATGGTTTGTGAAATGTATTTATATTCGCTTTTCAGTTTTGCGAATATTGAAATTAACCTGAGGTAGAATCCTTCTTCTTGTAGAAACGACTTGAGGTTATCCAAGGCCTTGGAGCCCTCTAAATCGGGTTGATAAAATTCTGTAAATTCTGTAAGCAGAAATTTCTCGTTTGCTTTGATAAAGGAGATAATCCTATTGGCTAAAAATTCAGGTGCAGACAAATCAGTCCGTGACAATTGAAGCGAGATCATCCTACCTGGAATACTGTTATTTTTTGGATCGGCAGTTGACCAATTGTCAAGGCAATAGGCAAGAAAATGACGGTACAAAATATCTTTTGCTTCTAGATAGCAACCAGGTGTTGCTATTTCGCCTTCCATCATGTCTTTAGGTTCACCATAGTAAAATAAGTCATGTGCTTTGCTTTGAGCAAAATTGGTAATGAGTGCAGAACCTGATGTACGGCCGGCACGACCCACACGCTGTAAAAAATTGGACGTTATTGGCGGAACCGAATTGTTTATTGCGGTGTTCAAAGTGCCAATGTCAATACCCATTTCTAAAGTTGAGGTGGCAACAATGGTATTGAGTGAATTGTATCTTGGTCTCTCTTTAAAATCAATTTCTTTATTTTCTCTATCTTTTCTTTCTAATATACCTGTATGCTCTGATGCATAAATACGTGGCGATAAAATTCGGTTATAAACCAATTGATAGTAATTAGGCTTGCTTTTAAGCAATTGATTGTAGGTTCCTTTACAGGTATAATCCAAACATTTTGTCTGGCTTGAAATAACATCTGAGGCAGCAACAAATAATTTTGAACCACAAGTATCACACACTCGAATTGAAACATTGTTCTCAACAAAAATGATTGATGGTTCTATTGCATAATTTTCATTGTCATCCTCGCCAAGTTTATTTGCTAATCCAACCTTAGTAAACGTATCTATCAGTTGCTTATAAAAATCATTTACAAGTGTATGGTATCCTGAAGCAAGTTGAAAGGATTTTAGATAATAACTTCTATACCAATTGTTAGTGGTGGTATAAGAAGAATCTAAGAGGCCTCTGTTATGTGCTTGTGTAGTCAATAACCTAGGAAACCTTGATCTTTGACCATACATTTTGTTGAGGAAATGTCTGTTATCTTTGTTCCAATTCAAATCCCATAATTGAAGTGACCCTTTTCTGAATTTACTTAAATATTCATGGTCAAT
>JAKQLF010000256.1 GCA_029567325.1 Bacteroidota bacterium | reverse complement strand
GCCAAAATCCATTTCATCATTTATTGCGGGTTTTAAATCTGCCGTAAATTCCAAAATTGATGATTTTATTGATAAACAAAATTTGGATATTCGAAAATTCAATAGGACGAACCATTTTTTTCAACCAAATTATCATGACCACATCATCAGGGATGATTTTGAATATTATAACATCCAAAATTACATCAAAAACAACCCAATCAATTGGGGAAAAGATAAATTGAAAGGTTAACGTTTTTTAATTCAACCCATTTTTCAAAAAAGCATTCCTACCATATCAATAGCTTATGTTCAAAAATTTCGTCAGCATTGAATTTAAAATTCTACATTTGAAAACATCATCCATTTAAAAAAAAAAAGACTGTGCAGCTTTTAGAACTATATAAAAAAATGTTGCCCTACATTCTGCCCTATAAAAGGATGGTTGTTGCAACCTTAGCGCTTACTTTTGTAGGTTCATTTGCAGCTCAGGTCAATGCTTTAATTCTAAAATATACAGTAGACTCCATCAGTGTGTTGATGGTGGCAAGAGAACCTCTATCAAAAGGATTTTCTTTGCTTGGTACCATCACCATAATTTTGCTTTCTAAAGAATTGATCAACTCTGTAGTCCAATTCGGTCAGAAGTTTTATGGAGAAAAGCTCAGAATTTTTATAACACGCGATATTTCTCAATCCATAGTTGAAAGAATACTCACCTACCGCATGGAGTTTTATACATCGAAGGAAAATGAAAGTGGTAAACTTCAGACTCGAATTGATTTGGGAATCAGCAGTTTGACAAGACTGGTACAGAATTTTTTCATCGATATATTACCATTATTTGCCAATGCCATCATGGCCTTGATTTTGATGTTTTATGCCAATTTTTATGTAGGCATGGTCAGTCTTACCATCATTCCCATCTATTTTTACATCAGTCAGTTGCAAGCCGATAAACTCAGTGGTTTTAGAAGGAGGATGCGAAATTATAGAGAAACTAAAAACAATGGCATCATCACTTTGATTGAATCAATCACGGTCATAAAATCCTTTGTGCGTGAAAAATTGGAGGCCAAAAGACACCAGGATATCCAATTCGAGATGACGGAAAATCAATTGATCACTCGGAAAACCAGTTTCATATTTGAAAGCATCAAAAGTTTTGTGGAACAAATCGGAGTGGTGATCATCATTATTTTGACAGCCTATTTTGTTTTGAATGGATCTATGACCATCGGAGCCATCATGTTTCACATCATGCTTTTCAACAATGTTTCTGCGCCGATAAGACAGTTGCACAGGATTTATGATGAAGTGAATGATGCGCTCATATATTCAGAGGGATTTTTTGATATCATTGAATCTGATCACCAAAAGGAATCGAGTGGCACATACAAACCTGACAAAATCAAAGGTTTCATTGAGGTGAGGAATGTGGACTTTACGTATCCTAATGGCACAAAAGCCTTATATGATGTGAGTTTTTCCATTAAACCGAATGAGACCTCTGCACTTGTCGGCTTAAGTGGTGCTGGAAAAAGTACCATCATCAATTTGTTGGATAAGTTTTACCAACCGACAAAGGGAAGTATTTTGTTAGACGGCATTGATTTGAATTTGTATGACACAGATTTTATCAGGAATAACATTGGTTTGGTATTACAAAAAAATCACATTTTCAAAGGTACCATCAAAGAAAATATCATGTATGGCAAACCCGACGCAACTGAGCAAGAAATTACAGAGGCTGCTACAAAAGCATACATCCATGAACAAATTTCTGCACTTCCTCAGGGATACGAATCAGATGCAAATTTGCTTTCAGGTGGGCAACAACAGCGAATTGCCATTGCCAGATTATTTTTAAAGAATCCGCCAATCATTTTCTTGGATGAACCCACCGCAAGCCTAGATGCCATTGCAACAGAACAAATAAAAAAGTCATTGGATGCGATTAAGGAAGGCAGAACAGTAATCATCATTTCTCACAGCATTTCTCAAATCATTGACGCAAAAAATATCGTCGTTTTGGAAAAAGGAAGATGTGTAGAAATTGGAGATCATGAATCTTTATACGATTTGAAAGGCACCTATTTTCAGATATTTACTGCCATGACCAATAGTTTGAATATTGATAAAATCAATCAAACGATGGCTTGAATACCTTGCCTTTAAAGACGTTTGATTTGCTGTTTTTCAAGTTTTAATTCTATGAATTCCATCCATTGACCTTTATCTTTTTTGTTTTACCAAAGGAATGATTATTAATATTCTTTATTCAAACCTTTTGTAAATGTCCTGATATGTGGTGCCCTTTGTCACATGTAATTTTATAACGTTATTACCAAAATTTCTCCTTGATTATAGCCAGCGATTCATTTGTTAAGTTTAAAATGCTTCATTTATACTGCTTGATTTGGTGCTAAAGTTTCCATTCTGTTGTAAAATCAGTTCATAGGTCAAAATATTATTGTTTAGTAATTGCGGTGAATCCTTTCCAAAATGCTCGTCTTTTTTAAATCCTCCGTATAATGCTCCACAACTTGTTTCTTTCATGTATTTCTCATTATTCCAATCACTACCATAGTAAAAAAAGGTTTGGTAAGTTCCATTGGGGACATTGAATTCATAAGTTCTTCCTTTTGAAATGAAAGCATTTCTAAAAACAGTATCATCCTTCTTGACAAGCACTATAACATCTGAGTCATTACTCGCTGTAACTGAAATTTTAGAACATGAGTCATTACATTCATTTTTATCCCCGTAGCAATATGAATAAGGACTTTGTCCGTGTGACAATCGTTCTATATTATTAGGAGATTTTTCAGGAGTGGCAATTTTATCAAAACTGCGTAGAATTGAATTTAGGTTGTCTACTGTAATGTTCTTACCTATTGCATGAATTTCAGTATTATCCTTATTCAAGACCGCAGTAATATTTAATTCGAATTTGCTTCTATCTCCATTAATCTTTGTGACATAATACATTACAGGTACTCTTACAATATCAATTTCATCATAATGATATGTCATCATTGTTGAAGGCTTCACAAGAATCTGATACGACTGAATATTGTTTTTAATAAATTCATTATAATCTCTTTCAAGTGCTTCTTGCTTTGATATTATTTCTTTTTCATGATGAGTTATTAATACATCAGCGTAAAACTGAGAATTATTTTTTGTCTTTTCTTTGCTTGAGAAGTTGTCATAATATTTTTGCAAAAGATTATATGGCCAATTCGTAATTTTAATCATAGAATCATCTCTTGTTTTGAAATCAGGGTCGTCCTCATACCACTCCGAGTTGTTGTTATTAATGTGGAATTAAAATAGTTCCTATTTTTCTTGCATGAATTAAATATAATATTTATCTTTGGCAAATGCAAAAGAATGATGCTCGAACATACTCGAATGAAACATTACAATACATTCGAAGCCAAATTATAGAG
>JAKQLF010000255.1 GCA_029567325.1 Bacteroidota bacterium | reverse complement strand
GCCAAAATCCATTTCATCATTTATTGCGGGTTTTAAATCTGCCGTAAATTCCAAAATTGATGATTTTATTGATAAACAAAATTTGGATATTCGAAAATTCAATAGGACGAACCATTTTTTTCAACCAAATTATCATGACCATATCATCAGGGATGATTTTGAATATTAGATACCAATCGGAAATGAATTTGACCATTTTCTTGTGGCAAATTTAATCGATATCTTCATCATTCAATTTCGCCGTAGCTTCGGCTATGCCTCAATTTCTCTCTTCGATCTCGATCAAATTTTCTACACAACAATTCTGGTCAATCCATATTCCGCTTGGTATTACATCCAAAATTACATCAAAAACAATCCAAGCAACTGGGGAAAAGACAAATTAAAAGAATAAAAATAATTTTCCATCACAATAAATAACATCCCATTTTTTCAAACCATACCCATTTTCCCCATTCACTCCCCATTTTCTACAACTCACTCCCTTTCATTTGCCCAACACCCATGAATCCTTGACATTTGAGTCATAATTCATAAAGTAATGAGGATTTCAACGTATTTGTTATTTGTACTCGTTTTATTATCTACCACTGTTTTCGGGCAAAAGACATCCGTTTTGAGGGGTATAGTTTTAGATGAAGAGAAGCAGCCCATCATTGGAGCCAATATTGTACTGGAGGGCACTTATGATGGAACCAGTTCTGACTTAGATGGGAAATTTGAGTTTCAAACAGAGACAACGGATAGCGCTGTTATTACTTTTACTTATCTTGGTAAAGAGGCAATCAGCAGAAGTATCTTACTCAAAGGTGATACCATCAATTTTTCCATTAAGTTGGAAGAGGCAAGAGAGATGCTCACAGAAGTGGTCATCAGTGCCGGAAGTTTTGAAGCAGTGACGGATAAAAAAAGAGCTGCTGTTTTAAATCCACTCGACATTGTGCTTACAGCCAGTGCTTCTGCCGACATCGCAGGAGCAATCAATACTTTGCCAGGAACAACGAGAAATGGTGAAAGTGGACAACTGCTCGTAAGAGGTGGTGCAGCTTATGAAACGAAAACTTTCATTGATGGCATTTTAGTGCAAAGACCGTACAACAGTACCATCGGTAACTTACCAGCAAGAAATAGATTTTCGCCATTTTTATTCAAAGGGACCAGTTTTTCTACTGGCGGATATAGCGCAGAATATGGTCAAGCCATGTCCTCGGCTTTGATGTTGCAAACAGAAGACTTAGCAGAAAAAACAGTGACAGGTGTACAATTACTTTCAGTAGGTGCAGGTGTTTCCCATACCCAAAGATGGAAAAATACTTCACTCACAGCTGGATTGGACCACACCAATCTCAAACCATACTTTGCCTTCATTCCACAAAAGGTCAAATTTGATAAAGCCCCACAAACGTGGGAAGGAAACATTGTCTTCAGACACAAACTCAATGATAAAGGTTCAATGATCAAGTTGTATTCTTATACAAATACTTCAGACATGCTTATGCGATCAGATTTTGTTTTCAATGGGCTTTCAGAAGGAACCATTGGATTGCGCGCCGACAATCACTTTACAAATCTTACATTACAACATGCCTTGCCAAACGATTGGACATTGTATGCTGCTCTTGGCGCCAATTACAATAAAGATGAGATGCAACACAGCCAATCAAAAACCACAACATTATCTGCAGGTCAAGCCAGAGCTAATATTTCTAAACCATTGAGTTCATACTTTAATATCAAAACAGGTGTGGACTTGCAGCGCATTCAGTATAAGGAATCTTATTTTAATGGACAGCAAGGCTTTGATTTGCCAGCTACAGAAAACATGATGGCTGCATTTGGAGAATCTGAATTTGTCATCGCTCGAAAGTTTTCAGGAAGAGTAGGCTTGAGGGGAGAATATTCTCAGCTTTTACAGAAAATGAATCTTGCTCCAAGAGCCACTTTTGCATATACCATTTCCAAAGGTGAGCAAGTTTCTCTTGCTGCAGGGAGTTTTTACCAAAACCCTGAATTCCAGAATTTAGTAAGCAATTCAATGCTAAATCAAGAATCTGCCAATCACCTCATCTTCAATTATCAAAAAATCAAAAATGGCTTGATTTTCAGAGTTGAAGCTTATAAAAAGTGGTACAATGGATTGGTAAAAACGCCTGAAAATACTACAGAGATAAACAACAGCGGAAGCGGATATGCCCAAGGTTTGGATTTCTTCTTCAGGGACAATAAATCTATTAAAAATGGCGATTACTGGATATCTTATTCTTATTTGGACACCAAAAGAGATTGGAGGAATTTCCCATTTGCTGCACGTCCGGATTTCGCAATGAAGCACAGTCTTTCCCTTGTAGGTAAGAAATATTTCCCCGATCTCAATATCGCATTGAGTGGTTCTTACTCTTATAATTCCGGACGACCTTATTATAATCCGACAACATCGGAGGCTGGTTTTATGAAAGATAGGACGCCTGCTTACCATGATGTCAGTGCCACAATGACTTACCTCACCAATATCAAAGGCAATTTCACTGTAGTCTACCTGAGTGTACAGAATCTATTAGGTACTAAACAAATATATTCTTATAGGTACAACCAAGACGCCGTTACTGGTGCATATCAGAGGTTCGAATTAGGACCGCCTGCCAAGAGATTTGCTGTTTTAGCAGTGGTCATGACCATCGGCGAACAATACAAAAAGACTGAAGTAACCAGTGATGATTATTAAAAAACAAACAAACATTCAAATAAAATTATTCATTCAAATTAAAAAATATTATAATATGAAAAAGTCAATAATTCTTACAATTGCATTTATTTCTTTCGTGGCTAATGTCACTTTTGCTCAGGCTGGAAAATATGAAAAGGCCATGGGTCAAACAATGCAAAAATTAAGTACAGCACAGTCACCTGAACAGTTTGGTGAAATTTCAAATGGTTTTGCTAGAATTGCAGCAGCAGAAGGCAATAAATGGCAGGCTTATTACAACGCAGCTTATACTCAATTGATCAGTGGTTTTATGTCCATGCAACCCGATATGGTGTTGGCCCAAAGTAAGGTAAAACAGGCTATGGAATACATTGAAAAAATGAAAACCTTGGAGTTGGACAATGTGGCAAAAAGCGAATTGAATGTATTGGAAGCTTATTGTTTAGTAGGCAAGGTCAGTGAAGATCCTATGGCCAATGGTGCCAAATATACCGCGACCATTCATGAATTGCTTGACAGTGCTTTGGCTTTAAATAAAAACAATGCCCGTGCCTTGTATTTGAAGGGTATGTATCTGTATAATACACCCACTTTTTATGGTGGAGGAGCTGGACCAGCAATGCCATTTTTGGAGGGCGCACAACAATTGTTTTTGACAACAGAATCTACACCTTTGATCATCAATTGGGGAGAAGAAGAAAGTGCTAATTTGTTGAAACAAGCGAAAGCGACAAAATAAGTTTTAGTACCCTAATCCGGTTGCCGGCTCAACTGGATTAGGGAATCAAATGGAACTTGATCGCTTAGCAATTATTTTTTTGAGTAAAAAGTAATTTTTGAGTTTATCTTCGAATTCCGTACGAAAATTGATTAGTTATTTAAGCAAAGTCAAAATTATGATTAATTATAATCCAATAAAAATATGACCTCAACAGCCATTGAAGCAAAAATGGACAAAACTTTGAAAGGAATTATTCAAGTCTTTTTAGCTTGTTTGATTATCAATTTCTTTACGAGAGGAATGGAAGTTGCATCACTAAAAGATGTTTATTTTCTGATGGTGTCGACGGTTACTAGTATGATGATTTGGTACGGCTGCGCGTTTGTTGCAGAAGCTTATAAGGATGAGATACCGTGGACAGAAAAACCTTATCTGCGATTGGTTTTGTCAGTTACAGCCACTGCAATTTGGGTTTTATTTGTATACCTCTTGACTAATTTTCTTTGGCTTTTGGGCTATCCAAACTTTAGTATTGGTAAAGTTTTTAGGAATTTAAATTTCCATGATTATATTTTTACTTTTTTGATTACCATCATGATTAGTTCGTTTTTATATGGCCGAGGTTTTTTTCTGGAGTGGAAAGCTAAATTTCAGGAAGCAGAAAAGCACAAGGAAGAAAAATTGTTGTATCAATATGAAATGTTGCGCAATCAGGTCAATCCGCATTTTTTGTTTAATAATTTAAGTGTGCTATCAAATCTGGTTCATAAGGATGCAGATTTGGCAGAATCATTTATTGGTAAATTTGCAAATGTTTATCGTTATGTTCTGGATAGTCGAATGAAAGAATTGGTCAGTATCCGAGAAGAGTTAAATCATCTGGAGGATTATTTATTCCTCATGAAAATAAGATTTGGTGATGGTTTCAATTTTGAGAATAATGTGAATGATGAAAATGGAATGATTCTACCTATGACCCTACAAATGCTCATTGAGAATGTATTCAAACACAACAATGTTTCTAAATTGGAGCCTTTGACCATCCATTTGACGCTACAGGATAATTACTTGGTTGTGCAAAACAAAATGTATAAAAGGCATAATGTGGAAGTTTCTGGCATTGGATTAGAAAACATCAAGGAGCGATATCGCCATCTTACAAATCAGCCCATCATTGTAGAAAATGATGGTGAGTTTTTCACCGTCAAAATTCCCATCATTTCATGAAGATTTTAATTCTTGAAGACGAACAAATAACTGGTGAAGGTCTTGCTTATAAAATCATGTCCTTGAAACCAGAAGCAAAAGTTCTGGCAATCATTCCTTCTGTAAAAGAAGCTGTGGCTTGGTTTAATGCTGGTAATGAAGCAGATCTTGCATTTTTTGATATCCACCTCGCTGATGGTCTGAGTTTTGAAATTTTTAATCAATCGAAAGTTAAATGTCCTGTCATTTTCACTACTGCGTATGATCAATATGCTTTGCGAGCTTTTGAAGTTTATTCAGTGGATTATTTGCTCAAACCAGTGGACAAAGAAGCCATCCAGAGAGCATTGAATAAATTGGAATTCCTGCGTGAAAATAGTAAACAAACCATCCCAGATGAGTTGGTCCAAAGTTTTTTGAATTCATCGCAACAGCAAACATACAAGCAAAGATTTCTGGTCAAAGTTGGAGAGCGACTTTTATCTTTTGACGTGACCGAAATCATGTACTTTATGGCGGAAAACAAAACAGTTTGGATGCGTCTCGCTAGTGGACGAAGATATCCCGTTGATTATAAAATGGATGATTTGCAACAACTATTAGATCCCAATCATTTTTTTAGAATCAATAGGTCATACTTAGCTGCCTTTAAAGCAATTAAAGAAGTGTATGTCTACAGTAATTCCAGATTGAAAATTGAACTTGAAAAAGCTGATGCTGACGAAGAAGTAATTGTCAGTCGAGATAGGGTAGAGGAGTTTCGCAATTGGATGGGAAAATAAAACGGAGGTCGGAAATCGGAAAACGGAGGTCGGAAATCGGAAAACGGAAATCGGAGGTCGGAAATCGGAAAACGGAAATCGGAAAACGGAGGTCGGAAAACGGAAAATGGAAATCTGAGGACCGATTCCGATAGCTATAGGAAATCGGAAGGAGGACGGAAATCGGAAAACTGCGAGCTTTCAGTTTTCAGCAGTCAGCTTTTTGCGGATATCGGTGATCAGACGACGAAGGGTTGAAGGTTCATTTTTTTTTGCTGAGGTATTTGAAGCTTCAACCTCATAATTTATTTCAGAAAACTATACAGATAAGGTGCTTTGTGGGCACCACCATTGAATTGCTTTTCATGCCTTTTTAAAATGCCCAAACTCAACATTTTTCTTTGAAAAGAACCTCTGTGGAGTGATTCATTCAGAATGACTTCGTATACACGTTGTAATTCAGCCATGGTAAATTGCTCCTCCAATAATTCAAAAATAGGTATCTTATGATCGAGTTGAGATTGTAGGGTCATTAAAGCCTTCTCCACTATTAAAGTATGATCTTGGATGAGTGGTGGTAAATTATTGACATCATACCAGGTACAAGAATCTGAAATCTCATCTGGTCTGGGATTTACATTTTTATAATTAATGAGTGCCAAGTATGCTACTGAAACAAATCGATTTAAAATCCATTTAACAGAATCATCTCCTAAGTTGTTGGCATTCAATATTTTATTCATTTCACCTGTGAGATTTCTTTTGGCATCTCCAAAAGTATAAAACTGCTCAAGATATACGTTTTGAAGACCCGTACGCTCAGCAAGACCTCTGCGGACGGCATCATTCAAATCTTCATCCACCTGCACAAAACCACCAGGCAAAGCAAACAGTGCCGTATCGTGGTATTCCATCAAGAGGATTTTCAGATTGTCTCCTGCAAAACCAAAGATCACAGAGTCGTATGCCAAATGATCCAAATATTCAATACCATTTAGAAATCCCAATTGTTATTATTTTCTGCAAAAATAGGATTTTAATTAAAAATTTCCGATTATTGTCGCATTTTGAGACATTAAAGAAATTCAAATGATTAGAAAAACAGCAATTGCTACATTTTGTACCTTATTATCCTTCCTTTGTTTCGCACAAAATAAGGATGGCTTTCCTGTCAGAACAAAAATAGCTGCAGGAACAATAGAAGGTAATTATGACACCAAAACTGGTGTTCAAAAATATTTTGGTGTTCCATTTGCAAAACCTCCCGTAGGTAACTTGAGATGGAAAGCTCCTCAAAAAATGGCTCCTTGGACTGGAGTGAAAATGACTAAGGAATTTGGTCCTCGACCAATTCAAAAATTGGTATATGGTGATATGAACTCCCGATCAAATGGGGTAAGCGAAGATTGCCTGTATTTAAATGTCTGGACGCCTACAACCAGACTCAAGAAAGATCTTCCTGTATTAGTTTATTTTTATGGAGGTGGTAATGTAGCTGGTGATGCTTCTGAACCAAGATACGACGGTGAAGCAATGGCTCAAAAAGACATTGTGGTGGTGACTTGCAATTACCGGTTGAACATATTCGGTTACATGGCTCATCCACAATTGACTGCGGAAGCGCCATATCGTGCTTCTGGAAATTATGGTGCTTTAGATCAGCTTGCAGCTTTGCAATGGGTGAAAGATAATATCAAAGCTTTTGGTGGGGATCCATCAAAAGTTACCATTGCAGGTGAATCGGCTGGTTCAATTGGCGTGAGTACCCATATGGCATCACCATTGTCCAAAGGATTGATAGCTGGTGCTATTGGAGAAAGTGGCGCTGCCATACCTCCAACAATGGCTCCTGTAACTTTGGAAGAGGCAGAAAAAAATGGTGTGGAGTTCTTGGCAAAGTATGACATCAAAAGTATTGCTGAGTTGAGATCTAAATCTACCAAAGAGATCTACGAAATGTATAATGCAAGTGGACGTTTTGGTTTTCCTTTGGTGATTGATGGTTATTTCTTGAAAAAACCATTAATCGAAGTTTTTAAAGCCAAAGAACAGGCCATGGTTCCACTTTTGGCAGGATGGAATTCCGCTGAAATTCCTGGTATGGCTTTTATGCAAGGAATGCCTTACACAAAAGAAAATTTCATTTCTAAAGTGAAGCAAACCTATCCAACAAATGGTGACGAAGTGCTTGCTTTGTACCCACACAATACTACCGCAGAAGTTGAACAATCAGCCACTGACCTAGCAGCAGATCGCTTCATTGTTTACAGTACTTGGAAGTGGTTGGATCTACAAAATCAAAATAGTGATAAACCAGTGTACAGATATGTTTACAGTAAACTAAGACCAGAACTAGTAGACAAAAACTTGGTTGCAGGTCTTGCAGGTGGGACATCAAGAACGGAGACTCCTAGAGCAGCTCCTAAAGCGATTGGTGCACCCCATGCTTGTGAGATTGAATATGCAATGGGCAACTTGGACAGAATCAAAGAATTTAATTGGACGGCAGATGATTACTTGGTTTCAAAGACCATGTTGAACTACTTTGCCAATTTCATCAAGACCGGAGATCCAAATGGCACTGGTGTTCCAACTTGGAAAAAAATGGAAAAAGGAGCTGCAAATCCTGATTATCAAATCATTGATGTAGAGACTAAAGGTGCAACTTCAACCATTGAAAAAAGGTACCATTTTCATGATACTTTTTATAATAAATAAGTTATAAACGCCATAAGCAATAGTGGAAAATAACAATTCCTCTATTGCTTATTTCTAAAAATAATTTCTAATTAATGAAGATTGCTAAAGCTCAATGCCAAGTATAAGATTGCAATACAAGCCTTGAGCATTGATTTTAGGTCCTCCTGAAAGAGGTAAATTATTGGTTTTCCAATTGGTGTTTTTGCCGAATGGAATGTAATATCCAGCACGCAATCCAATATTGGTATTCCTGCCCAACGTCCTATTTTTGAATGGAGTCATTGCATAATGTAAACCAAAATTGCCCGTAAATCCTTGGGTTCCGATGTGTTGTTGATTCAATCCATTGTTTAAATAGTTGGTGAAGGATTGGTTGGCAGTATTGTTTTTAGAGATTCTGACTCCAAACCAAGAATATACGACACCTCCAAAAGGGATAAGCTGATGTTTGTTATTGTTTAATAATACCAAACCCAAGGAAGTACCCGCGGCGGTGCCTCTAAGGGAATTGGCATTACCACCTTCAGTTTTATTAGCTGAATAGGTTGAATAATTAAACAAACTTGCAAGTTTGACCGCAGGGAAGATTGTATAAAATCCACCTCCTCTTGAAAAGTAAGTTCCACCAAGTTTCATAAAATTGTTATTGGCCAAATCTGTATTTAACGCATTAAATTGAGGGAGTTGCACACCAAGCAGACTGTGCAGAAAAACCCTTTTAGGCGTAATAGGCTTAGTATTAGCTTCAGCTTTTGCAATCTCTTCCGCCGATGGGGTATAAATGGTCCCTCTTATGCCCTCACCTTGATTTGCAGCAGGTAATTTATCCAGCAACATTAAATATTGAGCGTGAAGGTGATGTGGGAATAGGTCATTTTCAGCTTCAGGAAATTTTGCAGCATATTCATCATCTGGTTGTAAAACGATGGTGGCACCCGTTCTCACGTAGTGGTTACTGCTATAATAAAGTGGCACATCAAATCCACTGATGTTTTCCTTGATGATTTTGGATGCAACTCCTCCTAGGTATTTCTCATAGTTTCTTTGTGCTTTACTTGTGGGTTTGTCTAGTTGATTGTAAACATATTTAAGCACTAAGTTTTTTGGAAACTTTTGTTTTTTGATCATCTCTTTTGCATTGGTGAATGGATTTACATTATTGAAATCTTTCAAAGTCTGAATGGACATGGGCACTTCGGGAACCCAGTCAGCTGCATTGACAACATTGTAAGCCCAACCTCCTTGTGTCATCGCTTCGTATTCGTAGGCGTAATATAAATTACCTGGTTTGGGTGCTGCACTGCAATAAGTTTTGAATTTAATATCTATTGGCAATTGCCCAAGCTGTTGCAGATTATATAAATAGGAAGTCATTAAATAGGCAATTGCTCCCCCTTGACTGTGACCCATGATCAAAAATTCCTTAGTGCCAGTTTTGTAAAGGGAATCAATTTTTGGCACAATTTCCTTTGATAAGAAAGCAGTGCTCACCAACCAACCAATGTGCACAGCTGCTTTGGGATTCTTTGGCCAATTGATAATTAAAAATTTCATCATCATTGAGTTTCAAACTACCTTTTGCTGGCACCATGGCTGCATAAAAATTGGCCAACCAGCTTTCCGGCTTGAGTGTGGTGCCTCTTATACTAATGACTGAAACCTGTTTATCATTCGTCCACAAATCCCATAAATTATCAAGACCAATAGCTTCTGACTGATAAAGCATTTTGAATGAGGTCGATTCAGGAAAGTCTTTAAAGTAATTTGGATTTGCAGTGGTTCTCGCTGAGATGTGCATCAAATCGCGATACTCTTCTTTGTCAAAACCTGGTTTTAATTGTTGGGCAGACGATGTAATACACAAAAGCAAGCTTAATAAAATTAAATACGTTTTCATATTCATTTGGTATTTAAGGAGGTAATAAAATTAAATTTGATTGTGGAGTCGACATATTTTTGAAAAGCGTTGTTTTAATCAATCTATTTTTTTAAAAATCAAGGTATCATTTCCCGGATTTGTCAAAATCAGTTGATTATTTCCTATTTGATAATGGATAGTTGATCGTAAAGCATTTAAAAAGGCAAATTCCTGATTTGGAGGGTTACACATCATTTTGGTGGTAGCTATATTTTGGAATTTCAAAAGATCTTTTTCGTAAAAAATGCTGCCATTCATGCGATTACAACCTGCAAAACCCAGAAAACTATTGCTGCTACTGTTTATTTCTAATGTAGGGAATTCATTGGGGAAATCTGTTTTCGTAATTTTTTTACCATTGAGTACATCCAAAACCCAGATGTCGTGAAGTCTGTAATCGGTTATATAAGACCCACAGCCTTCCAACCTTTTAAACTCAGAGCCATTCAATTTTTTGTAATCTATGTTAACTGTATATGGAGATGTCAAACCCGACATTTCGTTTATACAAGTACTTTGATTTAGTTGAATCAGATACTCATCGGTAGTTGAGGTAAATCGATAGCGTTTTGCATTTGCATCCATTGCCATAATAGGAGGGGCATGTGGCATTGTGATAGAATCTTCTGGCGTTTGGAGGATGATCAAATGATCAGATATTTCTAATTTCCAAAAGGGCTCTGTTCCTTGACCAATGAAGTAAGTTTGATTATTTTCTAGAAGGGCCTCTGTATTTTTTGACACCACTTTTTTTTGACAAGCGTAAATTGTCACGCAACAAAATAAAGCAAGCGTAATGGTATTATTGGTGCTCATTTTTTATCCACTGCTTTGAATCTCATCATTGGTACATCTGCAATACTTAAATTGAGCTTACCATCTTCGTCAATATGGTAATTATCTACTTTTTCAATCGTGCTGAGGAAAAAGTTTTCACCTTCTCCACAATACATCATAGTTGTAGCCATTGGTTTGCCAAATGATATACTTTTGCCATCTAATGTGAAATTTGTAGCATATCCATTACAGCTGTTATTGCCTGCAACCCTTTGGCTTGCTTTGCTGAATGTAATGGTTGGTTTTTTTTCTGGATACAAACCTTCAAATGCAATCCTAGGACCAGATAAATACTCTAATTCCCATGTTTTATCAAAAAGTTGGTCATTCGTCGTTTTTTTCGATGTGGAGCAAGCAACAAGAGCTACAGCAAAGAAGATGATGATTAAAACATTTTCTTTTTTCATGATATTCGAGTTTTTTAATGTGGTTATTAAAGCCTTGCAATACATTATACAATAGGAAAGGGTTTTAGTTCTTCGACTTTCCAAATATAAATACATGTGAATGAGAAATGTTGAATTATATTTAAGGTTTGTGGTGAAAATTACAAATATATGTCTTCGATACTTGTCAAATATTTCATAATTGTAACGGCATACCAGAGGCTTTGAAATTTGTAGCTTTAAAAAATCATGACTTTTTATGATAAATGGCTTTAACGCCCCCACGCTACTAAATAGGAATTTTTAAAGTAGATTTTCTTATATTTTTCAATCATATTCATATTTTTATATTCAATTATCCAGCTGAAAGTACCTTTTTTATCATACTTTCAGCTGGATAATTGCATTTTTGCGTAGTTTTTATAATAAATTGCTTTAAATATTGCTCTATTCTACGCTATTTTTGACCAAATTTGACTAAAAATTCCAATAAAATGATCAAATTCCAGCTGAAAGTGTATAAAATATAGTACATTCAGCTGGAATATTGATAAATATTTTACCTTTGTAAAAGTAAAAATGATGCATAAATGGTTGGTAGAGAGCGAGAAAGAGATGTTATGCTGCAATGTTTGGATTCTACTCAGTCCGAACTTATTGCTATTCTTGGTCGGCGTAGAGTAGGAAAGACATTTCTCATCAGAAATGTTTATTCCAAAAATATGGCTTTTGAAATCACAGGCATTCAAAATGGAACCAAAAGAGAGCAGTTTCAAAATTTCAGTAACCAACTAGTTGCATATTTTAATATAAATCCAAAAACTAAACGACCTACTTCATGGTTGGGTGCCTTTGCTTTGCTAAGTAGTTGTTTGGAGCAATCAAAATCAAAAAACAAAAAAGTAATCTTTTTTGATGAACTCCCTTGGATTGCTGAAACATCAAAAACAAAGTTCATAGAAGCTCTAGGTCATTTTTGGAATAATTGGGCTGTAAAGAATAAAGTAGTAATTGTCATATGTGGCTCGGCAGCCTCATGGATTGTAAAACACATCATCAATGCCAAAGGTGGTTTATACAACAGAGTTACCAAGAAAATATTTTTGAAACCCTTTACCCTTTATGAAACCAATAAATTCCTCATTAAAAAGAACATCTATGTTGATGAGCATAGCACACTACAACTGTACATGGCATTAGGAGGGATTCCTCATTATCTCAATCAAATGGAAAACAACAAAAGCATTGCAGAAAATCTCACAGAAATATGTTTTAATAATACAGGTTTGCTTCACAATGAATTTGATAATCTCTACGAAGCTTTATTTTTAAATCATGAACAGTATGTTGAAATCATAAAGGCATTGGCAAATTCCAAAAAAGGACTGAGTAGGCAAGAAATAATCCAAGCGTCTGGTATTCCTGATGGAGGGACACTTACTCAAATGCTCAAGGATTTGGTTCAATGCGATTTTATATTGGAACAAAACCCATTCAATCAGAAAAAACGGTTTACGGTATATAGACTGATTGACGAATTTTCACTCTTCTTTCTCAGATTCATTCATGATAAAAACACTACAACAAAAAATTACTGGACGCGTACAATGACGACCAATGAGTATAAAATATGGTCTGGGTATGCTTTTGAAAATATTTGTTTTCGACATCAACATCAAATCATTTTGGCCACTAAACTTGAGGCTATTCAAACAGAATTTTCTTCATTTTATCATTCAGCAACCAAAGAACTACCTGGTGCACAAATAGATATGGTTTTGGATAGAGCCGACCAAGTGATCAATCTTTTTGAAATCAAATTCTACAAGGAGCCGCTCATAATTACTAAAGACATGGCCCAAAACTTGAGAACCAAGATGGCAATATTTAGGGCAGCAACTAAAACAAAAAGCCAGATTTTTATTTCGTTAGTTAGTGTCTATGGCATTGTAGATAATCAATACAGCAATGGTTTACTTGCCCACAACATCAGTGCTGCCGATTTATTTGTGAGGTAAAATGGAGATTTGATCACTTTTTTTAATTTTAAAATGATCAATTATCCAGCTGAATCGATCATTTATAACCTACTTTCAGCTGGGTTTTTGATATTTTGAAAATCTGATTTCTAATAATAATATTATTATAAGCATTGATCTACTGACAAACAGTTGTCACCGTTGCCATCCATATTTGCCATTCATTAAAATCAAAAGAAATGAATACATCAATAATGAATGAATTTTACATCATTGGCATATCAGTGAGAACCACCAATGAAAATAATCAAGTTGCCAAAGACGTACCAGCCTTGTGGGAGAGATTTATGGTTGAGGGAGTCATTGATAAGATTCCCAATAAAGTAGATTCTACTGTCTATTGTATGTATACTGACTATGAAAGTGATCATACCAAACCATATACAACAATCCTTGGCTGTAAAGTAACAACAATAGAAAATGTGCCTCATGGCATGGTGGCCAAACACGTTGAAGCTGGACATTATGGTGAGATAAACCTTCAGGGTAATCTATTGAATGGTTTGGTTTACAATGCCTGGATCTCTATTTGGAATGCAAATTTAGATAGAAAATTTACGACTGATTATGAAGTATATGCACAAAACAATAATGACATGACCAACGCAGCAGTTGATATTTTTATATCCTTAAATTAATTGGAACGCTTTAATACTTAATGATGTATTGAATTTCGTTTAGCTTTGTAGGACTAAAATTCAAATCATGAAAAGCATCTTTACAGCTATAGCACTATTTTGTTTTGTTGTTTTAACACATGCACAGTTGGGTGTAGGGGCTAAAGCTCCAAAAAATGCCAAAATACTTTTTGACGGTACACAAGCCATGCTGGATCAAAATTGGACTTATTGGAACGGTCCTCGACTTGCAGCAACGTTACCTATCAAGTGGCAAATTCAAAAAGATCCTATAAATTCTGGAAATGTGGTCAACAGCAATGACCCTGCTGGCGCTGGTGGAAAATATGGTGCAGCTGATATTGTAACAAAGGAGGAGTTTAAAGACTTCAGATTACATGTAGAGTTTTTCGTAGCTGAACCGGGCGGAAATAGTGGAGTGTATTTACAAAATCGTTATGAAATTCAGGTTTTGGATGGTGATTCTACCAGTCATGGCATGGGTGCAGTCATCAATGAAAGCAAATCACCATATGTCCACTACAATGGCGTAGGTAAGTGGAATGCTTATGACATAGTTTTCAGGGCTGCGAGGTTTGTAGACGGTAAAAAAGTGGAAAGCCCGATGGTTTCTATGTATTTTAATGGCAAGAAAGCTCATACCAACCAAAAAATTAGCCAAGTTTGGGGTGGACCCAACTCAGGTCAGGATGGTGGTAACGAAGGAGGCAAAGGAATAACCGACCGACCTGGTGGCATCAAACTTCAGGCTGAGGGCCACAATGTGATGTACCGCAACATTTGGTTGGTGCCACTAGATCTGGAAAAAGCCGATACTGATTTTTAATAAACTACATAGTTTGTCTAAGGAAGTCCAAAAAGTCTGTGCGAAGACTTGTGAACATTTTACTCTGGGTTTCTACTTTTAATTTGAGATCATCGTGACTATCAAACAAGATACGGCCTACTATTGTAGGTTGTTCTACTGCTTTTCCGGCTAAATATTGCTCATGCAGTTTTATTTCATGTAATAAAGTGTCAATGACTTCTTTGTTGCGAATGAACTGATTTTGAAATTGCTCTACCTTGCCTAAAATAATTACATCAGTCCACCGACTTACCACTTCTTCCAATTTCTTGTTGAAAAATTTGATCTCATCCTTCTCAAAATCTAGTTGTCTGGTCCACAATACGTGCTCAAAGTGCAGTGAGTCGATGTGTGCGGTTGTTGTATCCATGTTTTAAATATTTATGTGGGTTTAAATAAATACAATGTACTCATGTTATTTTTCCTAAATACTGACGTATTTGTCAGTATAGAATGACAGTAGTCATTGCAGCAAACATTAGGTCATAAATTTGACCGAAGATTATGGAGGCACAAATATCCGCTAGGAAAGTTTTAACGATACTATAATTGTTTTATGCCAGTCTATTAACTTTTTTATAATAAAAATTTATGATGCCAATCGTTCTGTTTAAGAATATATAATTGCCCACATACAAAATGATTTTTTATGAAAAACAGAATTACCCTTTTTATTACATGCTTATTATGTTACAATCTATCTGCTCAGATCCCGTTTAAGGACCTCGATATCAAGCAATTTCAATATGCAGATGCAAAGATTAGAACATTTGATGTTGGGTTCTTTCAGGATGGACAGAGCTTAAAAACAAATTATGGAGGAGATTTCAATAATGGCATTAGCTCCAAGTATTTCCAATTCAATGGATCATTTTCTAACTATGTTTTTAAAAATACCCGAAAACTACAACACAGTAGTTCACTTAGTGGAAATGTGAATACCAGTAAATCCACTACCACGCAAGATGATAGACCATGGTTATTAGCGACTAACATTGGGTGGAATGCTCAATCTCGCCATTACAAAGATAAGAGTTATGTTGAGATCAATCCCGAGGTCAATTTTCAATATCGGAAGAATGAAAATTTGTTACTAAATGCAGGAATAGCTTTAAAAAAAGGCATTGGCAGAATTGAACCAGTGACAGATGTATTTATGACCAGGTGGATGCTCAAAGAAATTGAAGAAGGTGGAACTGACATTTCCAATTTGACACAAGAAGATGTATTTGCCATAGCAAACAGGCTCAATGTCATTAATAATTATAGGATTTTTGACAATAGAAGGCAATTGAAATCCCAAATAAAGGATATAACATTAGCCTTAAATGATAAAGTAAATGGAATTACAGACCAACTTGACCTTTATGGGATAGTTTTTGACAATTATACCAGGGCCTTTGTGGGCAATCGATTTGAGGGAAGTAGAAAGGCTCTTGCTGTAAGACCATTCGTGGCATCAAACACACGTTATATTCAGAACCAAGAAAATTTCACACGCACTGGAATGGGTGTGGAATTTTATGGTGAATATATAAAGTCAAGAAATACAAGTTTAAATGCCCAACAAAGTTTGGAATTTCAATTGGGAACTGGCTACAATTCCAATAGTTTTGATAATGGAATGGATATCATTTACCCCTTTGCAAATGGGAAATACCAATTTGATTATTTTCCAAGTTCCCGAACCACCTTATCATATTTTGTAGAAGGGTCTTACAGATATGTAAACTATTCATTAAGCGATGATATTATAAAAAGACCATCTTTGGGTATATTGAATGCACGCACTGGTCTTTCAACAAGTTATTTCATCAATTTCAGAACCAGAATTCAAGCGAACTTCAGTGTTTCTTATTTTAACCAAAACATTATGAATACGATTAACACCGACCAAAATCAGCTAAATTTCAGTAATAATATTAGTTTTTTGCACAGTATTTTTTAGGAAGCTAAAGCACATCTGTACATATGAGTCATACAAATTTCTTATAGAAAAATTTGATCTCTTTCCTGTAATTTTCCAACTGTCTAGCCCAAAATATTGTAAGTAGATGTCTATGGTTATATTATCCATAATATAATTATTTATCTGATGCTAAATGAATGAAATGTAATTGTGATATTTTTTCCAAAAACTAAAGTATTTGTGTGTTAGGAATTTCAGTTGTCTTTGTGGTCCATACATTTGCTTAAGACTGTATTTTTAAAATTTGACCAAAGATTGTAAGCTAAGAATTTTCAACTAGAAAAGCATTAATGGCACCATAATTGTTTTATGTTTGCTTGTTATCTTTGTATTTTAAAAAATCATGGTGTCTTTGGTTTTGTTTTAAACTATTTAGTCACCTTAATACTCCAATGATTGTTTATGAAAAAATTATTCACGCTTGTCACTTTAATTTTTTTCAGTTCTTTGCTTCTTGGGCAAACTCCTTTTAAAGACTTGGACATAAAACAGTTTAAATATGCGGATGCGAAGAATAGGACCTTGGATTTAGCTTTGAATCAAGCAATTGAACATTACAATGCTAAATATTATCAGCATACTCAAGCAGCCAATTACTTTTATTTTGATGTTTCATTTAATTCTAGGCAATTCAAAAACACTAGAAAAATTCAGCATATGAGTGCACTATTTGGAGATTTTAATTTTTATAAAGCTAAAACTAAAGTTTCAAGTCGACCTTGGGAAATAGAAGGAAATTTTGCATATAATACTCAGTCGCGCTTTTATCGTGAAAATAAGTTTTTAGAGTTTGGTCCGGAAATCGGAATTAGTTTCGAAAAGGGAAAATATTTAAAACTTAATGTTGCTGTTTCACTCAAAAAGGGTAGAGGTAGGATAGAGCCAGTTTCAGATGTATATATGGTAAGATGGATGCTCAAAGATATGGAGGATAGTGGTGTGAATTTAGCAGTTTGGACTCAGGATGATGTTTTTGAAGTAGCCAACAGACTCAATGTCATTAATAATTATCGAATATTTGATGGCCGGAGGCAATTAAAAACACAGGTAAAGGATATTTCAATGGCTATAGAATCTAAAGGTATGAGCAGTTTGGAGCCATTTGATTTGTTTGGAATTGTTTTTGATAACTATACCAGGGCTTTTATTGGTAATAGATTTGAAGGAAGTAGACATGCTTTTGTTGCTCGCCCATTTTTTGATAATAGAGATAATGGAAATGAACAGATTGATATAAGCAATGGATATGGTGTGGAATTGTTTGGTGAATACTTTCGGTCAAGAAATACAAGCTTAAACTCTCAACATAGTCTTGAATTTCAGAGCGGTGTTGGATTCTATAGCACTGATGCCAACAAATATAAATTTCTATATCCCTTTTTGCAAGGTAAATATGAATATTCTTGGTATCCCAATTCAAGAACTACCTTATCATGGCATGCAAAAGCTCAATTTAGATATGAGGAAAACAAATTATTGAATCCCTATTATATTACTCCTTCAAAAAGTCTTATAATTGGAAATGTTGGTTTAAACACTAATTATTTTGTTAATTTTAAGACAAGAGTTCAAGCAAATTTTAGCGTTTCATATAACGATTCTAATTCAGGTTATATAACTTCTGGTAGCAAAGAAAGCTTTATTTTTGTGACCTTTATTAAATTTCTGCATAGTATTTACTAAGAATTAGGCAGTCCTTTCAAAAGTCCCATTCAAATTCAATATTTCAAAAATTTGATTTATGCCCCAATTTCTTTGCTAACTTTGAAAGAATAATATTCAAATCATAAAATATGATTTCAAAATATTTTCTTTCCCTTGATGTGGCCAAAAGAATAGCCGCTCGCTCCGAAGAAATGGCCATCAAAAATGGTTGGGAAGTCTGCATCGCAATTGTCAATAGTGCCAACCAATTGGTATACTTTTTGAAAATGGACTGTACTTCAGGAGCAAGTGTAGATATTTCCATAGCAAAAGCAAAACACTCTGCTCACTTCAAACGCGACACGAAACACCATGCGGACCAAATCAAAGCAGGCAATAATCTCATTCTGGCCTTTCCAAATGCCATGCCCGTAGAAGGAGGTACTCAGCTTATTTATAAAGGAGAAAGTGTGGGAGGTATTGGTGTGAGTGGAGTAGCATCTGAGGATGATGCAGCGCTCGGCAGATATGGAGCAGAGATATTAACAGAGATTTGAATTGAATACGAGAATTGTTAAATTGAAGAGACGAAAGGCATTTCTTCTGTATCATTTATAAAGTTTGGAATTTTAAAGTAATCTTCAGTTTTAGTAAACTACATTTAATAAAATGAAAAAGCCACTCAATTACTACTGAGTGGCTCTTTTATAAAGCTGTGAGAGAAGGATTCGAACCTCCACGAGGCACTTAGCTCAAAGTTTTTTTCTTTAGATCAGCAAGATATTAAAGTAAAAACTTTGAGTTTGTTGCGGTTTCCTCACCCCCGAGACAAGAGGGCTTGGCTGCCAATTTCAACACCTCACAATGTTATTAGTATGTCAAATTTGAAGTGTAGATTTTGATTAAATGATCAATTTCAACACCTCACAATGTTATTAGTATGTCAAAAAAAAATTGCTTTTGCTTTAATATCAAACATGATTAAAGCAAAAGCAAATGCTGTGAGAGAAGGATTCGAACCTCCACAGGGCAATTAGGTGAAAGACAAATTTGGTGGTCAACCCCAGTCGGAACTGCCCGGCTTATCTTTACTTTTTTTCGAACTCCCTACCCCCGAGACAGGAGGGCATGGCTGCCAATTTCAACACCTCACAATGTTATTTATTCAATAATACTAAAACTCTCTTTTGAGTTTGATGATGCAAATATATATCATTTTGCACTAAATGGTAAAATATATTCACGAAAAATGATAAAAATATAGATTACATCCATCAAATGGCGTAATTCGTTATATTTTATCTATAAAGTACAGTATATCTTGATGCCTTTCTTGAAAAAATTTAATGAAACCCCGCATTTTTTTAACTCAAAGTTTAGTTCTTTTCTGTTCCCAAACCCATGCGGTGCGCATAATGTCTTGAATTTTGTATTTTGGATTCCAACCCAGTTTTTCTTTTGCCTTGTCATAATTGGCAAAAATAGCCATTACATCGCCAGGTCTGCGAGGAGCAATTTCGAAATTAAGTTTTATTTGAGTGGTCTCTTCAAATGCTTTGATCACTTCCAATACAGTAGCTCCTTGACCAATTCCCAAATTATAAATGTCCACAGCCTGCTCTTGATTGCCTGATAATATGTGTTGTAAAGCTAAAGTATGGGCATGAGCAAGATCCATTACGTGAATGTAGTCTCTAATGCAGCTTCCATCTCTTGTATCATAATCAGTCCCAAAAACACTCATGGATTCCCGTTTTCCAATGGCTGTCTCAGTAATCACTGGCACTAAATTGGCAGCTGGAGTAGAGGGTGCCTCACCAATTAATCCAGAAGTGTGTGCTCCGGCTGGGTTGAAATACCTCAATAACACAGCTTGCAATTTAGTTTGATTTGCTAGTGTATCTCTGATAATTTGTTCGCCAATTTGTTTGGTTCGACCATAGGGCGAAGCTGCTTCTTGCATTGGAGTTTCTTCTGTGACAGGACTAGATAAAACATCTCCGTATACAGTACAGCTTGAGCTAAATATTAATGCTTTTACAAGGTATTTCTGAGATAGTTCCAAGACTGTCAATAAACTGTCAATGTTGTTTTTGAAATATCTCAAGGGTTGTTCTACTGATTCTCCCACGGCTTTCAATGCTGCAAAGTGAATGACTCCTGAAATTTCATGTTCTTTGAATATCTGTTCAGTCTTTACAATATCGCATAAATCGATGTCATAATGTTCAACAGTGATTCCTGTAATAGAGGTTACTTGGTCCAAGATTGAGGCCAAAGAGTTTACACCATTATCGACAGATATGGGGGTAAAACCATTTTCTATCAAATCAATGATGGTATGGCTGCCAATATATCCAGTCCCGCCTGTAACAAGCACCTTTTTACTCATAGTTTTTATAACTTTGGCGCAAAATTACTTTTTTATGTTGATCTCTGAAGATAAATATCATTTGATTGAGTTGGTGAATGAAACCATTGCTATTTCCCGTAGAGCTGCAAAAGCGGTGATGGAAGTTTATATTCAGGATTTTGATGTAACCATCAAATCTGATACATCTCCGCTTACACAGGCAGATTTAGCGTCCAATAAAATTATTGTAGCAGGACTTAAAGCCTTAACTCCTGAGTTTCCAATCATCTCTGAAGAAAGTGATGAGATTGATTTTGAAATTCGCAAAAATCATCGCTATTTGTGGTGTGTTGACCCATTGGATGGCACTAAGGAGTTTGTAAATAAGAATGGTGAATTTGCCATCAATATTGCCTTACTAGAGGATGGGAATCCAATCCTTGGTGTAGTGGGCTTGCCGGCGGTAAATCAAGTGAGTTGGGCAGTAAAAGGATATGGTGCTTTTTTAGAGAAAGATGACATGGTTTGCAGATTGCAATGTAAACAGATATTGCGTACACAAGCTTCATTCAATGTTGTGTGCTCGCGTTCGCATCTGGATAAAGATACTGTTGCTTACGCCGAAAGATTTGGTAAAGTAAATTGGATGCCAAAAGGTAGCTCGATGAAATTTGTCATGATAGCTGGTGGTGAAGCTGACTTTTATCCAAGATTGGGTCCAACAATGGAGTGGGATACAGCGGCACCCCACATCATTGTAGAGGAAGCCGGTGGAAAAGTATTGGATAAAAACACGATGCGACCATTGACTTACAATAAGGAAAGTTTGTACAATCCCGACTTTGTTGTATTTGGTGCTTACAATTATTAATATATCAACTGATCTTTTTTACCTAATTTATTTTTTTACTGGTTCTACTTCAACGGGTTTGTTTTTCCAGAAGGCGGCCAGTACAGAAGCTGTGACATTCATCATACTTCCGAATATTGCAGGAGCCAATCCCATAGTTGCAGCTTTTCCCATTTCACTCGCCAAGGCAGTACCCAAACCACCATTCTGCATGCCAACCTCAATGGCTATAGTACGGCAATCTATCTCCTCCATTCCGATCATTCGAGCACTATAATAACCTAATAAGTATCCAAGACAGTTGTGTAGTAATACTGCAATGATAAGTATTCCACCTACTTTTTGAAGTGCTTCCTGCCCGCTAGCAATGATGATTACCAAAATCATAGCTATTCCTACCATGGAGAAAATCGGTAAAATGCCATGGATGCTCTTTGCAAACTTGGGGAGAAAATAATTGAGCGCGAAACCAGCAACAATAGGTAATATAATGGTTTTGATGATACTCCAAAACATATCAAGGGCATTAATATCCACAAAACTTCCACCGAGCCATTTCATTAGGAGTGGAGTTGCGATAGGCGCTAATAAAGTTGCACACGTTGTAAGTGTTACAGACAAAGCCACATTAGCTTTTGCGATGACACACATTACATTTGAAGCAAGACCACTTGGACAACAACCAATCAAAATCAAACCCGCTGCGATTTCAGCAGGTAGATTCAACAATTTTGCAATGCTGAATGCAAGTAGAGGCATTATGGTAAATTGGCAAACAATACCAACAATCACTTTTTTTGGACTTTTTACCACTTCAATAAAATCACCTAACGTCAAAGTTGCTCCAACACCAAACATGATGATCTGCAATAAAGGTAAGATGAGCTTATTTAGTTTGAAATCACCGATGGAGATGAAGTAACTAGGGAACAAGTAGGCAATAGTAACTGCCACCAAAATGGAAATGGTATACGTATAATTTTTCAATGTCTTGATTTGAATTTGAGGCTTGAAGATAGTTAAATTTTTAATTTGCCCAAATTCAACACAAAAAAAGAGGTGTAAACCAACCTGATTTACACCTCTTTTTATAAGTTTTAAAAATTTATCTGATTCTTAAGCAAGCATAGATGCGATAACCAATGCCACAACAGACATCAATTTCAATAAAATGTTGAGTGATGGTCCAGATGTATCCTTAAATGGATCACCAACGGTATCACCAACCACTGCTGCCTTGTGAGGTTCGCTACCTTTATAGTACATTTTACCGTCGATGTCTACACCTTCTTCAAACATTTTCTTGGCATTATCCCAAGCACCACCTGCATTGGATTGGAAGATTGCCATCAATACTCCTGTAACAGTTACACCTGCGAGTAATCCACCAAGCATTTCTTTTCCTCCCACAAAACCAATAAATATTGGAGAGATAACTGCCAGAAGTCCTGGAACAACCATTTCTCTGATTGAAGCCTTTGTAGAAATTTCTACACACTTGCTATATTCTGCCTTACCTTCTGCAGCGTCAAAAGTTACTTGATCTGCTTTTGACCATTCTGCATATTCTTTACCATCATTTATTCTCATGACATTCAAAGCAGCTTTCAATTCTGGAATATCTGCAAATTGTCTTCTCACCTCTTTAATCATATCCATAGCTGCTCTACCAACTGCTCCCATTGAAAGCGCTGAAAACAAAAATGGTAACATACCTCCTATCAATAGTCCAGCCATTACTACAGGCTTAGATACATCAATCACATTGAGTTTTGCAGTTGTCATAAAAGCTGCAAATAAAGCCAAAGCTGTCAAAGCAGCAGAACCAATTGCAAATCCTTTACCAATCGCTGCTGTAGTGTTACCCACTGCATCCAATTTATCCGTACGTTGTCTTACTTCTTTAGGAAGGTCAGCCATTTCTGCAATACCACCAGCATTATCTGAAATAGGACCATAAGCATCAACGGCCAATTGAATTCCTGTATTGGAAAGCATACCTACTGCAGCAATCGCGATACCGTATAAGCCTGCAAAATGGTAAGCACCGATGATGGCACCAGCAAGAATTAACGTAGGAATTGCTGTTGACATCATACCTACACCAAGACCAGCTATGATGTTGGTTGCTGCACCAGTAATAGATTGTTGTGCCACTCTTTTTACTGGACCTGTACCTGTTCCTGTATAATATTCAGTTACATAACCAATACCAAGACCAGAAACCAAACCAATAATTACAGCATAGAAAACACCGTTGTTGGTAAAAGTTATTTCAGAACTTGTTGCAATATCATTTGCTACCCAAGTATCTGGAAGCATCCATTGTGCAATCACATACGTTGCAATTAACATAACAACAGAAGAGATCAATTCACCAGCATTCAATGCTTTTTGTGGATCACCACCTTCTTTTACTTTTACAAAGAAAGTACCCAAGATAGAAGTTACAATACCTACACCAGACAAAACTAAAGGTAAAAGCACTGCATTCAATCCATTAAAGTCATTGGTGATTTCAAATCCACCTAAACCAATAAAAGCTGCACCAAG
>JAKQLF010000253.1 GCA_029567325.1 Bacteroidota bacterium | reverse complement strand
AGATCGATTGGAGAAAATTCGCTCACCATAACATCAAAATCAAGATCAAGGCTTTGCTCGATGACCTGAGTTGAAACGACAATGGCTTTTTTGGGCCTTTTTGCTTGCTGACCTTTGCCCATCATTGAAAGAACGCGATCTTCAATGCCAAGCCTGTCTGAGGCAGTAAATCTTGCATGGAAGAGAACAAGTTCCACATCGGCAGGTGTTTTTTCTTTTAAGTAGCGAAAAACTTCCTGAGACTGGTTTACGGTGTTGCATATCCAAGCCGCACAACCGCCCTGGTCGATTAGACTCATGATTGTGTCGGCAGTCTCCTGGATGCTGGATTCAGTTTTTTTGAATGTCACAACCGGCCTCACCTCCTTGTTTGACTGGAATGTGGCAGATTCAATTTTTCTGTTTTTGCTGGCATAAGTTATTGCAGGATAAGTATTTTTGGCCTCTCCCTTTACATTATCTCCACAAAAAGCTTTTAATAGCTCCCTCTTTCTTTTTTCCGGAAGGGTTGCTGAAAGAATTATTACTGAAGAGCCCAACTCTGAAAGCCAGCTTATGAGCATGTCAAGCAAATTGCTCATGTATGTATCATATGCGTGAACTTCATCAAAGATTACCGTTTTCCCAGCTACCCCAAAAAGTCTCACAAACATGTGTTTCACTTGAAGCACACCCATCAGGGACTGGTCAATTGTCCCTACGGCATAAGGTGTTATAAGTCCTTTCTTGGATTTTTGGAACCACGAATTGGCAACGATCGTGTCAGAGTAGCCCTGGTCATTTGCCCCAATTATCTTGAGCTCCCTGAAATCTTCATTAAAAAACTTCATTGAGTGCAAAAGATTTAAGGTAATCTTTTCTCCATGACCCCTCGAGAGGAAATTTTTGAAACGCGAAAACATCTGGTTTGATGTTGCCATAGTTGGCAAAGCAATATAGGCACCATGAGCAACATTTTGTCTTTGCCAGGAATCAAAGAGGTAGAATGCTGCTTCAGTTTTCCCTTCTCCAGTTGGTGCTTCGATTATTACTATCTGGTTTGAATCCATTTTCCCATCATTAGAGGTGGGGGCAATATCAATACACTTTTTCTGAAGTGGTCTCGGACCCTGACTAATCTCTGGGAATATGTATGAAAAAAGTTCTTCGCCATTCGCAAACATTTTTTGCTCGCCGGTTTCTTCAGGCCATACATTATCAACGGCTCTTGCAGCCGACTCTTTGGAGTGATTTAGGTAATCATCAATTGCGCTTGTGGAGTCATCGGGCTCATAAAATTCAAACCAGCTGGTTGATGAACCAACCCAGTCAGCAACAGAAACAAGGCCGGAGAGAAATGCAAAAAATGAGTCATTTAATTGAAGGGTTTTCAATGATTCATCTTTTGGGAGGGCTTCCAGTATCGCTTCCTTGAGTGTTTTTTCACCCATGTTCATCCCATAGATGCACTTGTAGTAATCGGACAGTAGCTCTTTGCGTGCTTCCAACCACGATGCAGATCCAGAGAAAAACTTGTGGCCAGCAAAATCTTGCCAGACATAGCAATCACTCATCAGTCCGTGATGTCCACCAAGAGATATGGCTATCTTCCTCCCAATTTGATTTATTAGTCTGTCCTTGTCTTTTGTGGACTCAAACTCTGAAAAAATCAATGAGGAGGTCATCAGTCCATGATTTTTTGTCTTGTCGTTTACGGGAGGAAATTTCAAACCCTCAGCCGAGAGTTTTTTTGCTCCCTCAAGCCAAAGTCCCTGGAATGGCGGGGTAGCTTTTCCCAAATCATGCAATCCTGCAAGAAAGGCAATCTTTGAGGATAGGAAAAGATCATCCTCATTTTGATACAATGTTTTCAAATTCTTTTTTGCGTGGCCACTAACTACTCTCTCAAACATCTTTTCTGCAACACTGGCGACATCAACCATATGGAAGAGCAAGGGGTGGCTTTTTTTTATTACAACACTGTTATTTGTTGCATCTTTTTCCTGAAGAGTTTTCCCCCAAGAAAGCAATGATTTTTTCACAGTTTATCTCCACTATCTAAATGTTATAGATGATATTATACAAAAATATTATAGCACCTTTTTTCATCAACTCAACATGTCCATATAATCAACAACACATTAAATCATTATTCAAAATAGCTTTTCCATTTATACACATGACCTGTGACAGCATTTTGTCACAACCCTTCGTTTAGATTTTCGAAAATATTAAAATAGGCAAAAAAGATTGAAAACCACAAACACAAAAAACGATGTCTTCCAAAAATAGCGTTGAATAGTATTTGATTGTGCAATATTTTCAAAACCCATCATACATTTTTTCGACCATCTTTTTTACGAAACTACAATTAACAAAATCCAGGCATCAAATTGATATTTGATTTACTATTGATTCATGCAGTGTAGTTGATGTTACCTGGAGGATAGATTTATATTTATCCATGAAAAATAAATAACATTGGGGGTGGGATATGCGCAAATTTGTTGTTCCAGCACTGGCGATCATTTTGATATTCTCACAGGTTAGTTTTGCGGTGAGCAAAGATAACGGGGATGATTCAAAAACACAATTACAAACAGCTCGTACAGTACCTCCATCGACATTGAGTCAGAGTATTTACAATCTTTCATCAATAAATAGCGGTTTTTTGGCATCTGACACATTCTATGTGTTAGATAACAAGAATTTTAACTGGAAAAAGATGGATGATAATGGTTTCAAGATCGGTGCAGGCCAGCAAATAAAACTCTTCAGCCCAGGATACAAAGGGCCATTGAAAGTAAAATTTTCAGATGATGACAATGTTTTTGTGAGGGTTGGGACATGTCAAATTGGTGATATTACAAATTTCTGTGATGATTTGATCACTTATGAAAAGTGTTTCCAGCCAGCAGGGAACGTTGATCTCTCCAAAGCAGCAAGAGAAACCGAGCAAAACAAAAACGCTGGCATTATGATCAGTATTGCTAACGCTTCGGGAAGAGAAGCCATCATCAAACCAGGGCCAGCCAAGAATGAATTTGGAAGAGTGCACACCATGACCATAAATCCTATGGAATTAATGGCTACAAGCCCGATTGGAACAAACATTCCAACGGTAGCTGATTTTGCATCACTTGTGAATGACAACGGACAGATAACAAAATATGTTCTTCCAAATTCAAGATTTGATGTAACAAGTTA
>JAKQLF010000252.1 GCA_029567325.1 Bacteroidota bacterium | reverse complement strand
CCTTGCCAATGGTCGGCTGGATTGGAGCTGATCAACTTACCTACCTCGTCGGTCCCAATGATGTAGGACAAAAAAGTATGACTAATCACAATGGAGAAAAGGATGAATATACCATGTTTCAATCCTTTCTTCCAGATCTTATCAAAATTGAGCGGAGCAGCATTCAGTCTTTTCTGAGCATTGGCATCACCTTCAATAGCAAACTCTATCCTTCTGAAGACCATTTCCATAAAGATCGTTTGCGGACAAATCCACCCACAAAATAATCTTCCAAAAATAGCTGTAAATAGGATGATGAAAACCACAGCGGTCAACATTCCCACTACAAATAAATGAAAATCCTGGTGTGTGAAATGATTGCCGAAAAGGATAAATTTCCCTTCCAAAATATTGAATAAAAAGTAAGGTTCACCATCATATCGAAGCCAAGGCAGACCAAATAATATGATCAATAATATAATGGAGAGCACTTGTCTATAGTTAAAGAACTTACCACTTACTTTTTTGGCATAAACCCAAATGCGTTTCCCCTTTGAATCTACTGTAGCAATATGATCCCTGTGTTCTTCATTGTTAACCTCTGTATATTCAAAATGCTCTTCCATCAACTTTTACAATTTTGCTTGTGTTTCTTCTGGCTCGTAAAGAATGCCTTGTTTTTCTTTTTGGTTTGGTGGATTAGTTCCCACTAGCGTGAGTATGTAACTGCTTACTTTTTGCATAGCTGCAGGACTCAATTGAGATTGCCAAGAGATCATTCCTTTCTCTGGAACTCCATATTTGACTGTGGTAAAAATGTTCTTTATTGACCCTCCGTGTATCCAATATTTGTCTGTAAAATTGGGACCTACCCCACCTTCTCCAGCTTGACCATGGCAAGCAGCACAAGTACTAGTAAAAATAGCTTTACCTTCTCTCAGAGCGACTTCATCAGTAAGTGCCACCACTGAATTTTCATCAATCGCATTGGCTTGTTGCGATAAGAAAGCTCTTTTTTCATCAGCTGCAATTTCCATTGCGTATTCATATTCCTGGGCTTGAGTTTGGCCCTTGTCAGTAAATATGTATAAGTAACTGTAAACGACAGCAAATAAAATGGTGCCATAAAAAATGTACAACCACCAAGGGGGTAATCGGTTGTCCAATTCCCTAATACCGTCGTACTCATGACCTAAGTCAATGTCTGCTTCTTGCTCAATGGGCACCAGCTTCCACATGGCGTCATTGATCTTTTTCAAGCCTGGAAAAGCAAATTTAAATGGTTTGACATCTGGGGTAGTCATGCCATGCTCTCTATAATAATTGTCCGTTTGTCTGGCAGAGAGTTTATTAAAAACTTTCCAAATTGTCATCAGTGCACCAAAGGCGATCAGTGCGGCCATGATGACAAAGACATTGTCCAAACTCCATTTGAGAATTTGATCTATGGTGTCCGCAGATTTTACTGCGGCGACATATATAAAATTGGTAAAATTCATTTCTTTTGATTTAATAAATTCTAAAAATTATTGGAGAGTCTCCTTTTGTCCATCTTCCAATGGTAATGAGGCAAAATGTTTGATCTGTTCCTTGTCTTTTGCAAATGCAAGAACAACGCCCATTAAGAAGATAAACAAGAAGGTCAGTAGCGCGAAAATGGCCATCCAATTTATATTGCCTGCTGACTGTAGAATATATTTGTACATGATCTTAATTTAAAATGGTTATTGAATTCTTTCTACTGTTGCCTTTGGTTTAATGTCTGTGCCTAAGCGTTGTAGATAAGCAATAAGTGCTACGATTTCTTTAGTTTCAAGGCCTTCCTGTTCTACCCCACTTTTTTTCAAATCATCTGCTATTACTTGGGCCTGAGCTTTCAAATCTGCCACAGCTTTATCTGCATATCCTTTTGGATAAGGTGTATTCAATGTTTGTAAGACCTTAATTTTAGCAGCGGTATAGTCAGAATTGATATCTTTTTCCAACAGCCAAGGATAAGGTGGCATGATAGAACCAGGAGACATGGTTTCTGGATCCTTCATGTGATTATAGTGCCATGAATTTGGATACTTACCTCCTACCCTGTGTAAATCAGGACCAGTTCTTTTGCTACCCCATAAAAATGGTCGGTCATATATAAATTCTCCAGATTTTGAGTATTCGCCATAACGTTCTGTTTCTGATCTGAAGGGCCTGATCATTTGTGAATGGCATCCAAGACATCCCTCTTTTATGTAAATATCTCTACCTTCCAATTCTAGTGGAGTGTATGGTTTTACAGAAGCAATTTTAGGAACATTATTGTCAATAAGCATCATAGGAAATATTTCGACAAGACCACCAATGGCAACAAGTACTGCACTGGCTATCAACATGGTAATTGGTTTTCTTTCAATCCATTTATGCCAGTATTCTCCTTTGTGTGATCCTGCTATTTCTCTTGCAGGGGCGCTAGCTTCTACATTTTCAATTAATTTTCCTGATCTAGCGGTTTTGATTAAGTTGTATACCATTACAATCGCACCTACCACATATATTGTACCTCCAAGTACACGCAACATGTACATTGGTAAAATCTGAGTAACAGTTTCTAAGAAGTTGGAGTATACCAATAAGCCGTCAGGACCAAATTGTTTCCACATCATACTTTGTGTCCATCCCGCCCAATAAATAGGCACTGTATAGAAGATGATACCAAGAGTGCCTAACCAAAAGTGAACATTGGCCAATTTTGTTGAAAACAATTTATTGCCATAAAGTCTCGGCCATAACCAATACAATATTCCAAATGTCAACATTCCATTCCATCCTAGTGTACCGACGTGAACGTGAGCAATGGTCCAGTCCGTGTAGTGACTGATTGCGTTGACTGACTTAATACTCAACATTGGACCTTCCAAAG
>JAKQLF010000238.1 GCA_029567325.1 Bacteroidota bacterium | reverse complement strand
TGAGGCCTGCGATGAGAATTTTAATGATGGTATTCAATGTTTTGCTTTTATATATTAATGTTTAATGGTGTGCAGAAAGTTCAATCCGTGATAAAATTTACAACTTACACTCCATTGATTCTGGAGATTTTTGTAAAAAGTGTATGAGATTTGCATTTTAGGACGTTATCTTGTCGACAATAAACATAATATATATGGATTTTTTTGAAGGCTTAGACCTTAAGAAAGTAGAAAACCTGGATTTGCTGGCAAAGCAAGTGGTAGAAGGATTTATCATTGGCTTACATAAAAGTCCTTTTCATGGGTTTTCTGTAGAATTTGCCGAGCATCGTTTATACAACCAAGGGGAATCTACCAAAGACATCGACTGGAAGGTATACGCCAGAACAGAAAAGATGTTTGTCAAAAAGTTTGAAGAAGAAACCAATCTCCGTTGTCAGATTGTCATCGACACGTCCTCTTCTATGTATTTTCCAGAGTCGGGAAAAGGGATGAATAAACTCCAATTTTCAGCATTGGCGGCAGCCAGTTTGATGAACTTATTCAGAAGGCAGAGAGACGCATTCGGATTGAGCATGTTTGATAGTCAAGTGGTAGAACATACCCATTGTAAAAGTTCGACCACGCATTACCATTTGTTGCTCACCTTTTTGGACAGACTTATTAAAAACAATACACATAATAAAAGTACAGCAGCTATTGATGCGCTTCACCAAATCGCTGACAGTATTCACAAGCGATCATTGGTTATTTTATTCAGCGATATGTTTGACAGCAGCGGTGACTTGGACCAGTTATTTTTGGCCTTGCAACACCTTAAATATGCAAAACATGAGGTCATTCTTTTTCATGTAATGGATGAAAAACTAGAACTCGAATTTGATTTTGAAAATCGCCCTTACCTATTCATTGACATGGAAACAGGGCAAGAAGTAAGGCTACAAAGCAATCAAGTCAAAGAGTTGTATGTGGAGAAAGCAAAAGCTCATAAAGAAGCGTTGAAAATGAAGTGTCTGCAATACAAAATTGATTTCATTGAGACGGATATCAACAAGGGCATGGATCAGATTCTGATGACTTATTTGATTAAGAGGGGTAAGATGAAGTTGTAGATTTTAAGTTTATAAAGTTCTTAAAGTTCATAAAGTAGAAAGTTCATAAAGTGGAAAGTTTGTCTCGTCCTGTCTCGTCCTGAAAAAAGTTGACAAATTTTGATAAATAATCCTACTGCAGCTTTACATTTTTCAGGTATTATAAAATATGGAGAAGGCAAGGCCTTGCGTCTGTACAAAGTTGAAAGTTCAGGTAATATAAAATATGGAGAGACGTAAAGTTTTAATGATGTAGGGGCGAAGGGCTTTTCGCCTTCGACCTTGAATTAGGTTAAAGTTTATGGGTTTATTCTTTTATTCGTTTATAATAACTCCCAAATCAATTTCTTCCAGATTTCTCGAGGCTCATGGCTCGTGGCGCTCGTGGCTCGCAGCTAAATTGTCCTGAATTTCATTCGAAGAAACCACAAATCATTCTTTCTGCGCTTATCTCGTCTCATTCCAAAATCAAATCTCATTTTTGATAAAATTCTGCTATTTTTATCCCAAAGTTAAATTTTCATATGGGCGAACAAAAAGTGCATCTGGTCAACGACCAAAAACAAATGCAGAAGTTTATGAAAGCTCTGCTCAATGATGTGAGGTCATTGGAGTACATGATCGAGAATGATTGGTTTGAGAACGACATTGTGAGGATTGGAGCTGAACAAGAAATGGTTTTGGTTCACAAGGAGTCTTATAAACCTGCGACTGTGGCAATGGAAGCCCTCGAACTGATGAAGGATCTGCCATGGGTTGAAACAGAGTTGGCAAAATTCAACCTCGAAATAAACCTGCAGCCCAGGACTTTTGAAGGTGATTGCTTTACTCAGCTGCATGATGAAACGGCCATCAAACTCAATAAAATCCAAAATGTGTTGGATGGCATGGATGTGTCCTTGATCCTCACAGGAATCTTACCCACTTTGAGGAAGTATCACTTGGTCATGGAAAATTTGACGCCCAAACAACGATACTATGCTTTGATGGAAGCAATAAATGCGCAACACCTCGGAGCTAATTACGAATTGAGGTTAGATGGTTTGGATGAACTATTGATCAAACACGATTCTCCGTTGATTGAGGCTTGTAATACCAGTTTTCAGGTGCATCTACAAGTACCATCCAATGACTTTGTGCGACAATACAACATTGCACAAGCTATTACTGCACCTGTATTAGCTATTTCTGCAAACTCACCTTTGGTCTTTGGTAAAAGACTTTGGCATGAGTCCAGAATTGCGCTTTTCCAACAAGCCCTTGACACCAGATCATCACATGACCACATGCGTGAGAGAAGTCCACGAGTCACTTTTGGCAAACAGTGGTTGGAAGAATCTAGCCTGGAAATTTATAAAGAAGACATTTCAAGATTTAGAGTTTTATTGGGGTCTGATGTTGAAGAAGACTCATTGGAACTCATCAAAAAAGGTGCGGTTCCCAAACTCAGGTCTTTGCAAGTGCATAATAGCACGGTTTACCGATGGAACAGACCTTGTTATGGAATAAGCGACAATGGCAAGCCACATTTGAGAATTGAATGCAGGGTCATTCCTTCTGGGCCAACTGTTGCTGATGAAATTGCAAACTCTTGTTTTTGGTTGGGATTGATGTCTGGCCTTGCAGATACAGAAAAAGACATACGTACCAAGCTGTCATTTGACGATGTTAGTGATAACTTTTTGAAGGCTGCAAAATTTGGAATTGACACAAAATTCACCTGGTATAAAGACAAAAAAGTCAATGCCATAGACCTCATCAAAAATGAGCTCATTGATGTTGCCAGACACGGTCTGAGGATCAAAAATGTCAATGAAAACGACATTGATAAGTACCTTGGAATCATCCAAGAAAGGACAGAAAAACACATGACGGGAGCTCGTTGGTTACTCCGTGCTTACTCAGATTTGAAGCCAAAAGCATCTGAGGATGAAGCATTGGCAACTGTTACGGCTATGATTATGGAAAATCAAATCAGTGGAAAGTGTGTACATGACTGGGAAATGCCCAAAGCAGATCACATAAAACACTACAATCCTAAACATTTGTTGGTTTCTGAATTCATGACGACAGATATATTCACTGTCCAGGAAAATGACATCATAGACTTTGTAGCGGAAATGATGGACTGGAAAAGTATCCGATATGTGCCTGTTGAAGACAACAAAGGTAAGCTGAGTGGTTTGGTTACCTCCAGAATTTTGATTCGCAATTTCTTGAAGAAAGACAGGACTTCTAAGAAAGCATTTTTGGTAAAAGATATGATGATTCAAAATCCTACCACCATTAATCAGGAAAGCACCATCATGGAAGCGATGGAGAAGATGAGAGAAGAAACCATCGGTTGTTTGCCCGTTGTGAAACCCAATGGAGAATTGGTGGGTATTGTGACTGAGATGGATTTCTTGCGCATCACCTCGCGTTTATTGGGTAGATTGTCTGATAAATAATATGGGAAATACTTGCATTTTTATTCCTGCCAGATTTGCATCTACCAGGTTTGAAGGAAAACCATTGGCGCTCATTCATGGAAAACCCATGATTTGGCACGTTTATCAGCAATGTAAAAAAAGCAAACTAGCTTCTAAGGTGGTCGTGCTGACAGACCATGAAGCCATAGAAAAAACTGTCTTGGACTTTGGAGGGGCGGTTTTAATGACCGGATCACACCATCCAACAGGCACCGATAGATTGGGAGAGGCTTTGACCATGTCACTAGGTTTTGATAATATCATCAATGTACAAGGTGATGAACCTATGATTGACCCAAAACTGATCGATGCGTTGATTGCCCAATTGGATCAAGGTTGTGAAATCGTTACTGCATGCCATGCTATCGAAAGTGAAGAAGACTTGTTTGACTACAATGTGGTTAAAGTAGTCAGAGATCTTCAAGACCATGCTCTTTACTTCAGTCGCCAAGCCATTCCAGCGCATCGAGATATTCCGTATAGGCAATGGTTAGAAAAATCAGCATATTTCAGACATTTGGGTGTTTATGGATATAAAGCCAAAGTTTTAGAGCAATTGGTAACCATGCCTCCAGCCCCTTTGGAAGGGGCAGAATCTTTGGAACAATTGAGATGGTTGAGTAATGGTTATAAAATCAAATGTATCACCACCAATTACCAATCTATTGGCGTGGATAAACCTGAAGATATCCTCGTGGTAGAGGAATTGATGTTGTTGAAATAATCTTTTAATTTTAAGAGCTTAGCCCATTGCGTCAAACAATTCTTTCACCTTGGCAATTTTTTGATTCATCGTCAAATAATCTGTTGTTTCAACATTCAAAGGAATAAACTTGGTGTGTTCATTCGGATTCAAAAGGAAGTTTTCAAATTTTAGTTTTGCTTCTCCGGGACCTAAAATGATGATTTCATCACTTTCCAGTAACTGAGCTTTCAACTCATGGAAATAGGCTTTTTCTTGTTGCTCACGGCGATGCAATTTTTTGGATTCCATGACATTGGCAGTATTGGCGTACTGGGGCTGACTTGCTTCCATGTGCCCCCTGAAATCAGTTTCAATATCAGAATCAATGGTAATTACTTCCACCTCTTTGGGCCCCAAAGTTATAATATTTGCGTTTTTGTAATCCAACCATACACCTGTTTGCTTTCTCATGACTAACTTTTTACTAAAGTTATATGATTTTGCAAATCTTGTAAATGACCTGTATTATGGTCTGTGTTGATCCTAAACTATTCAGGAAGAAGGCAACCTATTTACCTGATATCAAACCATTTTGATCCAAACCTAAAATTATATCTAGACGAGATCTTGTTCGCTTACTTCTTGCGTGATGTCATTTTCTTTTTTCTTTCTACCATTAAACCAAGCCATGATGTATTTTTTGAAAACAGCAAAACCGCCTATCAGAGCTAAGATAATGACTTTGCCAAATTTTAGTAGAATTCCAAAGAAGCCTACTTTTGCAAGTACCTTACCAGCAACTAAGCCTCCAATTGTCCATGCGGCTACATTATCTACGCCAGGTTTGAAGTCGGCGTAAGTATTGCCTGGTGTAAATTTTACCACATCCAAAACTTTTGGAACGTCTGCTTTAACAGCTTGTAATTCATTCATGCTTGCAATGGCATTGAGTATTAAAACGCCTTTTCTACCTAAAACTCGGATATTATAATTGAGTGTGTGATCGTCACTTTCTCCAAACTTTATTTCTTTGGCCCAATGCAAAATTTTTCTGTCTTTGTCATAAAATGGAGCCGACGCCCAACCAACAAATTCAATTGGTTCGTAGCCATCTGCGATCCTGGTTTCGTTTCCTTCGACCATTTCTTTTTGCAGATCTTTGAGTAAATCATCATAATCAATGTCGTCGGCATCATCATCTTTTACAAAACCCATTTCATCAAATTCAAGATTAAAAGCATAACCACCTGCGGACATCACACCGCCGGCTTCAGGAAGTAACATACCCAAAGTCATGTTGTCATATTGAGGATTACCCCAATACTCAACCAAAACCTTTTCAGCTTGGGGAGCGTCCAAATATTTGTACCCTGCAGGCACATCCATAGTTGCGAATCCGCCTGGCAAATTGATTTTTCCATGTTGATATACCATGGTTTGGTCAATGGAGTCAAAAATGGCAGACATGTCTTCTGATAGTTCCTCAGTAATACTGTCTTGGGCTTTTATGGCATCATGCAGGAATAGTACAAAGCAAAAAAAGAATAGGATTTTTTTCATAGGATTTATATTTAAATGAAAAACAATAAGTTAATAATTACATTTCATAAACAAATATAATCTCAGAATAGGATACTGCAAAAATATTTGCTTTAAAAGTTTAATAGTGGATTTTCATTTTTTAGCAGTATATGATTACATATCAATCGAAATTGAATATGCTCAAGTTCTGGTGATAAATGTTTAGATATCTTCAACGTTCAATTTAGTCTTGAACAGCAGTATTGACTTGTTGGTATGAAATCTATATCCTTCAATGTTTTAGGATACGATGAGTGAACGTGGTGTTAAGTTACCTGATGAAATGAAAAAAGGCTGATGGAAATGTCACTCATCTCCATCAGCCTTTTATAATGATTATCCAATATAAAAATTACTTAAATGCCAGCTGAGCAAACTGATGTAAACTCCTCCTCCAACTCTGCCATTCATGTGCAGTTTCAGGAGAAACATAAAAGTGAGTTTTCAGACCTTTTTCAGCCAATTTGTTGGTATTCTCTTTAGGGTCACCACCAAAACCCTGACGTGGATTTTCAAGTTCTCTGCTACCATAACTAACAAACAACAAAGAAGTACTTTTTAGAAAGTTAGGATTTTTCTCCACGTCTTCAAGGTTGATGCTTCCGCCGCTGAACATACCTACATAGTCAAATTTATCTGCATCTGCAAGGGTAATTACTCGTGTTTGCATGCCGCCCATTGACAAACCAGCCATCGCTCTTCCTTTGCTGTCGGTAATGGTTCTGAAGTTTGCATCAATATCAGGTATGATATCCTCAAAAAGTGTCTTTTTGAAATTGTCAGCCCATCCATCTGGGGGCCAGTTACCTGCAGGTCTACCACCTCCGGCAGGTCTTTGTTGATTACCAGTTGGTCTCCATGTGCCGTTGTCCATCACGATGATGAATGGCACTGCTTTGCCTTCTGCGATGAGGTTGTCCATAATCAGATTGGCGTGTCCCTGACTTGCCCATCCGGTCTCATCCTCACCACCTCCATGTTGAAGGTAAAGTACAGGATATCTTTTGGATGTATTCTGCTCATAACCAGGTGGCGTGTATATAAAGTTGCGCCTCATGGTATTGTTTACTTTTGAAAAGTATATATGTTCACGTACCTGACCATGAGGGACATTTTTCAAAGCATAAATATCCTGATCCTTGGCAGGGATTTCAATACCGCTACCCCAACGACTTGCTCCATAAAAGTAAAGACTTCCCGGATCTGGAACCGAGGCACCATCAATATTCAACTGATAATAATGGAATCCTTCATCCTGAGGAGCGCTTTCTCCAGTCCAAAGTCCGCTGGTGTCCATGGTGAGGGGATATTTTACTCCTCCAATATCCAACTGCACCAGCTTGGCATCCTTTGCAGAAATCTGAACCCTAACTTTTCCTTCTGCATTCACTTTCGGAAATTGTTTGCCTTGTTGCGTTGTTGAAGAGGTGAAAAAACCATCGTCCGCCTGAGCCGACAAATTGGTTAAACTGAGAGCGGCAGCGAAGAAGGCTACCCAAATGATTTTGTGCTTCATGACGTGAATTGAATTTTAGGAGACTAATTTATAAAAATCGATTGGAAAATGATGACTAGTAAGAATTTATTTTGTAAAAACTACACTTAATGTGTCAAACGTGAGCAAAATGGTTTGTTTTTCGCTAGTGTTTGTTTTCTTTTAAGGTGGGTTTTTGGATTACCTTTCTGTAAATATTTTAAAGTATAGACCTCGTCTGACTGAAAATGTCATTTATTTTTGATTCAAAAGCGAATAGCTGAATTGTTACATCTTTTTTATTTCATTACATTTGATGGGAATACCAATAGTCTCTTTCAACAAGTAATTATGAACTCTCCGATCCATGCTTGATAACCATTTTTTGAAAACAATCTTTAATGAAAAAAACTTCAAAGAAGAAGATTTTGAACGTGTTTTGAGTCAATATCAACGCATAGAGTTTGCCAAAAATGATTATTTAATCAAAGACGGCAGCCAGGCCAATTTTTATTATTTTATGGAATCAGGGTATGCTAGATCATACGTCATAGACTTAGAAGGAAATGACATCAGTACAAAGTTTTTTAGCTCAGGGGACATTATTATTGATTGGCATTCCTATTTCCTAAAAACTAAATGTCGGGAGGATATTCAAGCAATTACAACATGTGTGGCGTGGAAAATAAGTTTTGAAAACTTTATGAAACTCTTTAGCATAGAGGCTTTTAGAGAAGTAGGACGTACAAGACTAGTCAATAATTATTTCGAACTTAAAAATCATTCAGTATCCATCATTGCCGATCCGGCAAAAGATAGATATTTAAATCTATTAAAAACAAAACCTGATGTGGTCCAAAATGTGCCATTGAAACAGATAGCCACTTATTTAGGAGTTACGGATACTTCACTGAGTAGAATTAGAAAAGAAATAGCAGATACCAAATGAACACCTTGACCCAATACTTTGTACCAGAATGGATATCCATGGCTTTTTTGGCTACTATTCCTCTTCCTTTTATTTTAATCATACTTTTTGTAAATAAAGAAAGTAGGAAAATTACAAATACAATTGTTTTGCCGTTGGTGTTTGTCTTTTTTACTTTATATCTAACCTATATTACTATTGCAAGTTATAAAGGCTGGTTTGATGTAGTTTCCTTTCCTCCCAGAGTATTATTATTGACCACATTTCCATACGCATTTTTACTCTTCGGCGTGATAATGAATACCAAAACTTACCAAAAAATCATAGAAAATGTTTCGGTAGAAAAACTAATTAAATTGCATATTTTCCGATTGATTGGCGTTTTCTTTGTCCTATTGGCATTTCACGATGCCTTGCCTAAGCCTTTTGCCTATATTGCAGGGTTTGGGGATATGCTTACAGCAATCAGTAGTGTTTTCGTTGCTAAAGCCATTCAAAACAAAAAGAGTTATGCCAAAAAATTCGCCTTTTACTGAAATATATTTGGCACCATTGACATTCTATTTACGGCAATTGCAGCAAATGTTTTGACAAAAATATCTATTGATTCTGGAGTTATGGGTGTGGATACTTTGGCCTTTTTTCCATTTTGCATCATTCCTGCATTTGCGCCGCCTACTATTTTATTTCTGCATTGGGCAATTCATAAAAAATTAAGAGCTATTTAGCTTTTTCAACCGCCATCAAAAGTTTTTTCTGTCTTATTGCACTTCTTGTCCTATGGCAAGAATCGTGGAAAAATAGCACGCCATATTTGTACCATCATTCACAATAAAACAAAGTAAAAATGGTACAGAAAAATGAATTTATGTTTTTGTTTCGCTTCGAACCAAACATGGACTATCAACCAACAGCGGAAGAAATCAATGAAATGCACCAACAATGGGGAGCGTTTATTGGCAACATCGCTATTCAAGAAAAACTAGTAAGTACACATCAACTCGGCTTTGAAGGAATCCAAATTTTTGCCGATCAAACAAGCAAAGATGGCATTTATGTTTCTGAAATGCAAACAATTGCAGGCAACATGATTGTCAGGGCAAATACCATTCAAGAAGCTGCAGAAATGGCAAAAGATTGCCCTATTTTATCCATGGGTGGTAGGGTAGAAGTGAGAAGTATCCAATCCATGTAATCCTATTTTTTTAAAAAAGAATTAATAACAATTAAAAATGAATAAGATGATGATTTTCACAATTATAGGAATAGTATTGGCAGCATTTATTGGTTTTGGTTTGTATAAAGCCAGTGGATTGACCAATATTCAAATAATTAAAACAGTAAATATCAAAGGCACCAAGTCAGAAGTTTTTGATATGGTCAGATATCTGAATAACTTCCCCAAATGGTCACCTTTTCTAGCGCAAGATCCTGGCCAGATATACGAGGTAAAGGGAATTGATGGACAAGTTGGTGCGCAATACCATTGGAATGGTAATAAAGGCAAAGACATTGGTTTTCAAGAAATTGTAAAAGTGGAAGAAAATAAATTTGTAGGGATGAAATGTGACATTCAAAAACCTTTTGTAGCAAAACCAACTTTCGAATATTATTTTGCAGAAACAACCAATGGCATTGAAGTAAAACAGGATTTTAAACTACAATCAGCTTTGATTGATGCATTCTTTTTATGGCTTTTTGGCGCACAAGCAGAAATGGGCAAAACCAACCAAATGGGATTGGACTTATTGAAAAAGGCAGAGGAGAGTAATTAATGTTACTTTTATTTAAAATTAAAAACTCTTTTATTTCGTGTGTTTAATTATTGAAACAAGAAATAAAAGAGTTTTTTTATTTAATCCAATCTGTGTTCGTATTCACTAAGCTTTGCATTATTCTAAGTCACAATGACCTACAAAATTCGCTGCATTATTATCGTGTTCATTACATTGAGCGATTTGCTCTTGCCTGCTCATAGATCTTAAGTCGTATTCACTTTTGTCCCCACTGAAAAATTCACAATAGCATATTCCTTCAATTTTATCATCCTTACCACATGAGCTGATAAATACAAGTAGGAGCCCAATCATTAGTATATTTTTCATGCTAAATTATTAAACTACGTAAATGAAAATTTGAATTTTAATATCATCATTTAATAGTTCGATCATAATTTAATGTTCAATACACATGTTTTTAAGCATACGATTAAATGTTTTGTTTTTAGTAAAAACAAGTCATAAATGCATGTAAATAAGCCCAATCATTTGCAATGAAAATGGAAAGATTTAAGCCGTGATTATCCCAGTTTGATTTTCTTTCCTGTCTTTGCAGCCTCAAAAATGGCCATCATTATTTTCATATCTCTGAGCCCTTCTTCACCAGAACAATGGCTTGGAATAGGATCATCCGATAAAAACATAGGTCCCATGGCTTCCATTTGAGCTCTCTGATGGTGTACGATTGGTAAATCCATGGGTCCAAGTCTTGAAGTGCCTTTGAGCGGGCCATAACCAAAAACCGGTGAAAGATCAAATGATCCTTGTGGTCCACTGGCATGTAACCGTTCTGTATTGGATTTGTAGCTCGTCCAGCCTGTCATATAGGTGCCAGATGGAAATTCCATTTGCCAGGAAACAGATTCTTCTACTTCACTAAATCTTTCTTTGTCCGTGATTGGCCCATATTGCGCAGTGACTGAAATAGGTTCTTCGCCGGAGACATATCTAGCTGCTTGAACGCAATAAATGCCTACATCCATCATTGGGCCGCCACCAGAAAGTGCTTTTTTCAATCGCCATTGTTTGGGATCACCAATTTTGAATGCAAATGCAGCGTGAATATAATCTAGGTGACCAAAGGTTTGCTCCTTTCCCCATTTTTGAGCTTGCATATTAAAGGGTTCGAAGTGAAGTCTATAGCCAACTGCGAGTTTTACACCAGCTGCTTCACAAGCTTTGACCATTTCTTCTGCTTCATCTGCGGTGTTGGCCATTGGTTTTTCGCAAATGACGTGTTTGCCTGCTTTCGCTGCTCGAATCGTGTATTCTTTATGAAGACCGTTTGGTAAGAGAATGTAAACCACATCAATTTCCTTATTGTCAGCGATTTTATCAAAGTTTTCGTAGGAATAAATATTCTCGTCTTTGAGAGACCATTTAGTTTTCCAAGCAGGTATTTTTTCAGGACTACCTGTCACAATTCCAGTAACTTTCCAATATTCGGTCTCTTCAAGAGCTACCCCTATTTGTCTGGTAGCGTAACTGCCCAATCCTACCAAGGCTATACCGAGCTTTTTCCCTGTATAATTGGGCAAAGAAGCTGCAAATGATGATGAAGAAATGAAAGGACTGATGGCTGCTGCGCCACCAAGGGTTTTCAGGAATGTACGACGATCCTTTAAATTTGCCATGCTTTGTAAATTTGAATTGATTGACAAGATAATCAATCTCAAATTTTGATGGGCTTTTTTTGAAATTTTATTCTTTTGGGTCAGAGATCGGCTGTCAGATTTCCGCCATCAGTTTTCAGCTATGAGTTTTCAGCGATCAGTAGGCAGTTTCATGTGAGGTTGCTTTCGCTTTGAGCCACCGGCTTTTTGTTTATTTGTTTATGCGTTTATGAATTTTCAACTTTGTACAGACACAAGGCCTTGCGTCTCTACATGAAATTTCCACTCCATGAACTTTCTAATTTTTATACAAAAAAAAGTGGAATAACCTTGGCTTGCATACCAGATTATTCCACTATATAGAATTACGTCAATCGTCAGATTTAGGGTAGTAATACTTTGTCAATGACATGAATTACGCCATTGGTCGCCAAAACATTTGCTGCGGTGATGTTTGCATTACCGCTTGACTTACCGACAACTTTTGCACCATTGGCGAGGTCAAAAGAGATATTTTCAGAATTAACAGTTGCAACCTGCCCAGTAACATTTGGTAAATCTGTTGAAAACACTCTTCCACTTACCACATGGTATAGGAGTACATCAGTCAACAATTGCCTGTTAGCAGGATCCAATAAAGTTGCTTTAGGTATGGTTTTGTACAATTCTGTGAATGCTGCATTTGTTGGAGCAAAAACCGTAAGTCCAGTGGTTGAGGCAGTGGTCAAGGCAGCTGCAACTGCGGGATCTGCTGCCAGAACCAAAGAAGTAAGTTCGGAGAAATCTTCTGTTGTTGAAGCAATTTGTACCAAACTATTTGTGGGTGGAATAATGACATTATCGATCACGTGGATCACACCATTACTAGCATCTACATCTGTTTGAATTACCTTGATATTCCCATTGATATAAACTCCTGTAGAGTTGACAGAAAGATAAATGTTGTTATTGGTATTTAAAGTTGTCACACCACCACTATTAACATCAGCAGCTAAAACTTTTCCACTCAAAACGTGTGAAGTAAGGATAGGTGTCAAAGCATCTTTGGACAAGCCATCCAAGCTCGTTATGCCGGCTTTGGTGAAGGCTGCATTATTTGGTGCAAATACGGTAAAGGGTCCTGTTCCTTGTAATGCTGTAACTAATTCTGCTTTTGTAAGTGCGGCCGTGAGGGTAGAAAACTGTGCGTCAGCCAATGCTACTTCTACAATTCTGCTTGGAGTGACTACTTCTTCGTCGTCACCACAGGAGGTAAAACTCATTGCTATAACTGTAAATAAAATAGGCAAAATAAATTTAAAAGACAATTTCATTTTTGTTATACTTTGTAACAAGCACCCATGCTCTTGTTGTGTTTAGATTAAGTTATGTTGCCATGGGAGCAACATTTGGTAAGAATTGCAAATCTTGTTCTTGTAACGCTTGTGGTTGTGTTTTGTTTAATAGATTAAGAAAAAAACTTAAACAAAAAGTTAAAATTTGAAAATAGGAAACTTGTTGGATGAGTCACTTAGGTATGAATATGCATGATAATTTTGACCTTATATTGTAAGCAATAATGATGTTCAATCCATAATGAACTAGATTTGCAAAATCATAATCAACAACTCAAAGATGAATGCATTGCATGATTTTAATTTTCTGATTGGTAAGTGGTCTGTACACAATAGACGATTAAAAAAACGGTTGGCCCAATGTGACGAATGGGTTTCATTTGAGGCAACCATGGAAACCAAAAGTATACTCAATGGCTTGGGTATCATGGATGAGATGAAAACTTCCTTTTTTGGCGACGAATTCATTGGATTGAGTATCAGAATATTTGATCCAGCATCTAATACTTGGCAGATATATTGGGCTGATACGGCAAATCCGAGTGTTGGATTGAAAGAGCAAGTGATTGGACAATTTGTTGAAGGAATTGGTGTGTTTTATGGAAAAGAAATGTATGAAGGCCAGGAGGTGAAATTGAGGTTTACATGGAAAAGTGATGAGGTTGGTACTGCGGAATGGCAACAAGCTTATTGGGATGAATCTGTTGGAGATTGGGAGACGAATTGGACGATGTTTTTTAGTTCAATGTGAGTTTAATGAGTTCAATGAATTCAATGAGAGTTCAATGAGAGTTCAATGAGTTCAATCCTTTGCAGAAGCAGTGACAGGTAAAAATTCAATTAGAGTTCAATAGAATTAAACGAAAAATAATAGCTTTAGAGAATCTGTACTTGTATTATAGCTTTTGAAATTAAATCTCAAAGCTCGTTGCTCGAGGCTCGTTGCCAAATTCTAGAAGGTAGCCATTTTGTGTTCCATTGTAATGATATCAAATTTTCAGAGCACAATTTAGCTTTGGAATTATCTTGTGATTCGCGTAATAGTAATTGAATTAATTTGCTTTTATTTACCTAAACTACTCCCTTTTGTTTTAATTTATTTGGATGTATCATACCGTAAATAAAAAAACAAAATACCCCGGTTAGGATAGTAGCAATTACATCCCAAGGATCTATGGGTTTTCCAAACAATGGTTGAGACAATTCAAACAGAATGAAACTAATTGTAGTTATTTTAATTAACAATTTGTTTTTGAAGATATCCCTGCCAATCAAACCCACTAATATGAATACACCTGCAATCGTACCCAATGAGTTTCCGAGTGTATCTGCAATGTGAAAATCGTATATGTCATTGGCATAAATATAAGTTCTGTAGTATGGTTTGGCAATAAATTCATGGAACAAAAGCGTAAATAAACCAACGCTTAAATCAAGCACATTATGCCTGGTCATGCTCTTTTTAAACAAGTCCTCTTTTATCTCTTGTATGTCCATTTGAAATAAATTACTAATTTTTTGCTTCCGCCTCTTCTGGTTCTTTGAATGGTAAAATGATATGACAACTTAAAGCCACTGAAAATTTTGATCCACAGTTCTCAAAGATAGCAAATTAGGTAACTATCTAACCTTTCTTTTTATTCCGTTTTACCTTTGAAGCTTGCATAAATCGCCATCGCATGGCCGTGGCCCAGTTCAAATTCTTCCTTTAGCCAATTGGTAATTTCTGTAGCTTTTATAGTTGGGACAATTTTTCCATTGTCCAGAAATCCTTTTGCTTCAGCAAGTTTTTTGAAGTCTTCTGGACTTTTACCAGTCTTTGCTTTTATGTTGTCTATGTAGGCTTGAAATGACATAAAATATATCTTTAAAGTTTTGAGAAATAAGGAACTTCAGTTTATTATTTATGAAACTAATTGGTTGCAAAACTAATGTTATTGAGGTTTTCTTCAAATATTACTTTAGTTAATTTATTGGATATTTTGAATTTTATTTGAGTAATTTTGAATTTATAATCTTTATATAATTCTCGAATCACTTATTTTTTCATAGCTATTCATGTTTGATTTTCGCATTATCCAAAGGTAGCTTCATTATATTTCTGAATCTCTGTATTCAAAGACCTGCTTTACCGACTCCGATCTTCAGGATTTCCTTCCGATTTCCGAACTGAGATTTCCGTTTATTCCACTCTCACCGTATTGTTGATAATCTGCCAATGCCCATCCTCGCAAACGCAAATAATGGTAGAGCAAAATTTTAAATCCAAACTTTCCAACTCCAGCTTTGCAATGGCGATGTTTTCTTGCTCTTCAATCGAAATAAAGTTTATGGTTCTGGGTTTCCCGCCAAAGGTTTTGTTTCTGACCAAATTGATGTAATCCGTCTTATCAAACACATAGATGCCTTTTTTGCCAAAGAAGCCATCTTGAATGTTTTGAAATTGTGGGTGGATGACTTTTTCGAGGAGTGCGATGTCGGTGTTGTCACCTCCAAGGATGAATGATTGTAGGGCTGATTTTATGAGTTGCATGGATGTTGTTTTTTGAAATGATTTTATTTGTTTGCTACAGAAATATTTAAAACATGGTTGTTCTGTGCCTAATTAAATTTGCATACTCACTTTTTCTTTCATGACTCAAAAATGAGGCATCGATCAATTGTAAAGCAATAGGAAGCCATTTTCCAATTCTTTTATAAACAGAGCTTATTTGTTTATCATTCAAATTTAATACAGAACCTAATCGATCGAAATATACTTTGGTGAAGTTTTCTTTTTTTCCGCCAAGGAGTAAAGCCATATCTTCTTTATCCTTGGGTAATATTATTTTTACATTTAATAGGTCGTACAATGGCGACAACTCCCATCCCGTTTTTGTTAAAAACATGGAATAGTTTTTCAAGTGCATATCATTGTTGCCAATAATATAGTTGAACACCGTTGATTCAAAAAAACGCAACTTATCTAACATGGTGTTTACAGATAAGTCGCCTATGGTTTTTCCCAGTTTTTCCATAGTGCCTTTGTATTTATCTTCTAACTCAAGAATTTGTAGAAAATCGATCATGTGGTTTTTGAATCCATCGGGGTTTCGGTCAATTCTTTTGGTTATGAAACACAATTCACCTGACGCTAAACGAATCATATTTACAGGTACAATATTTATTTTGAACAATTCTGCCAATTTCATAGAGAGGTGTTCGTTTTCCGGCATCTGTGGATATTCTGCATTTTGTGGTTTCAAAATGTATTGCCCTTCTAAAGCATCCATAATCGTCAATCTCCCTTGGTGCCCATCCTCCAATGCAGTTTTAAACCAACTTAAAGACAACTTTGGTTGAACACCAGGAACGCTTATGGATAGTTCTGCAGCTATTTTGGCCAACTTTTCCATCTCTGACAAACTATAAGGTAATCGAGGCGCATATGTAGTTCCAAAGAATGCTTTGATACATTTGGTGTGATAATCTTCTTGATTTTCATCTAACTCCTTATAACAATATAGACACCTACTCATAGCTTGTAGGATTTATATTGTGAACACTTACAGCCCCAATTGCATTTTGGCAGCATGCCAGCAGAAGTCCCATACGATCATTTTTGTTGATTTTCCAACTTTCAGAGGCAATATTCAACAACCATCCTTCGGGAATTAGTCCATCGAAAAAAGCAAATAGTCTTTTGCTTCTGTATGGACTTTCAGATACAGGCATTTGAAACGTGATGAACAATGTAGGGTAGTTTTTAACAAACATTTCATCATAAATAAATAGATATTCTCCATTATCTTCTTCTGTCAACAATCCAGCTCGTATGCCGTTGTATTTTACTATTCCTTGTCTCATGCCTTTTCGTTTATAGGACCTACTACATGGCCAAACATTTGCAAAACTTGGTTGACTTTAGCTAAGCTAAGGTTTTCTTTACCTTGTTCAATTTTACGAATGACCGTAAGGGCAACTCCTGCCTTTTCTGCAAATTCTTCCTGGGTGAAGCCTGATTGCTTTCTTTTGATCTTTACAAAGTCTGCCAATGCACTCATATTTATATGTTTTTGCATACAAAATTAATAAAAAATATAAATTTATATGTTATTACGTATAAAAAACAAATTCTACATAAAAATATATGTATTTGCATATAAAAATACATATTCATTATGGTTTATATGCAATTGGATATAATTTTAATGACTATTTCAAGACCATATGACTTTCCCGATATATGTATTTGGGTGCTAATTCAAAATTTAAAATTTCAATCAAACAAAAAAAGGAGCTCCCACCAAGTAGAAACTCCCTTCTTTTATCATCTCATTCACAGGACCTTGCCCTGCAAAAATAATTTTATTACTATCCTTCTGTAACAGCAGCAATGCCCGGTAAAACCTTGCCTTCCAAAAATTCTAGCATGGCTCCACCACCTGTAGAAACATAACTTACTTT
>JAKQLF010000214.1 GCA_029567325.1 Bacteroidota bacterium | reverse complement strand
AATAATAATGACAACTTTTCATGACTTAAATCTCAATAAAGGCCTTCAAAAAGGAATAGACGAGATTTCATTTACGCACCCAACTCCCATACAAGAACAAACTTTTCCAATCATACGATCTGGCAAAAATGTGGTGGGAATTGCTCAAACAGGAACTGGAAAAACACTTGCCTATTTACTACCTGTTTTGCAAGATTTGAAATATGCTGATCAATTAAATCCACGAGTACTTATATTAGTACCAACCAGAGAATTGGTTACACAAGTGGTAGAACAAGTGGAAATATTTACCAAGTATCTAAACTTGCGTGTGCTCGGTGTTTATGGAGGGACCAATATCAACACACAAAAGTTATCCTTATCAGAAGGTACAGACGTTTTGGTTGCTACACCAGGTAGATTATATGACTTAGCATTAACCAGAGCATTACAGTTAAAAGGTATCTCAAAGCTCATTATTGATGAAGTCGATGTTATGTTGGATTTGGGTTTTCGGTTTCAACTTACCAACATTTTTGAACTCTTACCAGAAAGAAGGCAAAACATCATGTTTTCTGCAACTATGACCGAAGAGGTTGATGAGTTAATTGATTCTTTTTTTGTAGATCCCGTAAAAATATCCATTGCTGTAAGTGGTACACCTTTGGAAAATATAAAGCAATCTGCATACCCAGTACCAAATTTCTATACAAAGGCCAATTTACTTGCTCATTTTTTTGAAGACAAGGAGACCTTTTCTAAAGTCTTGGTTTTTACACCTAGCAAAAAAACTGCAGATTTATTGTTTGACACTTTATCTCCACGATTTGGAGAAGAAATGGGGGTTATCCACTCGAATAAACCACAGAATTATCGATTTAGAACCGTGCGACAATTCGATGAAGGGGTAAATAGAATTTTGATCAGTACAGATGTTATGGCACGTGGACTTGATCTTGAAAAAATCACACACGTCATCAATTTTGATACGCCCATTTATCCAGAAAACTATATGCACCGAATTGGTCGTACTGGACGAGCAACCAATGAAGGCAATTCTATACTTTTGTATACTGATCAGGAGGAATTAGCAAAACTTGCAATCGAAATACTGATGAATTATGAAATTCCAACCTTTCAAATTCCAGAAAGTGTTGAAATTTCTCGCGAATTAACTCCAGATGAAAAGAGAAAACCTTTTCATGGTGGTAATAGTGCAAAAGTTGCTAGAAGCGGTGAAAGAGGGGAGAGCTATCATGAAAAAAAGGATAAAAACAAAAAGGTAAATTTAGGTGGTTCTTATCGAAGGGAAATAGCTATTAAATACAAAAAGCCAAAAACGCGAGGCGATAAATTTGCCAACAATAAGAAGAAAAAAAGATAAAATCGATTTTTGATTTTATTCAAATCTTAAGTCAACTCCGGGGTTGATTTGTACCGTGCCTTTCAAAATTTGAAGCGGTGCAAGTGGTATGATACAATCACTGTTGAATATTTTAAGATTGAGACTATTGAGCGTTGGTTTCAAATTATAAAACCAATTATTTGGATCATTATAATTTTGTCCCGGGCCTATAAAAGTAAATGTATTGGTAACCAAAAACGTTTTGGATTCAGTTGATGCAAATACGTCACCGCCTGCAGCATAAAAGCCATCCTTAACTTCAATTTGATAATCACCAATGCCTCCTCCACAGCATAAGCCATCATCATAGTCGTCATAAATGTTAAAGGTGTAAATTCCATAAGGTAAACAGCTAGAAACCACAATGCTATCTCCTGCCAATGGGCTTCCATATCTTCCACCCATCATTACAATCTCATCTTGCTCATTTACTACATTCCAATAAGTCTCTTCAGGGTAATCATCCATATGGATAGTAACAGAAAAAGTTTTGCAATTGGTACATGGCTGGCAAGCATTACCTCCGCAATCAATGCCAACTTCGTTTCCATTTTGTATTCCGTCATTGCAGGTAATGCTTTTAGGATTTCCACAGCCATTGGAATAAAGTAAATTTTGGCGATATCCCCCAACTTCAAATAAGGCGCGCATCCATTTCTTTTGACCATTGGTGAATAAATTCATACACACATCATCAGAATAATCCATGTAATTTTGAACCATATTTACATTCCCACAAGAGACATGTCCCACATCACAAAAATAATTTTCCTCATCAGCTAAGGGTGTATCCATGATAAAATCATCAAAGTCGCAACCTCCATCGCCCCATATGTGTCTCAAGTTGAGCCAATGTCCCACTTCATGAGTAGTTGTCCTGCCTAAGTTAAATGGACTTTGTGCGGTTCCTATCGTACCAAAATATTCGTAATCAATGACCACGCCATCAGTTGCAGGTAATCCACCACCAGGAAATTGAGCATAACCCAGAGTAGTACCACTCAAGTTGCACACCCAAATATTTAAATATTGATCACTCGGCCATCCTGTCTTTCCTCATGTCGAATTGGATTTAACCCTGTCAGTGGTGGAAAAGCTGACTCTATTGGTAAGTGTCTTGGTAATACCTAAAGTAGATTCACCATTTGGACCTAAAGTTGCTAAGCAAAACTCAATTTCTATGTCATCAGCTTGAGGCCATAAATTATCAGCATCATTATTCAATCTTCTGAAATCTTCATTTAAAACCTCCATTTGACTCAAAATTTGTGCATCAGAAATTTCTTCTATTGGTTCATTATATACCACATGCACAACAACTGGTATGGTAATCACACCTTGAAAAGATCTTTTACTATTGGATACTCTGATCGATCTTTGCGTTTGCTGGTCAATCTTTTCTCTGATCTTAAATAGTCTAGGGTTTTCCTGAAAGTTCTTTGACAAGACTTCCATTGTTGCACAGTTCCGTTGACTGATTAGATTACCTCCTAATATAGAAAAAAGACAAAAAGTGATAAACACCTTTTTTGTCAGCAAACCCTTAAGACTTCTCAAGCATTACATTTTAAAAATTACCCGCCGCATTCTGTTTTAAGCTGCTCAATTTGACTGCGCCATAAATCTTTGGTTGAAGGTACATCGTCTGCATCACAAAAATCTGTTACCTCCAAGATGGTTTCATAAGTAACATCAGATTTGTACATTCTGAATTCTAAGTACTCATCTTCGTCATCTGCATCCAACCATTTAAACCTTACGCGCTCTTCTTCTATGTCATCTACCATCTCAGCATCCTCTGCCGAACCATTCCATGAAAAACTATAAACTTCACTGTTGATATCTACTGCATCACAGAACCAACGCACTAGACAAGCTGGCTGCGTAAGAAATTGATACACGATGGCCGGTGAAGCCTTAAATATGAATTCTAAATCAATCTTTTCTCTACGCATTTAGATTAAATGTTTTGTGTAATTCGTTGATAATCTGTAAATAAGACCTTTCATATTTACAATTTCGGTCAAATAAAAAATAAATTTTCCATTTATCAAAATAATTGAACTTTTTTTAAGGAAAATAAATTAATAGACATGTTTATAAGTACTCCAAATAAGAAATATTTCGAAAACAGACAATTTTGTGCATAGTAAGACAATTATTTTGTAATTTTGCACGATTTTTTAAAATAAATAACTAAAAGAGATTCATGAGGCAACTTAAGATCACTAAATCTATCACTAACCGCGAGAGTCAATCACTTGAAAAATACCTACAAGAAATTGGAAAAGTGGATCTTCTTACCCCTGAAGAGGAGGTAGATCTCGCAAAAAGAATCAAAGAAGGTGATCAAGAAGCCCTGGAGAGGCTTACCAAAGCAAACCTCAGATTTGTGGTTTCGGTTGCAAAACAATACCAAAATCAAGGTCTTTCATTATCAGATTTGATCAATGAAGGAAACTTGGGTTTGATCAAAGCTGCTCAAAGATTTGATGAAACTCGTGGTTTCAAATTTATCTCTTATGCAGTATGGTGGATCAGACAATCGATCCTACAAGCCTTAGCAGAACAATCAAGAATTGTGAGGTTGCCACTCAACAAAGTTGGATCCTTAAATAAAATAAATAGAGCTTTTTCTGAACTCGAGCAAGAGTTTGAAAGAGAGCCTTCTGCGGAAGAATTAGCTGAACTATTAGAAATACCATCAGAAGAGGTAGAAACTACGCTTGGAGTTGCCGCTAGACACGTTTCTATGGATGCTCCGTTTGCAGAAGGTGAAGACAATTCACTTTTGGATGTTTTGGAAAACAACAGTACTCCTGATACCGACAAAGGACTAGAATATATCGAAAGTCTTCGTACGGAGATCGAGCGTTCTTTATCTACTTTGACAGATAGACAATGTGATGTCATTAAATTGTATTTTGGTATTGGAATCGAACACCCAATGTCTCTTGAGGATATTGGCGACAAATTTGGCTTGACGCGTGAAAGAGTCAGACAAATCAAAGACAAAGCCATCAATAAGTTGAGATCTGCTAGTAAAAGTAAATTGCTCAAAAACTACTTGGGTAACTAGTCTTTTTTAAAGAACTATACTTTTACGCTTAATCATTGATAGTAAATTGATTTGTTATCAATGGTTAGCCTACACTAACTATTTTAGTGGGTGCTTTTTTTTTCAAAAAATTAGGCACTTTTTAGTCAATCAAAGCCCTTTTGAGAAGTATTACCAGCGATATTGAGATGATAACGGCTGAAGAGTATCAAGAAATTGACAGTTTTCGAATCAAACTGACCGCATTTTAATACTTGCAATCCATTCACAAAATTTTATTGAGGTATACCTAAACGTTGTTTCACATCTGGAGCAACACTTGGGTAACCCAATTGTATTGCCATGAGTGCATCTTGTTTGGCTTGTGCATCATTATTCATATTGATATAGACCAAACACCTTTGATAAAAGTATATACCCTGTGAAGCATCTATGACAATGGCTTTATTCAAATTGGTCATGGCATCTGTCCAATTTCCTTTGCTTGCATAAATCCTGCCTGTTTCAAACCAAAGGTCAGCATTAAATGGATCAATTTTCAAATAGGAAAGCATATCAGCCAAGGCTAAGTCATTCTGCCCAGTATTATAATAAAGTACTGATCGGTTGAGATATCCATCCTTGTTATTTGGATTGATTTCCAGTCCTTTATTGAAGTCTTCCAAAGCTTTGGCTAAATTGCCCAACCTTGCATAAGTTGCTCCTCTGTTACTATAAAACTCACCATTTTTAGGATCAAGCTCGATGGCTTTTTCATAATCACTCAATGCCAATTGCAAAGTATCAGGTGCGGAAGAAACGTCAAAATATAATCTTGCCCTACTATTGTATGTTTGTGCGCTCGGTTGGAGGCTGATTGCCTTATTGTAATCTGCCAAAGCATCCAATATCCGTCCTTCTGATCTTCTGAAATTTGCTCTATTACCCCAAGGCAAGGTGACTTGTTGATAATATTTCAAGACATGTGTCCATAGATTTTCAGAATCTTTCCAAACAGTGTTTTGTTTGATGGTCATTCCTGCAAACGCAATTGTACCAACCAATAATAAGGCGGTAGTCATCATTTTCTTACTAGGGATTTCCAAATATTTGCTTGCATAATGACCAATGATAAAGAATATACCCAGATATGGAATATAAGTAAATCTGTCAGCGATAAAGCCTTGCCCAGCACCCAAAATTTGGAGCAACATAAATACATTGACAAAGAAAAAGCCAAGTCCAAAAACCCAAACTCTTTCCCCTTCTTTGTACTTCTTCCAGACAAACCAGGCAAATAAGAAATACACAACTACGGTGAGATAAAACCAACTAGGCATCGTAGTCGGGTAGGGATATAATGGGGACATTCGGTAGGGCAAAACCGATTTAATTAAATAAACCATCAATGAATAACTACCTATAAAAGGCCTCGTAAATGTGGGATACGCATTATCAGCTGCCTCTATCGAGCCTTCATTAGCCAGTGCAAAAAGCCCTATGATTCCGATAACGAGGGATAATATGAAAAATGGTAGCTTGGATAAAAAGTTTTTATAAGTGAGTTTGCCATCTAAATAATAGTCTACCATCAACATAGAGAGCGGTAGCATCACTGCTTGGATTTTGGATAATAAACTCAGGCCAAAAAACAAGAAAATTAAAATAGTTCTCTTGGTTGTTGGATATTTTTTCTGTTTGATATACAACCACAATGCGGGTAAATAAAAGGCTCCAAATAATACGTCCTTTCTCTCGGTGATCCATGCTACAGATTCCACTCTCATGGGATGAATACCAAATAACAAGGCCGTAATAAAGGCACCTTTCCAATTGAGACCTAGTGCAATGACGATCCGATAAACGAAGAAAACACAGATCAGATGTAATAATAAATTGGTAAAATGCCAGCCACCAGGGTTGTCAAAACCATAAATTACTTTGTCTATTGCTAATGAAAATATACTTAGAGGATTATAGTTTCCTATGACCGGTTGTGAAAATATTTCTATGGTATTTTTTATAAAAAATTCGCTTGTAAAGTTTACTACATATGGGTTTTCATAAAAGTTTTTATCATCATCCCAATTGACGAATTTATTATTGAGGGTATTTGCAAATACCATAACGGTAATAGCTAGGCAAATAAGCACAGGCATAATACCACCGGTTGCATTTAAACCGGAATCTAATGTCGCTGAGGTTGCTGTTTTCTCAGATGGACTCTGCTGCTTAGGATGTTGTTTGTTCTGTTTTGCCATGACTTTTGATTTCTTGCGCGTGGTAAAGATATATTAAAGTTTTTTAATATACCAAAAGCAAATCATTTTGTTGTCAGTAATTGTTGATTAGACTTGTTATTGAAAAGGAGGTTTATGTTTGTTACGACTAGTACATATCTCTACTTGTTTATTAACTTTATCATTTTGTAACAGTTTGGGGAAAGAAAAATGAGCCAGAAATTTGAAGAGTGGTTACCTTTACGTAGACGTTTACACGAAATAATTTTCGAAGCAGAAACAGTTGAAGGTCGGACTTTTGATATCGTATTACTGATGGCTATCTTATTGAGTGTCATAGTAGTTATGCTTGAAACTGTGCCTTCCTACCAGGCGCAGTATGGTAGTATCTTTACTGTGCTCGAATGGATATTTACCTTTATCTTTTTGATCGAATATTGTTTGCGTATCTATTGCTTCAAAAATCCATGGAGTTATATTTTTAGCTTTTTTGGTTTGGTGGACTTGATGTCTATTTTACCGATATTCTTATCCTTGCTTTTTGTGGGCACTCAATCGTTGATGATTATCCGCGGTATTAGACTTCTCAGAGTGTTCAGAATTTTCAAACTTGTAAATTTTCTTTCTCAGGGTCAAATAATTATGGCTGCCCTTAAAGCTAGTCGTGAGAAAATATTTCTTTTTATGATTTTCATCTTGATCCTTGTCAGTATTTTCGGATCCATGATGTACCTCATTGAAGGCAGGACAAATGCGGGTTTTGACAGCATTCCCAGAAGCATTTATTGGGCAATTGTTACTTTAACAACAGTCGGTTATGGAGACATTTCACCACAATCACCCATAGGTCAATTTCTAGCTTCACTCATTATGATAGCTGGGTATTCTATTTTGGCTGTACCTACCGGAATAGTGACCGGTGAAATTATAAAAAGTACAAACAGGGCATACACAGAGTCCTGTCCTCATTGCACCAAAGAAGGACATGCAAAAGGGGCAAAATTTTGCGATCAATGTGGTGGTCTCTTGAATCCATAAGATATTTTGTGTCTGCCTAAATTTTACGTCTCACAGTCAAGATATAAAAAAAGCGCCACCGATTTAATTCAGTGACGCTCCATGCTCGTTTTGTTTTGATCTTTACATTGCAACAGTCATTATGAACCGCACATAATGCAACCTTCTTCCATGGTACAAACCATTCCTTCGGCAATGGCAGTTGGTATAGTTGCATTTACAGGTTCTGGATGTACATCCATTACTTCCTGCTCAACAAAAGTGGTGATCATTTCTGATTTATTTCCTTGTATTCTTTGATGTTTATCACTCAAAGTGAATTTTATTGGATCAACAGCTGCTTTACTTCTTAAGTAATACATTCCTGTTTTCAAACCTTTTGACCAACCATAAAAGTGCATACTTGAAAGTTTGCTATTTGTAGCATTTTCCATAAACAAATTCAAACTTTGACTCTGACAAATGAATGCACCTCTGTCTGCAGCCATGTCAATGATGGCTTTCTGAGACAATTCATAAGCTGTTTTATAAAGGTCTTTTATTTCTTGTGGTAATCCTACGATGTTTTGTACGCTACCATTGCTGGCCATCAAAATTTGCTTCATTTCTTCATCCCAAAGTCCTAATTCTATGAGGTCGTTGAGTAGGTGTTTATTCACGATGATAAATTCACCAGAAAGTGTTCTTCTAGTATACAAATTGGATGTATATGGCTCAAAACATTCGTTGTTTCCAAGAATCTGTGAAGTACTAGCAGTAGGCATTGGTGCCAATAACAAACTATTTCTGATACCCGTCGCTTTGATTTCTGCTTTCAATGCAGACCAGTTATACCTGTTTGAAGGTGTTACATCCCACATATCAAATTG
>JAKQLF010000208.1 GCA_029567325.1 Bacteroidota bacterium | reverse complement strand
CAGTTTTTTTGCATAAACAATGTCAGAATCATCGTCCCAAGGCATTCTTTTGATAACACCACCAGGATACAATTTTCCAAATAAGACCTTGTAAAACTCATCTATTTCAAACCAACCAATTCCTTTAGCTTTGATATCCATTTTGCCATCATCATATTTTTTGACAATTTCGGTGACTTCTAGCTCAGTACCATATCTTAAGTCTTTACCTTCAAAATAAGGAGGAATACCAAAAGTAATATTTTCTGTCGTACAGTCATGAATTAATTGTTTGTACCTAGGTTCGAAAATGTGAAGTCTAAGCTCTTCACCTGGAAAAACAACCAATGATAATGGAAATAATGCTATCTTATCCATGCAGAATATGATTTTTTTGGGTGTATCGCATGTTTGCACCGAAATTAACTTAAAATTCATTTTGTCCCCTTTAGGGTCAGGGTAAAAAAAAGGAATTTTAAGCTATGCAATTTTGAGATATACCCAATTTTTTAACTTACATTTTTGCGACCAACCTACATATTTCTAAGACCGTATCTACACCTTTTTGCATATCTTGGATAGAAACCCATTCGTGTTTTGAGTGAATCGCTTGTTCTCCAGCAAAAAGATTGGGACAAGGCAATCCTAAATGTGACAAAGCTGCTCCATCTGTTCCTCCTCTGATGCTACCATACACAGGTTTGACACCTACATTTTCCATAGCTTGTAATGCCATTTTGCTCACATGCGGATGTTTGACCAATACATCTTTCATATTTCTATATTGCACTTTCATTTCTGATTCATAAGTCGAGTTTGGATAAGACAATAGCACGTCTTCCGCTACATTTCTTATCAAATTCACATATTCGTCAAGTTTTGCCGTTTCGAAATCTCTAAGTATAAAATCGATAGTAGCTGATTCTAGTCCACCTTGGATTTTGGTTGGATGAATGAAACCTTCTTTACCTTCTGTGGTTTCGGGAGATAAGGTCAATTTAGGTAAAGCAGCTACGATTTCTGAAGCAATTTTAATGGCATTTTCCATGCTTCCCTTTGCATATCCTGGATGCGCACTCACACCATGTATAGTCAATTTAAAAGCATTGGCAGAGAAGTTTTCGTCTTCAAAGCAGCCCAAATCACCAGAATCCAACGTATATCCGAAGTCAGCATCAAGTAATGTTAAATCTACTTT
>JAKQLF010000174.1 GCA_029567325.1 Bacteroidota bacterium | reverse complement strand
GCAGAACTGCTGTTTTACTTCGTGTGTTTTCTCATCATAATATTCAATTTCCTCCCATCTTCTCATTTGAATACGAGTCACTTTTTGAGGTGCTTGTCCACAGAAATTGCAATTTTTTGAATTGTTGTATGGGTATCTAAGGTTGCAATTGATGTTACCACATCTCAGAAGCTCATTTAATGCAAGATTTAGCATGTCAAACCATTCTGCCATACTTGGTCTTTCAAGAGAATTATTTAGCCCTTCTTCAAAATTCTTTCTGAAAAGATTTAGTAGTTTTTCCGGCATTACCTTTTCTGAAGGCAAGCCGGTAGTCCTTTCATTCGTGTTGTCTTCAGAATGGTCAACCCAGGGTAATTTACCTTTTAAGGCTTCTTCTTCCAATTCCGGTTCACCTTCAGAAACATAATCTCCAATTAGAGGGTGGTTTAATGTGAGCAGTTCATAAGCCAATACAGCAAATGAAAAACAGTCGGACATGGTTGTATTTGGAGCATTATTAGAAATAACTTCAGGTGCACCATAAAAAGGGGTGTAGATGTTATTTACTATACTTGTTTTATACCTGAGATTGTCTAAATCAATCAAAAAAACATTATCTGATTCAGTCCTTTCAGATATAAAAACATTGTTAGGTGATAAATCACAATAGGCGAGACCCTTACTGTGTAATGCTCTCAATAATGCTGCTAAACGAATAAGAACATTGTATCTTTTTAATAAACCTCCTGATGACAAATACCATTCTGCAAGATTTGTATTTTCTGTTCCAAGTTTTAATGATGACAACGGAATCATTCCAGATGCAAATTCAGATACATAACCATTCTTTGGTTGTGTAATTTGTCTTAATGGAACTGCAAACACTTTTTTATCTAACCCTAAATTTATTAGGAAATTAATTTTGGATTTGGTTGTATTGTCATCAAAACTTTGGTTGAAAAGTTTAACAATGTGCTTTTTGTCTTTTAGCAAATAGGTGACACCTTGAGAACCTTCACCAAGTTTTTCAAGCACTTCGTAACTGATATTTTTTGAATCTACTACGTTCATTTAATTTTTATTTGACCAGATGAAAATCATTGATTTATCATCATTGTTTTTTTCGGTTAGGAATTCTTCTAAATCACATTTTAAAGCATCATTTCTTCTTGATACTTCAATATTTTGAAATTTATTTTTAAAATAGTCATGCAATGTTTCAATTTTTTCTGTTTGTAATTCGTCAGCAATGCCATCAGTTGCAATCAAAAAATCAAATGTGTGCCCAAATTCAAATAAGGCCAGTTTGAAATTTTCATCTCTACCAGAACCAAGGCAAACGGTCTCATTAGAGAAATCTTTACTTGTTGATTCTAAATAGCGGAATAAACCATCCATTCTAAGGGAAACCAGAACATCACCTATCTGACCAACAATTATTTTCTTTTCCTTTTTGAAAACAGCTATAAAGGAGTTGGTAGTTCGATAATCACTTATAATGCTGGAAATTGATTCTATTTCCTTTTTCCACCTTTCTTTTATCTTATTACTGAGGAATTGAAGTTCAGACGAAAGTTGAAATTTTTGGATTTCATCAATTACACTCTTACAAGCAATTTGTGCTCCTTCTAACGAATTTTTAGATGAACCTAATCCATCTGAAACTGTGGTTATCAGAAATTCATCATTCTCAAAGACGTTTATATAGTCTTGATTGGGAATAGCTTCATGTTTATCGCCACGGATACTTGCTTGTATGATTGTAGTTTTCAACTCCATTAGAAATCAAGAGTTTCGTCATCAGGCATTTGTGGTATTTGCTGCATATCCGGTGTTTGACTTTTCATTCGCTGGGTAACAGACATTGTTACGAACCTGAAAAACTTCCTAATATCTCTTGCACTATCACCCAAAACCAAATATTCAGGTGAGCTTACAAATTTTGAAAGCATATTATGGTCAGCGTCATCACCAATTGCCATAGCAATACGGAAGGCTTTTGAAGACCGACCATCATTAATAAGTTCATTCATTGGAGAAAGAAAATCATCGGTCGGAATACCATCAGTTAACAAAACAATTGTTGGTTTATAAGATCTTGATGGAATTTGTACTTTGTCCTCTATTAGTTCTTTTAACATTGTAAACGCACCACCCATTGGCGTCCTGCCTTGTGCCTGGTATGTCTGAGTGTTTACTTGGCTAATTGGTGTCAACGGGATGTCACAAGTTGCACTTTCACCCCCGAAGCTGAATAAAGAAATGTGTATTTCTGCCTTGTTGCTGTCTTCGTCCTTTATTGAATTAATAAAGTCTTTGAGTGCAATGTTTAAGGCATCTATTTTACCATTTGTTCCCATACTGCCACTTCTGTCTACTGCAACAATAACAGGAAGTGGTCTTGGTTTTTGAATTAGGAAGTCGTTTAATGAGTCCATATAATTACGTTTTTAAGATTATGGAGCAAAGTAAATACACACCTGTGCACTGTATCTGCATTGATGAAAATATTATTGAAATGCTGGGTATTTTTTGTTCTGCTCATTTTCATTCTATTACTGTTTTATAAAAACCAAAGGCTTTCCTGCCCGAAGGGTGATAGTTTTTCATGCTGAAAGTAGGGGTAGATTTCTGCAACCATTTCAGGATATTTGATGGTAACCGGTAAGCTCTGCTGATTGGTGCTTTTCCAATACATTCTGCTGAACTGGTAAACCTGATCTATTAATTGCTCCACCAAATTCATATCATCCAACATGCCTTCAACCGTGCATGACAGGG
>JAKQLF010000152.1 GCA_029567325.1 Bacteroidota bacterium | reverse complement strand
GCGTGCGGCTCGGGGTTTGGGTTCCCTTTATGCGCATGCCAATGAAATGACCATGGACGAAGCAGGAGGCATCCATTCGGAATATACCCCACGCGGCTGGATGAAAACAGAACCAGAATTGCGGATTTTTGAACAGCACCTCTACCTGCGCCAGCCGGGTTACGGCACTAGTTACCTAACTGGAAAATACCTTATTGAAAATGCCATGACTGATTTTGCAAGAGTAAAAGAGCTCAACAAAGCGCCTTTCCAAATCAAAGACTTTTTGGATCAATTCAATGCGATGGGGAATATTCCGGTTTCCTTGGGGCATTGGGAGATGACGGGAGTGGATACTCAAATCCGGGGCATTGGGAAATGAGAAATGAGGCCATGACCAATCAATACCATTCTTTGTACCGCATCTTCTTGCTGGTGATTCCAGCGTTGGTTTATACATGTGGGAGACGACATGAGACCATCACCTTGCATCGCTTTGATTATTCCTTAAAAAAATAAGTTGCATCACCCATCCTTTAAAACATTTCCAGCAAATCTCCAATATTCTTCGTATTTTAGCCAAAATTTTTTGCACTTATGGCAAGGTACATCAATCCATATACTGATTTTGGGTTTAAGAAGCTTTTTGGCGAAGAAGCCAACAAGGACTTGCTAATGGATTTCCTCAATCAACTTCTGCCAGCACACCATCAGATTAAAGAACTTAGCTTTAAAAACGTTGAAAATTTACCCGACTTACCTACGGAACGCAAAGCCATTTTTGACATCCACTGTAAGGCAATCAGTGGAGAGTACTTTGTGGTAGAAATGCAAAAAGCGAAGATCAATTATTTCAAAGACAGATCACTTTTTTATCTGACTTTCCCTATCCGAGAACAAGCCAAACGAGGTGAATGGGATTTCAAATTGACCCCAATTTACATGATCGCCGTTTTGGATTTTGAATATGATGAAGAGGAGGAAAGAAGAAAATTTTTACGCCATGTCCAACTCAAAGACCAGGATTGTGATGTATTTTATGATAAACTACATTTTAAGTTTATCCAAATGCCCTTGTTTACCAAAGAA
>JAKQLF010000150.1 GCA_029567325.1 Bacteroidota bacterium | reverse complement strand
ATCCATAATGGAGGGGGCCGTTCCCATTTCGTTTGTAAATCTTGGTGAACGCAATGAGTCAACAGGATACGCACTACTTGATCCCATATTATGAGGCAGACCAAGTGTGTGCCCTACCTCATGTGCAGCCACAAACCTGATGAGTCTCCCCATTACTTCATCTTTAAACTTCACACTTCTGGCGTTTGGATTGATGGCAGCTGTTTGGATAAAATACCAATTTCGTAAGAGATTCATCACATTATGATACCATATTATATCACTTTCAATGATTTCTCCAGTTCTTGGATCGTGCACATGCGGTCCCATTGCATTTTGAATATCGGTTGTCACATACCTGACCACACTGTATCTGACGTCTTCTGGACTCCAATCTGGATCTTCTTCTTTTGAGGGAGGATCTTTTGCGATTATTGCATTCTTAAAACCCGCTTCTTCAAAGGCTACTTGCCAATCTTCTATTCCTTGTTTGATAAATGGCCGCCATTTTTCGGGAGTCGCAGGATCTAAATAATAAATAATTTGTTTTTTTGGTTCTACAAGTTCTCCGCTTAAATATTTACCCCATTCTCCGTCCTTTGGCTCTAATCTCCATTTGGTGATAAACCTTTGTTGTGCAGCTTTTTGTTCGTCCAGACTATAATTTGTCTGGGAGACGGAGAAGTATCCAACTCTTTGATCAAATTCTCTGGGAGTCATTGCTATTTCTGGAAGCAACACAAACGATTGATTCATTTCTATACTCATTGCTCCCGCTAATTGGTTGTCTGGCAAATTGCTACCGTTGAATGTAAGCACATGTTTGACTTCAACATTTTCAGGAAATGACTTCATTGATTGAATGAAACTTCTTTTTCCATCTACGCCTCTCAAGCCAAATTTTTTGGAATCCTCACTGCTCACAGGGCCAATAAGATCAACATCTTGAGTAAATAAAGGCGCAACGTCGATCACATAGGAAGTTGAATCTTTACTATATGCCTTTATATCAAAAGACATGATGATGGGTTCAAAATTATTGTTTTTTACTGAAGCATAAATTGGTTCATTTTCATCAGCAATACTGTTGTAAGAAACATAGCGCATCAAAATTTGATTTTCCCTCTTTTGCCATCTGATGACCCTTTGCGGTCTTGATTCTACTCCTGCCCCACCGAAATTTAAATTTTTCACAAAACCAGAAATTCTGGAAGTAATTAATATTTCCTTATTGATGACCGATTTTGGCAATTCAAAGTAATATTGATCTCCAACTTTATGAGTGATGAAGAAGCCCGAGTCTGTGACCGCTTCATTGGTAATGACTTTTTTGTAGGGATCTGGTTTTTCCTTTTTCACTGTGTCTTGGACGACCACGGGTGGTACAGGAATTGGTTGTTGTTTTTTGGTTTTAAAAATCTGTCCTATGGCTTGCACAGCTACAAACAGCAACAACAATACAATCACTTTTTTTTGCATAAACATTCATTTTGTTATTTGGCAGGGTATTCCGGAAAATTTTCTAATTCTACGTATTTATTTTCAATTCTTTGATAACATGCAGCCACAATTCCATTTGTCAAACAAATAAAAGGAGCATCCAAACGCTCATTATAAATAGCTAATTGACTATAATTCAATGCATTCAACTTATAATCAAAGGCTTTACATTCTATAACAATAAATGGTTTCACTTCCCAATCATACAGTAGAAGATCAAAACGTCCTTTGTTGTCGTAAATTTTTAAACCTTTTTCAGCTTGAAATCTAGATTTTGGATAACCGTACTCTTGTGTTAATTGTAAAAAAATGATTTGACGCACCAATTCTTCTGGCTGGTTGACCAACCATTTCTTACGTATTTGATCCCAAATAAGCACTTTCCCGTCTTCATTCTTTTTGAATTTCAACATTTTGCTGAAATGAGTAATGTCTTTAAGCACAAACATTGAACTTCTTTTTTAGCTGAGTGACCAAAAATAGCCATCTCTTCAAACATTATTAGCAAAGTGAATAAAGAAAAAAAGTTTAGACAATATATAGCCCTGAGTGCATGATCATACATTTCAGCCAAAAAAACATGGCCAAAAAACTATAAAACAGATCTACGACTTTTCCATTATTCAAATTTAACATTTAGATTGTGTAATAACCCAAAATCAAAAAATTGAAACTCTTGAGCACGCAATACATTATTTTGTAAAATATTTTATTGCTTTCAATATTAAATAATTGTAAACAATGTATCTTGAAATAAAAATATGTAATTAAACTTTACTTTTGCAGTCTAAATTTCAATACTCATGGCAATCGGATCTTTTTTCAGTTCATTTCTTACCAGAAACAACGTTTTTTACGAGTTATTTGACAAAGTTGCGGTTGTTGTAGATGTAATGGGCAATTTGGCAAATGACCTCTCTTTGGAAAAAGACAAAGACTTACAAGCTAAGATTATCTACCAAATAAAAGAAAAAGAGAAAAATAACGATGAACTGGTTGGCAAGTTATTTATTGAATTAAGCAAAAACTTCATAACGCCTTTTGATAGAGAAGACATCCATGAACTTGCTACTGCCTTAGATGATATTTGTGACAATATCTACGCTGCCTCTAAGAAGATACACCTCTACAAAGTCGACCCAACAATCAAAGAAATTCAGGAGTTATCTGCAATTAATAGAGAATCTTGTCTTTTGGTTTCAAAAATCATTTTTGATCTCAAGGACATGAAGAATATGAAGCAGATGATTGAATCAATCGCAGTACTTAAGCAACTAGAAACCCAATCAGATGACGTTTTTGATAGAACCATCCAAAGATTGTTTGACAGTCCTGAGGTAGATGCCAAAGAATTTTTGAAGCTTAGAGAAATATATTCAAAATTGGAAAGTGTGACAGATAAATGTGAGGATGCGGCCAATGTAGTGGAAAGTATCATTGTAAAATACGCATGATAATTTTAGTTTCTTTTCATCACCTTTTCTAATCGACTACCAACATCATGAGTTTACTTGTCATTATCATCATACTGGCTTTAATATTTGACTATATCAATGGTTTTCATGATGCGGCAAACTCTATAGCTACAATTGTCTCAACCAAGGTGCTTACACCTTTTCAAGCTGTACTTTGGGCTGCTTTTTTCAATTTTGTTGCTTATTTTATTTTCAGTGATCACGCTGTTGCCAATACCATTGGCAAAACCGTATATGCAGATTATATCACATTAGGTGTAATTTTATCTGGTTTGTTGGCCGCCATTTTCTGGAATTTACTTACTTGGTGGTTTGGGATACCATCTTCATCTTCTCATACGTTGATCGGTGGTTTTGCAGGAGCAGCGTTAACTCACGCGGCATTGGGCAAAGGATTTAATTCCATATTTGATGTCATTGAAGTAAAAAAGATAACACAAATTGTTTTGTTTATTTTTCTTGCTCCAATCATTGGCATGATCATTTCCATGTTCATCACAGCGGTAACTATGATTCAACGCTTTTGGCTCAAGATCGGAATTATTCTAGTGATGGCTTTCTTGACCTTTCTGTTGTTTGATTACTTTGAACAAAACAAGATGAAAGATGCAGTCACCAAGTATTATAAATTGGATAAATTACCAGATACAGACCCTGCTTACGCAACTAATGCTGCTTTGCGAGAAAAAATATACCCACTCATCAAATCTTATGACCAACTAGGGGCAACGAAAATGGTTTCTATCATCAAGCAGGACATTGATCCTGCTGTAAATGAAGAAAAACTCACAGGAGCAATTTCTAAAGCAGATAACTCTATCATCATTTACGGAATCTTGGTCATCATTCTGATATTCTTGATGGCCTATATTTATTCTGAAAAAATAGCTACTCCCAATGCTTACAAAATTTCCAAAATGTTTAAAAAACTGCAATTATTATCTTCTGCAGCTTTCAGTATTGGACATGGTGGTAACGATGCTCAAAAAGTGATGGGAATCATTGCAGCGGCTTATGTGGCCGCGCAACCAGATAAATATGCCGATGTCGGTGTTGCTCTGAAAGAACTTGCTTGGGTACCGATAGCGTGTTATACCGCAATTGGAATAGGAACTATGAGCGGCGGTTGGAAAATTGTCAAAACAATGGGTACTAAGATTACTAAAGTAACAGCGCTCGAAGGGGTTTGTGCTGAAACTTCAGGAGCATATACCTTGTTTATGACTGAGCAAATGGGCATTCCAGTGAGCACAACACATACCATAACTGGTTCTATCATCGGTGTGGGTGCAATCAAAAGATTGAGTGCTGTAAGGTGGGGTATTACTGTAAATTTGCTTTGGGCTTGGATTCTCACAATTCCAGTCAGTGCTGTGGTAGCTGCTTTGATTTATTTTGTTGTGAAACTTTGTGGAATAGAATAATAGAAACTAAACACTAAATCCTACGCTACCTCCAACCCAGGTTTTGTTTTTGTTATACTTAACACCTATCATTTCTCCTTTACTCATACGAAGTAAATTTGATACTACAGTGGGCTTTTCATCACCCGACAACCACAAATACATGATCCTGATTTCACATTTTGATGGACCATCAGGTGTTTCTATGACTGGCGCATAATTTACTTTCTTTTGTAAAATGTAATTTTGGGGTTCTTGAATGTGACTCAAGACTTCTTTGTTTACATTCAACACTACTCCACTCCCTGCAAATGAAAACAATGGTTTTAATACGTAATCATTCAAATCTATGGTATCTAAAGGGGCCTCGTTTAAAAAATAAGACTTTGGAACAAATGGTCCTGACAATCGAGGCAAGATAAACTTACTGAGCTTGAAAAACCAATTGGGATGACCAGCCCATGTTACCTCTACTTCATCAGTCAGATTGAAATCTAAATCCAGTTTCTTTTGTATCAACTCATCAAAAATGATCCGATTATAGATTCGCTTTATGGCTATCAAATCACCATTTTCATCCTTGTAATATAACTTCTTACCATCCTTAATTACTTTGGAAATACAAAGGATTTTGATCCCAAGCGCTTGGCTAGTACACAAGAAATCGATATAAGTATTTTGCTTTTCTGGCTCAATTTCCAACATGACCACATTTTCCGGGGACTCTCCATTGAGTATGATTTCTTTGAGGTGATCAAAATAGCGTTCTTCAACCATGCCATTTAAATAGATCGAAAGATTTTGGTCTAAGTCATAGGCATCTTTATACAAATGAGCGAGATACGATTGGTAGAAATACAAAGATGGAAAACCCTGTACCTCAATAAGTTGAGGAATTATTTTTCCATCTTCATCGATGGTTATACCAAAGTCTGCTTGAAAAAAAGAACTCAGAGATTCGTCCCCAGGCACTTTGTAAGGACATATATCAAAGACCGAATCAGAGAATTCTAAAATTTGCTTTGAAGCAATTTGTGAGCCAATATCATTTGCTGCATCTACAATGAGTTTGACGAAATCCTGGTCAAAAAAACCCGGAGTTTCACTCATTCTGAAAGGGAGATCATGATTGAAATCAACCTTGATTTTTTCATACATTGCTTGGTAATTTTCTGCTTTCCAAGACTCATTAAATTTTGATCTCCAATTTTTGTCCATAAACAATGATAGCTTATTAGGTCATTTCCAAGTGCTGCATTTTGTGAATACAGTTTCTAATAAATCCAGGCAATATTAACTCCTTGGTGAGTTCAATTTTATTGGGATTTGCTGTCTGTGCCAAAGTCCTCAAATATTTTTCTTCACCAAATTGACTCACCAGTTTTTCACGAGTGTCGTCCATCCTTAAATACTTATCCAAACCAACTGGATCGGCTTCAGGATGAAATTGGGTTCCATATATTTCGTCTGAAAATTTTATTGCCATGAGCGCCCTTTCATAATCAACATGTGACCTCAATTTTTCAAGAGCTAAAAGTTCACATCCTTTTTTTTCAAAAGTGGCTAAATCTGGTTGAATAACTTGCCAATCCCGGCTTTCCACAACGAAAAACGGGTCTGGTAGCTCCCTAAACAAAACATCTTTATATCCAGCCCTGGTTTTATGCACAGGATGAATACCAAAAGAAGTCGATTTCCTTTTAGTCAATTCGCCCAATTTAAAATATCCACAAGCCAATTGAAAGGAATGGCAGATCAGAAACATATACTTCTTATTTCCTTTTTCGGATTTATTAAAAGCATAAACATCTTCCAATAATTTGAAATAAGGAGCCTCCCAAGGTAAACCTTCGAGCAATGGACTACCTGGACCACCACTAGAAATGTATATATCAAAAGACAAATCGGGAATTTCGTTCAATTGTCGGACGTCAAATACCTCAAAGCTTACCTCATCTGCAAATTGCGCAACGATTTCTTTGATACAACGCAAACCCTGATTGGGAAAGCCATTATTCATATCCAAAATAGCCACGCTCATTCTATCAACCATCACATATTCTTTAAATAATTTGCAAAAATAGCAAGTAAAAATTAGACAATACTATCCTTAACAAAAGTTCCCCAGGTAAGGTTGACTTTGTCCTCATCGTGAATGAGTGCGCGTTCTATTGCATATTTCGCAGAATGCTCTACAACCCATTCAAAATTGGCCTGCCCTACGGACTTCAAATCTGCGTCAGGAGCAGGATTGCAAAAGTCAATAGCAATAGGAATGCCGTCCCTTACCGCAAATTCTACTGTATTGAAATCATAACCCAAGGCTTCATTGAGCTTAAGTGTATAATCCTTAACCGTCTCTAATAAACCTTCTGGATAATTTTGATTTTCAACGACATAACGCAAGTGGTGAGGATTGCGAGGTTCGTATGCCATGATGTGCACATACTTTCTGCCAATACAATAACACCTGAAATAAAAATCAAATTTTATTTCTTCTTGAAGCAACATGACCAAACGGTGGGTCTGGGAGTGTTTATCAAAAAGGTCTTCTTTGTTCTCTACTCTATACACATCTCGCCATCCACCACCATCAAATGGTTTCATATAGGCCGGAAAACCAATGTATTCAAACATGGTGTCCCAATTTAATGGAAAAGCCATATTGGTAAATGACTGCTCTGAGGTATCATGAGGTCTTTCAAATGAAGGTAACAATACAGTGTTTGGCACTGGAACTCCCACTTTCAAAGCCAATGCATTGTTGAAGAATTTTTCATCTGCACTCCACCAAAATGGGTTATTGATCACTGCAGCCCCTGATAAAGCAGCATTTTTTAAATATGCTCTGTAAAATGGTACATCCTGGGAGATCCTATCTATAATAACAGCATAATCTGTAGGAGCAGCTTGCGCCAACATATCAATTTTTACGGGCTCTGCTACAATGCCTGAAGGCGCAATTCTATTTATTTCATTGATAAAGGCAGATGGAAAGGTCTCTTCTCTTCCATGTAAAATAGCTATCTTTTTCATACCAAGTTGGTTTAATGTTTTAACGAAAGTGCTAAATAGTCGATAAATAATGGGGAAACATATCTCTCCAAAGTGGCCAGTCATGTTTAGCCCATCTTCTTAAATCATACCAGTGATTGATTCCTTTTGAATTGAGGATACCGCTGAGCCTATTGGTTGCATCCAAGCAAATGTCCCACTCACCTACTCCCAAGATAATGTTCATTTTCCACAAATCCGGATGATTGGAACCTGGAAGATAATCCACAGGGTTATTGTAATAAATGTTGTCATCATAATGTCCCGAAACAAAATTACTGATGTCGAATGCACCAGACATGGCAATCAAATCACTTACTACTTCAGGATGTTTGAAAGCAAAATTAGCTGCATGATAGGCACCAAAACTTGCACCTGCAACTGCTATTTTTTGAAGTCCAAATTTATCTAATATTGGTCTTACAATTTCAGAATAAACAAATTGATCAAACCAGGCATGATTTTTTGCCCTTTCAGCAGGATGAGCACCTTTATTATACCAGCTGAATTTATCAATGCTATCAACGCAATACAATTTTACCTTGCCTTCGTCTACAAACCATTTTGCAGATTCAATAAGACCAAAATCTGTGCTTTCATAAAACCTGCCCATGGTCGTCGGAAAAATAATGACCGGTTTGCCATAATGCCCGTAGACCAACATCTCAGTATCTAAATTGAGAGTTGGTGAATACCACTTTAAGTAATCAGTTTGCAATGTTCGATAAGATTTGGTTATCTGCAATGATAATGATTAATAACCAATTGGCTTATCTAAGTAAGGTTTATTTTTACAAAAGAAAAAAAGAATGGAAGGCTTATAACGTTGTCTGAACAAAAGAATTGATGATCACTATGAGGATGTCTTTCAATTTGTCATCCTTGTCAGAAAATTTTTCCATGTAATCAATGTTTGAAATCAGCATCTCACTAGTACCTGAAAATTCTACACAATAATTCAAATGATAATAGCAAAAGAGTGATAAAACAACAACGGAAGCAAGCAAATATTTTCTTAATGATGGTGTACTCATAGCAACAACTAATGTTTCAATTGGTATATAAAGTGATAACGTGACTTTGATTAAAATAGTTACAAGAAAAGCTTAATTTTTATTTAAATAATCTTTTCAGCGAACGTTTTGAAATCAAACTGAGAAAAAGTACCTGATGACATGAATAGCACTACTCCATTAGTAAAATCAAAATCTGTAATGATCTGATGTAATGCCTCTTTATCTGTTATTATCTCTAATTCCGGATCTCCGAAAGACTCTTGGATGGTTTTGTTTTCAATGGCAGTTTTGCCTTTCATCTGTAAGGTATGACCATCAATATAGACAAAACTTTTGTCAGCACTGTTAAGAGTATCTTTATATTCCGAAAGAAAGCCTTCATTTAGACTAGAAAATGTATGTAACTCCAGGAAAGCAATCAATGGCATGTCAAACCATTCTTTGACCGAGGTAACAGTAGCTTTTACTTTGGATGGAGCGTGGGCAAAATCCAGAAATCCTTTTGTTTCTGGCTTATTCCACAATACTTGTAATCGCTTCTTTGCACCAGTGAAACTTTGCAAGTATTTGAAAAAGTCAAACCGATCAATACCCAAATTTTCGCACACTAGCATTGCTGCGCTTGCATTTTTCTGATTATGGCGGCCTATCAATGGGAAATCAAAATGAGTTTCTTCAAAAACGACTTGCTTTTGAGCGCTCAAGCCAAGTGATGAATAAGGTACGAAGGTTATGTCTTTTCTTTCTGATTTTAAAACTACCTGGCATAAAACTTCATCTTCTTGATCATAGAAAATTGTTGCATTTTGCTCATGAAGTTCAATGTATTTTGAAAATTGCTCGGTGTAAATTTCAAATGTGGGAAAAACATTGATGTGATCCCATGATATACCAGTTATGACGCTTAGATGAGGTTTGTAATGATGTATCTTGGGAACAAGGTCAATTGGACTGCTCAAATATTCGTCTCCTTCTATGACAATAATAGGTGCGTCTGACAATTGAGTCATGCGATCAAAACCTTCAATGTATGAGCCCACCAAATAATCAAAAGATAATCCTGCATTTTTTAGCACATGGAGGATTATTGATGTGGTTGTGGTTTTGCCATGACTTCCAGCAATGACAACTCTCTTCTTGTGAGCGGATTGACTTGCTACAAATTCAGGATAAGAAACTACCTTTAAACCTATATCTAAAGCTCGGACTAACTCTGGATTATCTTTTTTTGCGTGCATTCCCAAAATCACCACATCAATATCTGATGTAATTTTATCGTCAAACCATCCGAATTTTTGAGGACTTATTCCTGCATTTTCCAATCTCGATAAAGCGGGTTCATAAATTTCATCATCCGAACCAGTTACCTGCCAACCAGAAGCAAGTAAATCCAGCGCCAAATTGTGCATCGCCGCCCCACCAATTGCTATAAAATGTACCCTCATGCTTTGAAAATCAATGACCTGTTCAATAAATTTTTACTTCTAAAACGGACTTACTCAAAGACTGTCTCGGAATCAAAAGCACAAATTTATTCCAAAATTTCATATTAAGAAAATAATTAATTTGATTGAAAAAAAATTGCTCATTTGTAGTAACCCAATTCTTTTTAGAGTCAATATGTAGAAAATTCCGAAATATGAATGAACTTTGGCGTAATAATTGATTGTTGTATATCGTTTGTATGACAATGCTAAATTTTATTTAAATTCAATTCTGGTAATAATGAACAAAAGAGTGGCAATCGCAGCAGTAATGCTTTTTACTTTGGTTATGTTAAGCTCTTGTAAAAGAGGTGGTTATGGATGTCCGTATGAAATGAAAATCGGCATTTCAATCTTGAAATAAGTCTGATATAAAATAAATGGATTGGAAACTTCTCACATCTTTCGAAGATATTGAGACTATAAATAAGGAATCTTTCGATTTTCCTGTTGTTATTCTTAAACATTCAAGAACTTGTTCCATCAGTGCTATGGCCAAAATGAGGCTAGAAGACAAATGGGATCTGGATTTGAGCGCCTATTATTTAGATATTTTATCTTATCGCAACTTATCTAATGCTTTAGCAGAAAAATATCATGTCCACCATGAGTCGCCACAACTTTTACTGATTAAAAACGGTGAGTGTGTTTATGACGCTTCACATTTTGATATCAGCGTTGCTGAACTCAAAGAGAGCTTGACCTTTAATCAAGAACTTTAGGATTTTCCTCGTCCTTTTATATCCCGGATTTCATATCCTCTCGCAAAAGCTTATAATCTACCTTGCCCTTCAGTCTTTTGAGGTGTTCCATCATGATCAAACTTTTTTCAGCCCTCAATTGATCACTTTTCACAATCATAATGGCACGGATCAAATTTCTTTGATTTCCAGGAGTTAGTTTTTCAAACCAAACACGAGCTTCATCATCATATTCAAAAATTGCTGCGAATTCTTCTGGCAAAGGGTATCCATATTCACTCCTATCTGATTGGATCTGTAAGGAAATTAAATCACCGGGCTTTTTCTTAAATTGTTTGAGTAAGTCCTTGGAAATGAGGATGAAGTAAAAATCCTTATTTTTAGAAATAGACATGTGTAATGGGGCAATGATACCATCTGTCAGCAAAATTCTTCGTGTATTATTAAAAAATAAATCTTGAGCTATTTCATGGTCTATTTTGATAAAATGATGATAGCCTAGATTGTTTGGTTCAAATGTCTCAACCTTTACATTTACGTGATATACAGGTAAATCACTCATATTACAAATTCTTATTTATTTTTTGAAACACAACAATGCTGTGACAAATATAGGAGTTGATTAACTTGCGCCCTCAAAATTAACTTTTATGTCAGCTGCAACAAAAGATCTGAAGAGAATTACTACCCACATCCTCATGGAAATGAAGAAAAAGGGTGAAAAAATAAGTATGCTTACTGGTTATGATTTTAGCATGGCCAAGATCATAGACGATGCTGGTATTGACATCATTCTAGTTGGAGACAGTGCTTCCAACGTCATGGCTGGACATGAGACTACCCTACCCATAACGCTTGATCAAATGATCTATCATGCACAAGGCGTTGTTAGGGCAGTTTCAAGGGCATTAGTAGTGGTTGATCTTCCTTTCGGAAGTTACCAGGCTAATCCTGAAAAAGCGTTGGAAAGTGCCATCCGCATTATGAAAGAATCTGGCGCCCATGCGGTGAAACTGGAAGGAGGTGAAGAAGTGCAGGAATCTATTATCAGGATTCTAGCTTCGGGAATTCCTGTCATGGGACATTTGGGATTAATGCCGCAAAGTATTTATAAATATGGGACTTATACTGTTAGGGCCAAAGAAGAGGAAGAAGCAGAAAAATTGACCAAAGATGCCGAACTCTTACAAAAATTGGGTTGTTTTGCTATTGTCCTTGAAAAAATTCCTGCTGATTTGGCAACAAAAGTATCACAATCGCTCAGCATTCCCGTTATAGGAATCGGTGCTGGAGGCGGTTGCGATGGTCAGGTTTTGGTGAGTCATGATTTATTGGGTCTTACCAAGGACTTCCATCCACGCTTTTTAAGAAGGTATTCGGATTTATACACCATTATTAAAGAAGCAGTCGAGCATTACATCCGAGATGTTAAATCAGCTGACTTTCCCAATGAACATGAAAAATATTAATTTGTATTCTTTATGAGGAAATTGTTTTATGTTTTGCTTGCCATGGTTGTTTTGGCTTTATTGATTGGAGGATATTTTTATAAAAGTGTTTTTGCTGTAAACACTGTTTCTCCAGATAGTAAAGAAATTTTCATACCTACTGGAAGTAGTTACGATGATGTTGTTGCTATTTTAAAAGAAGGATCTGTTCTAAAAGATTACGTTGCATTTGATCAAGTTGCAACCTGGATGAAGTATAAAAAAGATGAAGTTGCACCAGGTCATTATGTAATCGCTCCCGACCAAACAAATAAGTCTATCGTCCGGATGTTGAGAGCCGGTGAACAAGCTCCTATGAAACTGACCATCAATAATGTAAGGACTTTAGCAGATCTTGCAGGAGCCCTTTCAAAATACATAGAATCAGATAGTTTGATGATTTTAAATGTATTAAGAGACCCAACCATTCAATCCAAATACAACAAAAATGCGGAAACCATGATGACCGCATTTTTACCAGACACCTACGAAGTATTCTGGACAACCAAACCTGAAAAAGTCATAGAAAAATTGGCTGACCATACCAATAGTTTTTGGGAAAAGAATGCTGGGAAATTGGCAAAACACGGATTAACAACGGAAGAAGCATACACAATGGCTTCCATAGTCGAGAAAGAATCAAACCTTGCTGCAGAAAAAGCGACCGTAGCGGGAGTATATCTCAATAGAATAAAGACTGGAATGAAATTGCAAGCTGACCCAACAGTGGTTTTTGCAATGCAAGATTTTACACTTAGAAGGGTTTTGCTCAAACATTTGGAATATGATTCGCCTTATAATACTTATATGTATGCGGGACTGCCTCCTGGTCCTATTTGTATGCCATCCATGAGTAGCCTCAATGCGGTCATCAATGCAGAAGATCATGATTATATTTTCTTTTGCGCGAAACCAGGGTATAATGCAGGACATTTATTTGCCAGTAATTTGACCGACCACAACCAAAATGCTCAAACATACCAGAAATGGCTTGCTTCAGAGGGAATTTTTTAATTGATAATTAGTTGATATGTATAAAATATTTCTTGCAATTTTCGCCTTGGCTATTCTATTTTCAGCTTGTGACAATGATCTGGATTTGGTGGAAAATGGTGAACCCATCACAGTAGTCTATGCATTGTTTGATGTCAATGATACTGCGCATTATGCAAGAGTAGAAAAAGCATTTGTTGATCCGGATGTGCCACCAGCAACCTTGGCATTGGATCCACAAAATTTGTACTTCGATAATTTGGATGTAACTTTTTTTAAAACCTCCAACGGAGCAAATCCTAGGGTATTGACGAGGGTAGATGGCAATCAGGAAGGTTATGTAAGATCAGAAGGTGCATTTGCGCAAGCACCGAACTACTTGTATAAAATGAGAAATACCAATCTTGCTTTAAACTATGTAGATTCCTTCTCTTTGCAAGTTGATCTTGGAGAGGGTAAGTTCGCAACCGGTACAACAAAGATGGTAGAACCTGCAGTACTCATCAGACCCAATGAAAATGGAAGTTTAGATTTCGATGACCAAGCAAACGCAAGATACTCATGGAATCCGGGACTCAATTCAGTAATTCATTCAATGACACTGGTTTTGAAATACGATGAAAACAAAGCTGGTGTAGTCTCTCCAAAAACATTAAACTGGAATATCTTCAGCAACATCACCGCAGATAGATTTGAATTTGCTGGTCGTGAATTTTATCAGTTGATAGGAGCAAACATTCCTATTGAGGCCGGAACAACACGCATTTTCAAAGGTATTGATGTCATCTTTACTTCAGCAGGCCAAAGCGTTGCAGATTATATCAGAGTCGGACAAGCTAACCTTGGTATTACCTCAAGCGGTGAAGTACCTGTTTTCACAAACCTCACATCTGGAAGAGGCATTGTAGGCTCTAGAGCCAAAAGAGTTCTAAGAAATTTGCAATTGAGTCGCAACAGTATAGACCGACTCAAAACGACGCAGTTTACCAAGGATCTTAATTTCCAATAACCCTACTCCTTGATAAGCCCTTCAAATAGCCAATTTGCAAGCGCTTGTCTGTTATAATCATAAATGATGCGTTTGTGATCTGCAATATTTCTGATATTGGCAAGCTCTACGTATACAGAACTAGGAATGACCTTGCGGAGCATAAACAATCCCCTTGAATCTACATATCCTTTGTATTCACTGTCTTTACGGTGCTGGGTGTATTTACTTTCAAAAGTATTGAATACATTTTTTGCCAATGCTTCACCACCTACGTTATGATCGTAATAATAAAAGAACACATCTTGCCTTTTATCCTTAGCTCTAGAGTCAATGTGAACCATGATGGCCTTTTGGCTTTTCACACCTTTCTTTTTGTATTTCTTATACAAGTGATTGATGGCATCTGCCCTTTGCTTCAATCTATCCAATTGTCTCAAGGGTAATTTTTTACCACTGTTTGTCACTTCGTCGTTATCACACTCCAAATATTTTTCATCACGGATGCCATCATTTTTATCTTGTATAATAACATGAACAGTTGCGCCATGTTGCATTAAATTTCGGGCAAGTCTCAAACAAACATCATAAGCATACTCGTCTTCACACATTTGCTCACTGCAATCATCACACATGGCACCTGGGTCTGGACCACCGTGACCACTGGAAATGTAAAATACTTGATTTGCCAAAGAATGATCAAAAATG
>JAKQLF010000145.1 GCA_029567325.1 Bacteroidota bacterium | reverse complement strand
AGAAATTCTGCCCCAGCCGGAATAAAAGATGGATTCCTGATGGCCGCCACATCCCAGATTTCAGCCCGGTTCATTCCTTTGGACTTCATGGCTTCCAAATCTCTGGTAATCGAAGTAGTGCTCATGTTGCCATTCAACCAGCACCAGAAAGCACCTGGCCGATAGGACGAGGGGGGATTTACAAATTCATCGGATAGCTGTTGCGAAATTTCTACGGTTTTGAATGAGCTATTTTCTGGCAAGCTGGAAATTGTGTAGCCAATCGTAAGTATGCTTAAAAAGATAAGGTATTTCATACGTAGATGTTTACTTTTCCTGCAGGATCAGTCCTATGATCAGTTCCATATTTGAGTCCAACAAGGTTGGCAGCTAAGTTAACATTAAGGAACGAGAAAAAAATAACTAACACAATTTTCCTTTGCTCTTTTGACCTTATTTCATTTTTGTCAGATTTTTGTTATATGTCGTATTTTTCATTTCGATTTTCTTAATTGAAGTTCTCTCATAAACAAAAATAATGGAAACCCGAACGCATAAGCAACGCATACTGTCAAAAAAAGATATAGCCAAATTCTCTTCATCTTTAGTCGAAGCCCCTCCAATAGTATAAAAAATGTTCCTGCAATTGTTCCTGTCCAAAAGTCAAAAGTCAAGCTTTTTGCATAATAGCTGTCGGTCCAAGTACTAGTTATAAACTCTATGCTATCAAATTCGCCTTTGTGTTCAATAATACCAAGGACAGCAAAGTAAAAAGCAAGTCCACCCCCAAGTATTGTAAGTAAAAGGTAGAAGTAGTGTTTGTTGTTCAATATCCAGTTCATTATCGATTGAGTTTTATGTGTTGTTCAATTTCGTTTAGTGCGTTGTCAAGCCCGTTTTCATTTCTAATTTGTTGTCCAATTGCTAGAACATTGTTTTTTATTTTTTCTGCTTGCACTTCGTTTATTGCAGAAATTAGCTTGTCACTTGTCATTGACTTTACGGGGATGTGAATACCTAATTTTTTTCGTTCTACGATTTTGCCCCAAGTAGGTTGGTCTGTATAAAAAGACACAATTATTACGGGCAAATTATGTCGTAACATTGTCGCCAAAGTTCCTGCTCCTCCGTGGAAAACACCTAATTTACATAAAGGCAAAATACTTTCGTGATTTACATATTTTGTCACGAATAGATTTTCGTGTATTGGTAAATTGTCAAATACCGACCATCCTGTGCAAAATAAAATTCGTTCATTGGTTTTTGCTAAAACCTCTAATAGAATTTTTGAAAACTTTCCGGTATTACCAATTCCGTTACTTCCAAAACCTATATAAATGGGCTTATCCCCTTTGGTTAGCCATTCTGAAAGCTCAGTTGGAGTTTTATCTAAAAAATGGTTATCTCTTTTTTGTTTGGGAATATTTATGAAGCCTGTTATTTTATGATGGGCTTCCCAGTCTTTCGGTTGTGGAATTAATGATTGACTTATGCAGTATAAGTCTAAATTTTTTTGCTTATCCAGATAGGTTACTAAATTCTCTTTCAATTCGGGCAAGCCCAGTTCTTTTCTGTATTCATTGGTGTCTTGTTTAATAAATTTCCAAAAGAAACTTTGTGCAATTTTGTATGTCAGTTTGTTGTACCAAGGAAAGTTGAAAAAGTCAAAGTCGCCTAATGGAAATTCTGTTGTCGGAACTACAGGAGGCATAAAATAAGTCAATGCGACTTTTTTATGTTGTTTTTCAGCAATAGCACTTACAATTGGAAGTGTCATTAAGTTGGCGATGATAAAGTCAACTTTTGATATAGCTTCGTAATAACTGTTCCGCAATGGCTCTCTGTTGTCGTGAAGTACTTTAAAATAATACTTCATAAGTTTTATGGAGTTCTCCGTTTGTAAAATGCTTTGTCCCTCTGATGAGTTCATCATTGTTTCGGCATTTCCCCAAAGAGGCAGAAATGTTACTCCAAAACCTTCAACAAAGTCTTGAAAGTCTTCCGTTGCCGAGAGCGTTACCTTATGTCCTTTGTCCATTAGTCCAAGAGCTAACGCAACATAAGGTTGTAAGTCACCTCTTGTTCCGTATGTAAAAATTCCAATGTTCATTTTATTCTTTCTGTTTGTCTATGATCGGTCGTAATATGGCACACAAGGCGCTGCGGCTTGGCGAAGTTCCGAAAAAGAATCGAGCGCAACGAGGGTTTTTTTCGGAAATAATTTGACCATTGCTTTAGACATGCTCGTAATTTGTTCCGGGCCGATTCCACAGCAACCTCCAATAATATCGGCGCCCAAATCCATCCATTCTTTCACCATTGTTGCACAGGAAGACAGATCAGAAAGGCCCGACCAGGTTTTACTTTCAGCATGGTAGACGGCTCCTGAATTGGGATACACAATTATCTTTTTATTCCCTGATTTCGTTTTGATCGATCGAATTAGTTCTGAAATAAACTCTGGGGAAGTGCAGTTCACCCCAATGGCAAATATAGTCGGGTGATCGGCAAAATGAGCAGCACATTGCTCAATGGGGGTTCCATCACTGATGTGTTGACCATCCTTACAGGAAAACGATACCCAGGTGGGCTTTTTGACATTTTTTAAAATTTCGGATAGCACCTTGGCTTCCTGAAAACCAGGAATAGTTTCACAAGCAAGCAGATTTGCCGTCGAATCATCGAGTAAATTGATTCTTGGTTGATGAAAATCGGTTAAGTCCTGATCAGAGATAATGTAATCGCCACGGTATTCAGAGCCATCGGCCAGATAGGCTCCGTAAGGACCAATGCTGGCCGCAATCAAAGGTTTTGATGCCTGTGGGTTTAATGACAGGAAACAGCTTCTTGCTTCCTCTGCCAATTGAACTGATTTAAGAATCAATCCTTTGGCCGAATCTTCATCATAACCAATCGCCATAAACCCGGGTAGGGTAGCCTGATAGCTTGAAGTAATGATGCATTCAGCACCAGATTCAAGATAAGCGAGATGGGCAAGTATGATTGCTTCAGGATTGGATTCCAGTAATTTCGCACTCCACAATTTTTGATTGAGATCGCAGCCTTGCCTTTCCAGTTCATTAGAGAGGCCGCCATCTAGGAGGAGTGGATAGGTAATACTCATTTTTTAATCGAAGTTAAGAAAACCTAACTTTTTTTCAGCAGTTAGGCAAGGAATAAAATTAAAACGTGCCAAATTTTTGGCTAAAATATTGGCTGTGTTTTTGGAATTATTGAGGGTACTTGCCTATTCCAATGAGTATAATCCGCTTTATCTAGCCGATCCTGACTTTCTCAGGGTCGACTAGTGAATAATGAGGAAATCTGCTAATGAGGTAATATCGATGGCACAATGACCACCGTATAATGGGTGCCAACTAGTTTTTACTCCTTTTGAAATAGCAACATTAGCAAGGGCTTCAGTACCTTCAAAATTACCATATTTATCATATAAGCCACAAGATAGGTACAACTCTGGATAATGAACATTGGCTCTCTTTATCAAATGAATAGGAGAAATTTCTTTCCATTCTTTCTCATTTGAGGCATAAGTTCTTGCTATTTTGTATATTCCTAATGCTATTTTGGGATCTGCACCCGTTCGTTTTATTGCTGCTTTTATTTCATTGAAATCTGAAAATGGAGAATCCAAATACACACCAGGGCACAGTGAAGCAACTCTTGAAAACAATTCAGGGTGACTAAGCCCCAAGATTAACACATTTAGACCACCCATGGATTCACCCAGTAAAATTCTATTTTTTGGTTTGCCTATTTTGGATTCAATTAGCGGCAAATTAGACACAAAGTCATCCATTAAACCGCTTTCAACTCTAGAATTCTTTGGGGTTAATAGCCATTCAGGTCCATAAGAAACAAGCACAACAGTAGGGGGCTTTATGTTCGATTTTTGCCAATATAACTGAATCAATGATGTATAGTATGTGTCATCATTCCAGATGGTATGATCTAAGTTTCTTCCATGAAAATGGTAAATGATATCTTGATTAACACCTGTACTTGCGCTGTATATTGCAAAACTTAACTTTCCTTTTGTGAAATTTACTGATTTTGATGGTACAAAACTTACTCTTTGAACGCCATAAGGCCTGGTTAATTTTCCCCAAATCAAATAGAGGCTCAATAAAAGGAAAAGAAAAACACCAAAGACAATTATTTTTTTAATAGAAATATTGATTGATTTCATAATTTGTTTAGTTTAGGTAGGCACAATAGTTTCTTCTCCATATAGTTCTGGGTATTTTGCCTGCGAAAGGCAACAAACACTTTTCTCCAATGATTGGTCAATTGTTTTTGCCCAACCCAAATTGTCAAATTGCTTTTCTATTTGGATGCAAACATTGAAGTCATCTTCAGTTACTTCATATCGATTGTCGTCTCGTGTCCCCGATATCGTTATGTGAATGGAATGGTCATGAACCCAAATAAACGCCTTGTGTCCAAAAATTATTGAATGTCCAGGCTGTTCTAAGTCTGTGAATTGTTTTATCTCATGTTTAAATTTATTGTATTCGTCAGCTGGATAAGGTTGTCCGATTGCAGGTCTTGGAAAGTCTTCAGGAATTGTGTTTAAAGTCAAGCCAAGTTGTCCGACTTTATTGATCAGGTCCTGTCGGTCTGTAAATGAAAAGGCGACTTGAAATTCGTCACCATCGTTAGCGTGTCCGCCCCAAGCTCGTTTAAAATAGAAATAACGCAATTGTCTTAACCACGCTCTGATTGTACTTTGAGCGTGTCGTTCGAATAACCAATTGTCGGATAGTTTTTCTATTTGCATTGTGTGGTCTTACTGTTGTGCCTAACGCGCTGCGGCTTTGCGAAGTTCTGAAAAAGAATTGAACGTAGCGAAGTTTTTTTTCGGATTTCGCAAAGCCGCTGTTCAATTTTGTATATTGTTGCAAATTTTGTTTTTTAGTTCATTGCTAGCTATCATTTCTATTCCGAATAATTAATAAATTTTTTTCCATCGAAAAGGTAGAGACCTGTTTGTCTCGTACCCACCCAAATGTTTCCAGTTTTATCTTCCAAAATTGCCCAAATCCAAGGATTGATTAGTCCATCTCTAAAAGGAGTAAAAGAATTACCATCATACCGAGAAAGACCATCACCACCAAGCCAAATGATTCCTTTTTTATCTTCAATGATTTTTGCAACTAAACCAGTACCTGATAAACCATCGCTTTTTGTAAAACTTGTAAATGTTTTTCCATCATAACGGTAGGCTCCGGCCCAATTGCTGAACCAAATGTTCCCGTTTTTGTCTTGCAATTGAGGCCAAGCCCAATTATGACTTACGATTCTATCCTTTTCGAATCTAACCGACTCGTTTACAATCGTTAGTTCTGGTAGTTTAAAGTTGGTTATAGATTTACCATCATACAGATACACACCTTGGTTGGTTCGTCCACCCAACCAAATGTTACCCGCTTTATCTTCTAAAATACGTTCTACGTTATTGTTACTGCTTAAATAGCCACCTGCGCCTACATTAACTATAAACGGAGTAAAGGATTTGCCATCGTAGATGTAAACTCCATCTATGGTTGCGAACCATAGCTTTCCGCTTTTTGCTTGCATGATACTGTATACCCAATGCGAGTCACTATAGTATTGATTCTTGTTGAGAGGTAGGTCCGGTGGTAAAGGAATCTGGATTTCGGTAAATGTTTTACCACCTGCTCCTAGCGACTTGTGCTGAGCGGAGCCGGAGTGAGTCGAAGGGGCGTAAAGACAAAGCCCCGCATAAGTACCTATCCAAATTTTGCCATCCTTATCTTCCAAAAGACAAGAAATATTATTGCTGTTTAGCCCATCTGCCTCTAAAAACTGGGTAAACGTTTTTCCGTCATACTTATAAAGCCCATTGTCTGAGGTTCCAAACCAAAGGTTACCTGCTTTGTCCTGCATACCGCATTGAACATTACCATTTCCTAGTTTTTTTCCAAGTTTTGGATGTTCCTTTTCTTTTGGGAGGCCTGGTTTGTTCTGTCCTCCACAGGAAGTGCAAAAAGCAAGCATCAGGAACAAAACATATACTTCTATGTATTTCATAATTTAACTATTTAATGATCGGCTGCACCTTTAAAGTCGGTAATGGTCTTTCCATCATAACGATACACGCCACCACCAGAGCCGAACCAAATATTTCCTTTCGCATCTTCTACAATCCCCAAAAGCATTCCTGATTGTGACTTTATTTCGGTTACAGTGGGCTTTTTACTGTACAAGGACTTTGCATCATAACGTGAAAGTGCCCAGACGTTCCCATTAGGATTTACTCCACCAGTAGTCCAGATGTTTCCTTTTTTATCTTGGATTATAGCATAAGCACCCTTCTGCGATACCTTAGTATAGGTGCTGCCGTCATAGCGCCAAAGACCATCGGCA
>JAKQLF010000143.1 GCA_029567325.1 Bacteroidota bacterium | reverse complement strand
AATAATCGATATGCAAATATGACAAAGAGAATTGAGGTCAGTCACGAAGCTGAAAGTGTAATCAATGCTCTGAAGAAGACACATGGAGAGTTGATGTTCCATCAAAGCGGCGGTTGCTGTGATGGCTCTGCTCCCATGTGTTTTTCAAAAGGTGAGTTTTTCATTGACGACAATGATGTTCTGCTGGGCAATATTGCAGACTGCAACTTTTACATGTCCAGAGACCAGTTTGAATATTGGAAACACACCCATCTTACTTTGGATGTTGTAAAGGGTAGGGGAGCAAGTTTTTCACTTGAAATACCCTTGGGAATCAGATTCATCATTCAATCCAGATTGTTTTCAGACGAGGAATACAAAAGCCTGGATCCCATTTGAAAATTCAAGTAGGTGTTGTATAAGTTTCAGGATTTTTAATCTTAAAATCCATTTCTTTTATTTTGAAACATTTTGTTAGTTTTACATTAAATCGTAATTTTAAGCTGTTTAATTAATTTTCGTTTTTCGAATGGCGAATCTTCAAATCTGCAGCATGTTAAAATATATTAAGGTATTCTTCATTTTTCTTTTGGTCTCGGTTCTAGGCAAAAGCCAGGTTGTGAAAATAGCTGTGAACGCTGGTTCAGGCAAAAAGTCTATTTCCCCTTATTTATTTGGAAAGAACAATGTACTTCCAGGTACTTATCTCAACGATGGTTCAAATGATGAAGTGACCAAGTCCATAGAAGCTGGAATCAAGATGGTGCGTCAAAGTGGTGGAAATAATAGTACAAAATACAATTGGCGCAACAAACTTTCAAGCCACCCAGATTGGTACAACAATGTTTATAGCAATGATTGGGACGCAGCGGCCAAAAATCTCACGGATAAATTGCCTGGAGTACAAGGCATGTGGTCTTTCCAATTATTTGGCAAGGTAGCTGCCAATGATAAAAACAATTTCGGTGATTGGAATTACAATAGGTCACAATGGTGGCAAGGCGTACATCAAAACCTTGCTGGCGGTGGGGTAGTGAATCCAAATGGTGCTGGCAAAGCATTGACAGAAGGAAATATTAATTTATACCTACAAGATTGGCCAGCTGATTCAACAGTGGCCATACTAGATCATTGGTTTAGTAAAAATGATTTGGGTTATGACCCAACATTTTATCAATACTGGAGCATGGACAACGAACCAGAAATTTGGGCCGGAACGCACGATGATGTAATGAAAACGCAGATTCCTGCGGAAGAATTTATGCAACGATACTTCAAAGTCGCCAAAGCAGCTATAGCAAAATATCCCAATATCAAGTTGGTGGGTCCTGTACCCGCGAATGAATGGCAATGGTATCGATACGGAAATGATGGTATCCCTTGGAATGGGAAAAAATATGCTTGGCTGGAATACTTTATCCTCAGAATTTCGGAAGAAGAAAAAGCAAGTGGAGTGAAATTACTTGATGTTTTAGACATTCATTATTACCCTTCTGCTTCAGATGCGGCCCAATTAGTGCAATTTCACCGGGTGTTTTTTGATAGAAATTATGTGTATCCAGAAGCAAATGGGGTGAAAACTGTGGAAGGTGGCTGGAATGAAAACATCAGACAGGAATATATTTTTGGACGTTGTGCAGATTGGTTGACTAAATACTTAGGCGCCAATCATGGAGTTACTTTTGCGATGACAGAATGTGGCATCAATTCGAGCGACGCCAATGTGCAAGCTTCATTTTATGCTTCCATGATGGGTGAATTTATGAAAAATGGCGTGGAGATTTTTACACCCTGGAGCTGGCAGCCAGGCATGTGGGAAACTCTACATTTATTCAGTCGTTATGGTCAGGAGGACTTGGTGAGTGCTACCTCGACAGATGAAACATTTGTTTCTGCATATCCTACCATCAATGCAACAGCAGATTCCATGACTATATTTTTAGTCAATCGCCACACAAGTGCAACCAAGGAAGTTCAGTTAGATGTTAGTAATTTCATTACCAAAGATCAAGCTTACCAGTTTTATAAGCTTTCCAAGTTGCCGGCAAGCGAAACTTTTGTTTCACATACACAAAATGCTTTGAAACAAAAAACAATCAATAAAACCGCCTCAACTATTACCCTCCAACTTGAGCCACTTTCTATAAATGCTTTGGTTTTGGTCTCTTCGACTACTACATCAACCAGCCAAGAGGACTTGTTTGATAAAGCATTCCAACTTTATCCCAATCCTACAAGTGGACTAGTAAATATGAAATTTACACTTTCAAAAGCCAGTCAAATAAAAATGGATTTGTACAATGGCGGTGGTCAGCAAATCTCAAGGCTTTCCAATGCAAAGTATGGAGAAGGACAGCAATTTGTTGAATTGGATTTGTCGGAGTTTCCGGCTGGTTTGTACTGGATAAAGTTGACTGGAGAAGGATTTTCTGGAGTGAGGAAGGTAGTTATTTCGGAATAAAATTGAGTTGTTTTTTTGCCAATTCCTACAATTTGAATTCAGAAATCGTAGAAGTTAGTGGATTGGTCAGAACCCAGAATGGGTTCAATTTGATTAAGGCGTGCGAAGCTCGGGGAATCAAATCCCCAATTTTTTACAACCCTGAAGGGGTTGAATTGATCACAATGTTGACTTAAGATAAATATGATTGATTCCAGGCACAATCAGAATCGGTACACGCATAGAATTTTGAAAAATCTCGCATAAGACAATTTGCACCTCACATGCGTTTTATAAACAATGTGTATTGTATCTTTAAGAACGAATCCAATATTTTAATGTCCAAGCGCAATCTCATATTTCTCTACTTAATCTTTATGACGACTACGATCCTATGTAGCCAAGAGGTAAGAAGAATCAACCAGAGTTCCTTGAGTGTAACATCCAATTCCCCCGTCTGTCGTGGAGCAGAGATACTTTTAAGTGTAACTGGTGCCGAGTCTTACGAGTGGAGCGGACCATCAGCTTTTGTGAGCCAAGACAGTGTCATCACTTTGGCAAAGGCTTCACCAATGATGGCTGGTACCTATCAAGTAGTGGGTAAAAATGGCAATTTCTTTGATACTTTGTTGATAGATGTTACGGTTTTGGAGCGACCAAGTTTTAAAGTTCAAAGTCCTAGTAAAATTTGTGTAGGTGATACCGCCAATTTGAAAGCCAGCAATGGTATGGATT
>JAKQLF010000139.1 GCA_029567325.1 Bacteroidota bacterium | reverse complement strand
CATTAAAATTAAATAACATAGCTAGCAAATATGAAATTGGAAAAGATGATTATGTAATTACTTCCGATGGATTGAAAATTGTGAAAGATTATAAAAAGGCAATCAATATTGCTCAAGGTAGTCCATTTATAACACTTGAATTTTCTGCACAAAAGGGTGGAAATCTTGCCAGCAGTTTATTTGTAGATGATGCAGCTTTTGATGCAGTAGCTCAAGGTGGTGACGAAGACATAAAACTATTGTCTTTGGATATCATCAGTGAAAAACAACCAGTGATGGTTGTCAAGCAGAATGCACCCAATCCATTTTCTGATTTTACCGTTGCGTCCTTTACTCTTGAAAATGATATGCCCGTTGAAATTACCATTTATGATCAAATGGGTAAAATGGTTTATCATGATTATAAAAATTACAATAAAGGCACTCACATTTTAACGATTGATGACACGCAACTCAAAGGATTGAAAGGAGTTTTTCTTCTATCTGTTGAAACAGCGGAAGTCTCTGAGGTGAGAAAAATGCTGCGATTAAAATAAAAAACACTACTAATTTTTTTAGTCTAATGTTACTCAAAACCGGTAACAACATCTAGACTTATCTGAGAATGATTAGGGAGGTCGTCTAACCAACGGACCTCCCATTTTTTTGTTTTCTGATTATCTCTGAAAATTGAAAATACGATTAGCAATTCCAATTTTTTTTTAAAAAAGTAATTAATTACAACAAGGCGATATCTGGTCGTTTGCTATAACTTAAAACATTTTGAATACTTTTTTGTGAAGGAGAAACCTTAACTTTTGAAATTTGATTTTTAATTTTTTTGAGTTTTTGGAACTCGCGAAATAAAGATTCATTTTCTTCCAAAGCATGCTCTATTTCTAATGTAGAAAAAAGGTCGCATTCGCCATAGATGTATTGAACCAGTAAGTTTTTTTGATGAGTGTAGATTTTGGTCATAGATACATTTAGAAAGTTTAATAATCTGTTTATCAGCTATATAACAGTCAGCTTATTTACTTTATTGTATTGAATAATCGAAAAGTATTAAATTATTTTTGAGCAATGTAGGTCTTGAATCTGGAAGAGTGGGAGCTAGGAATCACACAGAAACCCATGAATATATTTTGATTATATATGATAAAATTTCATAGGTTTGTTGAATTAGACACTTTAAAGTAGAGGTGCATTTCATGACTTCTTAAATTTGTCTTCGTGATTTTGTCACGATTTTTGGAGCCTTGGCCAAAAATCCCGCCAAAATCATATGCTCTTTTCATTAATAGCCATGGACTTCATCCATGGTTATTAATATTTAACCCCTATGGGCCCTCTTGGGTATTTAAAACGAAGTTATAAAATGAACCCTTTAAGTAGTGACTATAAAAAACAAAGGGATGTATTTTGTACATCCCTTCATTGACTTACTCACTATATCAAAACCCACTATTTCATTTACGTGGTCATTTGGGAAATTAAACTCCTATACGTATCCGAGTTATTTTCTGACTTACTTCTCTAAAAAAGTGATCAGATAAGTTTCTTACAGTGGTAATTTGATCTGGGAAAGCAACTAAGTTTTTTCTTGTCAAGGCCAATAGATTATTATCTAGTGCTCTTTTATCTCCCCTATAATCTGCTGCCACGTCATTGAAAACAAAGTTGACCTGTATTGGGTTCGTTGATGCGGCATAATTTTCTCTATTGGAATAAAATTTAACATCTCCGTAAAGAGTGCTAATTTTCTCTCTTTTGATTTCTTTCACTTGCGCATCTACAAACACATGATTTGGTTCTGTGACTTGTCTTCCAAGGCTGTCACGGACTACTCTTCCAAGGCTGTCCCTTACTGGCTTGGTACCATCAATTATTTTTTTCTCTACGTCAAAATTGTTAATGATTTCTCGTTCAACCCCAAAGTCCAATTCATCTACAGTAACTACAAAAGTACCATCAAAATTTTTGTTTGAATATGCGTCTACAAATTCGTATTTCTTCCAGAAAGTATTAAACCTAGTAGGATTGAGTTGGTTGAGATCATTCAAGAGAATTTCTCTCACATACCCGGGAACATTTGCAGCAAATTCAATTCCAAAATATTCTACACCCAAATCAAAGGCATCGTCTTGTCTATCCCTTACATCTTTGAAAGAAGGATTATATTGATAAATATCTTCATACAACTCAAAAGCACTTTGAGCGGCAGATTTATCTCCCTTTTCTGCAAAAGCCATCATTTCCTCAGCTTGATTATATTTATATATCGCTGCCTGCTCTTTTGCATTTGCTATTTCATTGGTATAATTGACAAATTGAAATTTTGCCAAATAACCATCCTTGCTCCTCAAAGGCAAAACAGGCTTCAAAACTTGTTGTCTGCGATCAAGATTGATGTAGATATTTGCTACTCTGTCATATAAGTGATCATGTGGTCCGGCTAGGATCGCATGGATGGCATTCATGTCCCTTTCATTGAGTTCGGCAAATGCTCTTTCCAAACCTTTTACGTATTTGGTTTCTTTGTCTTTCTTGCCTGCAAGTTTATCAATGCCCAATTCAAAGGCTTCGTCATACCTACCATGCTCAACCAATTTATCAATGGATTTGCACTGAACAAAAATCAAAAAGCTTGCGATGATAAAGTATAATTTTCTCATGGCCGTATATTTAGAAGGTTAAAATTCGTTTCTTTATTTCATGACGTATTTGGCCATATCATAAGTTAACAAGTGTATATTTGGTTTAACAATAAATTAACCCAAACAAAAGAATGACTATCTCTATACTTAAGATATAAGCTAAAAGTCGCAGGTATAAAAATCCATTTTTTGAAAAAAATTCAACAATTATTATGAAATGATAGACAATATTGATTACTTTCGCAAAAATTTTTACGATTGAATAAGTCATACTCTTTCTTTTATTTCTGTCCTTTTTACTTTTACCCTAGGTAGAGTGAGGACAATGATTTAGAGTATGTAAACATAAAATTCTAAAAAGGAGTCCTCGGTGAGTGACTCCTTTTTTAGTTTATAGCTATTACGATTGATGGAAGAGACATTAAAAATATCAATACAAGGTTATCCGGGATCATTTCATGACCAGGCGGCGAAGAAATTTTTTATAAATCAAAAACTAGATCTTTTACCTGCAGATAGCTTTGATATTTTGGGTGATCAGTTGGCAGATGCAACGGTCGAGTTTGCTGTAATGGCCATTGAAAATAGTATTGCTGGTACCATTCTGCAAAATTATAGGATTTTAAGAGAACATAATTTTTGGATTTTGGGAGAAGTGTACCTCAGAATAGAGCACAATTTATTAGTCAATAAAGGAACTAGTAAATCGCAAGTCAAGAAGGTTTTTTCTCATCCTATGGCACTCAACCAATGCCTGGAATTTCTCAAAACCATGCCAGATGTGAGACTTATCGAGTCAAAAGATACAGCATTGAGTGCAATAGAACTTGCCGAAAATCCAAATCCTAAACATGCATGTATTGCAAGTGTAGTTGCGGCCCAATTAACAGGTCTTGAGATCTTGGACGCTTCTATAGAAACCAATAAAACCAATTACACTAGGTTTTTTATCATTAGTAAAGATAAAACCCCGGTAAGTCATTCGAGTAATAAGGCATCAGTATATATGCGCATTCCAGACAAAAAGGGGCAATTATTAAAAGTCCTTGAATGTATAGAAAGGCATGATCTCAATATGAGTAAACTCCAATCTTTTCCAGTGTTGGGAAGATTTAGAGAATATTTTTTCCACATGGACATTGAATTTGATGTATTGGCACAATATGAAGCCATAAAACAAGAACTCAAAGACTTAACATTTGAATTTACTGAATTGGGGATTTACGAACGAGCTGATTTGAGAGACGTAATTTTTAATGAAAAAATGAGCATCCATGATAAATGAGGCGCAGCGACTTCATGTCGCAGAAACATATTATTTTGCTAAGAAACTAGCAGAAATCCGAGAGATGAATGCAAATTCTGAAACCAAAGTGATCAATCTAGGTATTGGAAGTCCAGACTTACCACCTCCAAATCAAGTAATTGATGCACTAGCAAAATCGGCAGCTCAGTCTGATGCACATGGATATCAATCATATAAAGGGATTCCTGAGTTGACCAAAGCGTTTGGCAACTGGTACAAGCGCCATTTTGATGTTGATTTAAACACGGATCAAGAAATTTTGCCTCTTATTGGGTCTAAGGAAGGTGTGATGCACATCAGCATGAGTTACCTCAATTCTGGAGACGAAGTATTGGTGCCAAATCCTGGTTATCCTGCCTATGCCATGTGTGCAAAATTGGCAGGTGCTGAAGTAAAATATTTTGACCTTGAGGCTGATTTGGGCTGGTTACCCGACCTTAATAAACTTGAAAAACAAGACTTGTCCAAGGTCAAAATCATGTGGGTAAATTATCCAAATATGCCCACAGGAGGCAGAGCTACAAGGTTATTCTTTGAACAATTGATCGCCTTTGGGAAGAAACACGGCATTCTTATTTGCCATGATAATCCTTATACATTTATTTTGAATGATGACCCTATTTCTTTGTTGCAGATAGAAGGTGCAAAGGAGACAGCTATAGAACTTGTTTCTTTGAGCAAAAACTACAACATGGCTGGTTGGAGAATCGGTGCTGTATGTGGATCCAAACAATGCATGGATACTATTTTGAAGTTTAAAAGCAATATGGATAGTGGTATGTTTAAACCCATGCAAGTTGCAGCGGTTGAAGCATTGAGTTTGGGTTCTGAATGGTTTGATTATCTAAATGGTGAATATCAAAAAAGAAAGATCATAGCCATTGAAATTATGAAGGCTATAGGTTGCGAACCATTATTGGATGGGGTTGGCATGTTTGTATGGGCCAAAATTCCAGATGATGTAAAATCAGCTGAAGAAATGGCGGATGAAATACTATATAAAAACAGAGTGTTTATTACGCCTGGACATATTTTCGGCAGTAATGGAGATAGATATTTGAGAATATCCCTGTGTAGTGATGAAGTAGGATTGAACGCCGCTTTGCAACGTATTATCCATTCAACAGTAAGCATATGAATATCAGTATCATAGGACTAGGCTTGATAGGAGGTTCAATCGCTCGTGATTTAAAATCTCAAATTTATGTCCGAGTGAGTGGAGTTGATAGCAATGAAAGTCACTGTCAAATGGCACTGGATCTCGGCATCGTAGATCAGATTATCAGTCTCGATGAAGCGATGGCGTCATCAGATGTCATCATCATTGCAGTTCCTGTAGATGCATTACAACAATTATTGCCAACTATTCTCAATCAAATCGGCGATAACCAAGTTTTGATAGACGTAGGATCAACAAAAAAATTGATTTGCGATGCAGTAAGAGGTCATGAGAAAAGAGGCAGATTTATTGCTGCTCACCCATTGGCAGGAACAGAGTTTTCAGGCCCTGGAGCTGCTTTAAAGGGGTTGTTTGTTGAGAAGAAAAATATTGTATGCGAGTCGGAATTGGTTCAAGTTGATGCCCTGGAGCTGGCCTTGAAAATATTCGATAGCCTTGGGATGCAGACTATATTTATGGATCCATCAGAACATGATAAACATTTGGCTTATGTGTCACATCTTTCGCATGTGAGTTCGTTTATGTTGGGTATGACTGTTTTGGACATTGAAAGAGATGAAAAACAAATTTTTAATCTTGCTGGAACTGGTTTTGCTTCAACTGTAAGATTGGCAAAAAGCAATCCAAAGACATGGTCCGCAATATTCGAGAAAAATAATGTTCACTTATCAGCTGCCTTGGATCAATACATATTATGGTTACAAAAATTTAAGAAAGCCATGGATGACGGAGATCGCACAGCAATGGAAACATACATGACTTCAGCAAATGAAATCAAGCGCGTATTGAATAAATAATTAGAAACACTTTTAAAATATCACTTATAAATAATCAAAAATGAGTACAGTAGAGACAGCCAATGCAACAGCAAAAAATTGGCTAAACACAGAAGGAAAACCAGTCATCATAGCAGGGCCGTGCAGCGTGGAGACAGAAGATCAAATGATACAAACGGCGCAGAGACTGAAGGCAACGGGTAAAGTAAATATGTTGCGCGGAGGTATTTGGAAACCTAGAACCAGACCTGGAATGTTTGAAGGCATTGGTGCAAAAGGTCTTCCATGGATGCAAAAGGCCAAAGAATTGACGGGATTGCCTATTACTATTGAGGTAGCGAAAGCTTCGCATGTAGAATTGGCTCTTGAATTTGGTGTTGATGTATTATGGATTGGTGCAAGAACAACCGTAAACCCATTTTCAGTACAAGAAATTGCAGATGCACTCAGAGGAGTAGACATTCCTGTATTGGTAAAAAACCCGATAAACCCTGACCTAGCGTTATGGCTTGGTGGCGTGGAGCGTCTTGAAAAAGTTGGATTGACCAGGTTGGGTGGAATTCACAGAGGTTTCTCCAATTCAAGCGAAAAAATATTCAGAAATAGACCTCAATGGCAAATGGCAATTGATTTCAAAACAGCTTTGCCAAATGTACCTTTGATCAACGATCCTTCTCACATTTGTGGCAGAAGAGATTTATTGGCCTCTGTTGCTCAAAAGGCTATGGACCTCAATTTTGATGGGTTGATGATCGAGTCACACATCACTCCAGATGAAGCATGGAGCGATGCCAAACAACAAATTACACCTGAAGTTTTTGGTGATTTGATCAGTGCTTTAACCTTCAGAAAACACAATGTTGATGAAGCAGAAAAGACGCAACTAGATCAATTGCGTAAAGATATAGACCTTATAGACGAAGAAATTATCCATGTTTTGGCCTCAAGAATGAAGGTTGCTAGAGAAATTGGTCAATATAAAAAGGATCATAACCTCACCATCTTACAAAGTGATAGATGGGTTGAAGTGCTGCAGAAATTTGTTGATAAGGGTTCTTCCAATAAATTGAGTGAGGATTTCATTACTAAAGTGATCAAAGCCATCCATGATGAATCCATTTCTCAACAAGAAGACATCCTCAACGGGAAATAAATTATAAGTGTGATATTTTAAAACGATATGGACTATGCTTCTTTGGCTTGATTTTTTTTCCAAAATAAATAATCATCCCAATCGGAAGCATGGTCCACATCCGTGAGAATTGGTAAAAAATAGGTTGATAAATTAGCATTTTTTGCTGCCAAGATGGTTTGAGCCATTACCGATTCTGTACTCCATGTAATATCTTCAAACAAGCTATTTTCATTTTGCTTGAGACCAATAAGATAGTATCCCCCATCAGGCGTTGGTCCTAAAACCACATCATGCTCATTTAGAGATTGGAAAGCCTCTAAAATAATATCACTATTTAGATAGGGACAGTCACTTCCTATGATGAGACACTTATCCATAGTTGTTAGAACCTCATCAAAAGCACTTTTTAATTTATCTCCCAAACCTCCCACAACTTGCAATTTCCTCTCAAAAGGATATTGGTTTAAATCATGGACATTTTCAGAAAGAAACAACACAGTTTCATATTCCTCATGGGTGGTACTCTTTATGGTAGTATCCAACAAATTCAAATAAATGTCAAGTGCTTTTTGATCACCCAAAGTTGCAGCGATCCGTGTCTTTACATTACCTAGTTTGGGGTTTTTTATAAAAATGACAAGACAATCCTTACTTTTTCTTTTCATCTTTCTCCTCGCGCTTTCTTACAATGTCACCTTGTTTTAGGTCTTTTGAAAGAAAGTTATATGGACCTGAGATCACTTGGCTACTATCCTTGAGACCAGATTTTATTTCAATGAATTCATCATTCTGAATACCTGTCACTACTGCAACTTTGACAGCAGAATCTCCCTGCATAATGAAAACCACTTCTTCGTAGTCATCATCAGTGAGTTTAGCTTTATCTTTTGTATCCACACCTGATTTTTCTCTTACTGTCACTGCTTGGATAGGTACAGCAACAACTTTATCTGCAGCATTTGTAAAGATGTCTACAGAAGCAGTCATCCCTGGTCTCAAAGGGTATTTATTACCTTTTTTGATAAGATCTGCATAAGAGTTTGGATCCACTGTAATCTTGACAGTAAAGTTGGTAACTTGGTCTGTTGAGGTAACACCACCACTGGAAATAAGATTTGCTGCTGAATTGGCAATTTCTGTTACCGTACCTAAAAACTTATCACCAACATAAGCATCAACCTTGATTTCAACTTCATCACCTAAAGATACCTTAGGGATATCATTTTCGTTTACATTGACTTGTACTTCCATGCTATTGAGGTTGGAAATGCGCATCATTTCTGTTCCTGTCATTTGTATGGTACCAACGACTCTTTCGCCTTTTTCAACAGAAAGTGAAGAAACAATACCAGATACAGGTGCTTTGATAGTTGTCCTACTAAGGCTGGTTTGCAATTCTTTTAAATTTGCTTCTGAACTCTTGATAGAGAATCCTTGGCCTTCTGCACTTTGCTGCGCTGACTTTATCGAAGCTTCTGCAGCTCTTAAATTAGCTTCAAGTGCCCTTAGATTACTCAAACTTTGGTCAAATTCTACTTGAGAAATTACTCCATCTTTTTTGAGTTGCTCGTTGCGCTTATGGATGGTGCGTGCATTCTCCAATTGAGCAGTTATCTGTTCCATTTGTGCCCTTGAGTTCTCAACTTGTGCTCTAGACATAGCCAATTGTGATTTTGAAGAATTTACAGCAGCTTTGCCTCTTTCAACAGCACTGAGATAAGTGTCTGGATCAATTTTTGCAAGAATTTGTCCTACAACAACAGAGTCGCCTTCCTTCACATATAACTCGACAATTTCACCAGATACATCCGAACTGATTTTTACTTCTGTTGCAGGATAAATCTTACCACTGGCAGAAACCGTTTCTTTGATGCTTTTTATTTCAGCTTTAGCTAGATCGACTTCTGTACCTTTTGGTTTGTTTTTGGCTTTAACTACTGCCAACGCAATGAGTGCTACGATCAATAATCCTAGCCCCCAAATCAACCATTTTTTCTTTGTATTTGCCATAATTTTTTATCAGTTAAGCTTTATTTCATTTCCTAAATAAAAGTCCAATAATTTGGATCTAAAAATATATTCATACTTGGCATTGAGGTAATTTGTATTAGCAATGTCAAGTCTAGTTTTTGCATTTGTGAGGTCAAAAGAATTGACTGCTCCAATTTCAAATCTTTTGGATGCAGCGTCATAAGCATTTTTTTCTGAGTCCAAAGTAGCCTTGATGGCATCTAAACTGGTTCTAGCATTTATTGCATCTGCATATGCCCTTTGGATATTGGAATTGATGGTCAGTTGTTCTTGTTTGAGTGCGATTTCTGCTCTCTCAACATTTATTTTAGCTCTTTCTACTCCCCCTTTGATCTGATAATTACTCAAAATAGGAACACTTACATTGAGACCAAAACCATACGATAAATTGTCTTTCAATTGAGAACCATATGGTTTGTCCGCAAAAATAGGAACTTGATTTTGAAATCCGATGGTAACTGGATTGTTTTGAAAAATAACTGTTTGTGAGGAAATTTCTGTATTGAAACCTGTTACTATTCTTCCCTGATTGGAATAATTGGTAGAAAGGCTACCTCCCAAATTGATGGTAGGATAATATCTTGCTTTAGCAATGTCTGTTCCTTTTTCGGCCGCAAGTACGTCGATCTGACGAGCTTTTAAAGATGGTTGATTTGAGCTTCCTCTGCTCATAAGCGTACTAAGTTCAACGCTTAGAGGGTCTGTAAGATTATCTAAGTTGGCGTTGGCACCTACTTCAAAATTTGTTTCCACATTGATGTTCATCAACTGTTTGAGTTGGAGTAGTCCCAAAGTATAATCATTTCTTGCGGCAACAAGTGCTTGGTTATTTTGAGCAAACAAAGATTGAATATTGAAAATCTCGTTGGGTGCTGAGTTTCCCGCATCTATGAGTTTTTGCGTCTGATTGAGTTGTTGCTCAGAGATAGCTAAGTTGGATTGAGCCACATTGATTCTTTCTTTGGCAAACAAAGCATTGAGATAAGCTGTCGCAACGTCTAAAGTAATATTACGAATGGTTTGTTCTTGATCAAGCATGGCAGATTGGAAAGAAAGCTCAGATTGCTTGATTTGATTCCTCAACCTAAATCCGTTGAAAAGTAAAATGCCCGTGTTTACCGAATAGTTATTGGAAAAGAAATTGGCTGCAATGAACTGGTTGGAAGTAGGGTCAATGGTACGTCCAAAATTGAGAAAAGTTCCACTACTTCCTGAAAGGTTTGGATATTGACCATGTTTGGCTTGTTTAAGATCTATAGCCGCACTTTCTTTGGTTAAAGCTGCATTTTTTAAAGTCAAATTGTTGTCTATGGCAGTTTTAATACATTTTTGCAAATCCCAGACTTCTTGCGAAAATCCAAAAACTGGTAACAATAACAAGCACATTGTGCTGACAAATACTTTTCTAATCATTTTGATCTTGATTAATTAAGAAGTGGCAATATTATGCAAATATAAAAGTCAGGGCAAGAAATATATATGAAACTACTAAAATGGTAGATGAAGTGCCATTTTTTCGAGTTTCTCATCATTTTTTTGCAAAAATGAATCCATTAAATCCAACAAAAAATCCTGGGCTTAAAAAATGGAAGGTTTTAAACTTTGTAAGTTATCTCCAATTGGGCAGTGGCTGACCGCGCCTGGCAAGTGAGGATGTAACCTGCTGCTACTTCATCCTCTTCCAAAGCAAAACAAACATCCATAACTGCACTACCAGACAAAACTTTGGCCATGCAGGTAGAACAAGCTCCACTTGTGCACGAATATGGTGGATTTTTTTTCATGTCGATCAACTCATCTAGAATAGGCTTTTTACCAGAACTTTTATATTTTATAATTTCACCATCGAGGTGAACAGTTATTTCTGTTTCAGTGCTATGGCTGGTAGATTTTACTTCACCAGCAGTACCAAAATACTCTTTTTTAATTTGAGATTTTTCAATTCCAAATTCAGCAGTAACGGTAGAAACTGCATCAATTATATTGCCCGGTCCACAAGTATAGATAAAAGCATTTTTATCGATATTCTGACTCTTTAGGAAAGCCCTTATTTTTTTTTCATCGATTCTACCAGTCTCACCTTTCCAGGAAGTAGAAGCCTTTTTAAAAAACCTTGATAATCCTTTTTTCTTTTCTTTCCTTGGTTGAGAAAGGGTGTAATTTACAAGCAGTTGACCGTGATATTTCTGCACCAAATGGTCGATTTCTTCTTTGAAAATAATATTATCTTCATCGCGAGAACCATATAGTAAGTGTAAAGTGCTGGTTGGTTCTTTTTCTAGTAATTCTTTAATCATTGAAATAACAGGAGTTATGCCACTTCCTGCAGCAAAGAACACATGGTCTCTGTTGGCAAAAGGATCTGGAATGGCTACAAATTTTCCTTCTGGTGCAGAGACAGAAACTATGTCATCTTGGTGCCAATTGGAATGTATATACGTAGACAATTTGCCTCCAGGTACTCGCTTTATAGTAATGGCAAGGTCACCGGAATGCGGAGCAGTACAAATAGAATATGATCTCCTTATTTCTTCTCCATTGATGTTTTCAAGAATGGTGAGATATTGTCCGGCTTCAAAAGCAAATTTTTCGGAAAGTTCGGTTGGGACCATCAAGAATACTGTCATCGTATCAAAAGTTTCGATGACTTTTTTGTCAATTTTAAGTTTATAAAATTCCATAATGCAATGTATAGGTTTGAACCTAAAATGTTATTTGTACCGCATTTCATCTAAAATGGCGGAAACCAGCGTCATTTGTAAGGTCTAAATAGAATAATTCAATTAATTTGATTGCAAATTAAAGCATTGAAAGTTTTATAAACCTATTTTTAGCCTTTAAAAAAAAGATAAGGTTTGATTATGACCAAAAGATTATCCATTGTAATACCTGCATACAACGAAGCTAGAACAATCCACCTCATATTGGATAAGGTGAAAGCAGTCAAACTCATGGCGGAAATCGAGAAGGAGATCATCATAGTAAACGATGCTTCCAAGGATGACACAGATGGTGCAATACAAAGATATATGCAGTTAAATCCTGACGTTAATATCAATTATCAAAAGCATGACATCAATAAAGGAAAAGGTGCAGCATTACATACGGGTATAAAAAGCGCATCGGGCGATTGGGTCATTATTCAGGATGCTGACTTGGAATATGACCCCAATGAATATAACCTGCTTTTAAAACCCATTTTGGATGGCTTTGCAGATGTAGTTTATGGTTCTAGATTTATGGGTGGTAAACCTCATCGGATTTTATTTTTCTGGCATTCCCTTGGAAATAAAATGCTTACGTCTATGTCCAATGCATTGACCAATCTCAATCTCACAGATATGGAAACCTGTTATAAGGTTTTTAAAAGAGAAATGATTCAATCGATAAAGTTGAAGGAAAATAGGTTTGGATTTGAGCCAGAGGTTACAGCCAAAATCAGTAGAGTGCCCGATGTAAGAATATATGAAGTTGGAATATCTTATTATGGAAGAACCTATGCAGAAGGAAAGAAGATTAACTGGAAGGATGGATTTAGAGCAATTTACTGTATTTTGAAATACAATATTTGGGCTAAATGATGAAAAATACCTACTAGGCTGAGGTGTTTTTTTGAATGATGTCTTTGATCTCCTGCTCGGTCAAACCAGTAATCAACATAATATTTTCAATAGAAAAACCATTTGTATAGCATCGTAAAACAATTTCAATGGTTTTTTTTTCGATTCCTTTTTCGATGAATAAGTCATATGTACTCATGATCATTTCTTTTAGGGAGAGTATTAAACTTGTTGTTACTAAAAGGTCACGACAAACTATTTTTTTGGATGATGTCGTTAATTTCCTGCTCGGTCAAACCAGTAATCAACATGATATTTTCAATAGAAAAACCATTTGTATGGCATCGTAAAACAATTTCAATGGTTTTTTTTTCGATTCCCTTTTCAATTCCTTTTTCGATGAATAAGTCATATGTACTCATGATCATTTCTTTTACAGGTTGTTTTACAAGATTGCTCAATTCAATAATATCCTTAATATCAACTTTTACCAAAGATATCACATAAACAATTAATGATTTTATATAGTTCCTGTTTTTTACGCCAGAAAACGTGTTAAAAATCCTGGTTAGGTTTTTAATCAACTCTTCCGGATCTTGACTATATTTTTGTGCTATAAGCGTTGCAATTACAAATTTATTCTCGAGTTTGTCCAAGTCTCGATCATTCATTCTCACTAAATCAGAAAATACAAATTTGAAATCTGGGGCGTACTCTTGTAATTCGAGGGGTAAGTTTGAGAATAATGCACGTGAACTTAGAACTTCCCATTCTTCTTTGCCATGATAAAAGATAATGGGCACGACCAAGTTGAGCGTATTGCCATTTTTCAATTGTTGATTATAGGCTTGACCTAGATAAGTCAATAACTGAATAGTTGCAAATTTTTCTTTTTTGCTTTTATGTTCAATCAAAATGCAAATGAAAATCTCTGATTCAGACGAATCAAGTTTGCAACGCAGGATGGTATCACTAAAATATTCTTTCAGCTCTTCTGTGATGAATGAGTCTTTTGTTTGAGTGATCGATTCAAACAAAATTAATCTGGAGATTTCTGCGGGTAAAAATTGTTTTACAAAATCAATTGCATTTTGTTTTGAAGCCAGTAATTCCTTAATTAAAGCATCATGAGGGTTGTGGATTTTCATTATAAATTCTTAATCAGGGTAAAAGAAATTTTTCATAACAACTAAGGTGGTCTAAAAATAAAGATTTTTTCTCAATAACCAAGTGAGGAAAGAAAAACATAATAAATACTATATTTGGTCATTTGGTTATGGAGAAGAAGTCAAATTTAAAATTGATCATAAAATCTAAATAAAACTTCTATTTTTAGCCCTGAAACAAATGTATATGCAAGTCAATGGCAGATAACCAAAAACTGATTCTGGGTCATAAACCTGGCCTTTTTGTGCTCTTTGCAACAGAAATGTGGGAGCGATTTTCCTTTTATGGAATGAAAGCGCTATTGATATACTACCTTACTAAATACCATTTATTTACAGATGTTGAAGGTAATCTTACGGTAGGAAGTTATGCCGCTATGGTGTATGCGTTTCCAGTGATTGGGGGATATCTTGCAGACAAGTATCTGGGATTCAGAAAAGCCGTCATTTTTGGTGGAATATTGTTGGTCCTCGGCCATATAGGCATGGCATTTGAAGGAGTACCTGCTACCATCGATTCTGCAGGTAATGTGACTCGAGACGAAGTATCATTGCAGTTTTTCTATTTTTCTATGGCGCTCATCATTGGAGGGGTTGGCTTTTTGAAAGCGAATATTTCGTCTATCGTAGGCAACCTTTATGAGGTCAATGACGAAAAAAGAGACGCTGGTTTCACTATTTTTTACATGGGAATCAACCTCGGTTCTTTCCTGGCCACACTTTTCTGCGGCTGGCTAGGTGAAACTTACGGGTGGAATTATGGTTTTGGAGCAGCAGGAATTGGAATGGTGATTGGTCTAATAACATTTATTTGGGGACAAAAATTTTTGATCGGAACTGCTGAACCACCAAATCCTGCCTTTTTAAAAGAAAAATTTTATGGATTAACGCACGAGGTTTGGATTTACATCCTTGGATTGGTGGGAGTCGTCATCAGTTATGGTTTTGTACAACAACACACTGCTGTTGAAATCATGTTGGTTTGCGCAGGAATCATAAGTTTGGTGAGAATTGCGTATTTTATGATCACAACAAAGGATAAAATAGAACGGGATAGACTAGGAGTACTCACGGTACTGATCCTTTTTTCCATAATTTTCTGGGCAATATTCGAGCAGGCTTATACCTCACTTAATTTATTTGCAGACAGAGTAATTGATAGAAGTCTTGATAGTGGTGGTGAAATTCCTTCCACGTGGTTTTTGTCACTCAATGCTTTATTCATCATCATTTTTGCTCCCATATTCGCTTGGTTATGGGTAAAATTGGAACATATGAATGCCACTCCGGGCTCATACCTCAAATTTGCATTTGGCATTTTACTTGCTGCTGCAGGTTTTGGAGTTTTGGTCATTGGCTGTAAAGCAGCTGTTGATGGTCAAGTAAATATGTGGTGGTTGGTCCTTGCCTACCTGTTGCATACCCTTGGAGAGATTTGTGTGTCACCCGTTGGCCTTTCTTCTGTTACAAAATTATCTCCGGTTAAGATTGTGGGATTTATGATGGGTGTATGGTTTTTGGCAACAGCTGGAGCAGAATACATTGCAGTTTTATTGGCCAATATTGCGCAAGTAAAAACTGATGCAGGGGAGGTTTCAGATCCTTCTTTAGCACTGGGTAGTTATCAAAATTTATTTGGTGTATTGTTTTATATGGGACTTGCTTTTGGCATTTTGCTATTATTGTTGAGTCCTATACTCAAGAAGTTATCTCATGGCATAAAATAACCATTTCATATTTTAAAATCCAGAAATTAAAATAATAAAATGAATTCAAACGCAAGTACAGAGCAATTTTTCGAAAACAAGGTGATCGGTCACCCGGCAGGACTTTTTGTGCTCTTTTTCACAGAAATGTGGGAAAGGTTTTCTTATTATGGTATGAGGGCCATCTTGGTTTTATTTCTCACGAGTTCCCTCATGGAAGGTGGCTGGGCGTGGCCAAGAGAAAGTGCTCTAGCTTTGTATGGTACCTACACATCAATGGTTTACCTGACACCCATACTTGGAGGAATGGTTGCTGACAAAATTATGGGTTATCGCAATGCGGTGGTTCTTGGAGCCGGATTGATGGCTTTGGGGCATGCTTGTATGGCTTTTGAAACACCTATGTTTCTGTATATCGGACTAAGTTTTCTTATTTTTGGAAATGGTTTTTTCAAACCAAATATGACATCAATTTTGTCTCACATGTATAAGAATCACCCGGAGAAAAAAGATGGTGCATACACTATTTTTTACATGGGAGTAAATGCTGGAGCCTTCTTGGGTATCATGTTGTGTGGATACCTGGGTGAAAAGGTAGGTTGGAGTTGGGGCTTTGGCTTGGCCGGAATTTTTATGTTTTTGGGAATGATACAATTCTATTTAGCTCAAAATATATTTGGTGAAATTGGTAAAAAGCCTGTAGCATCTGATTCTAGTGCTGCCAATATCGCGGAGTCTGCTACTGAAGAAAATGGCGGTAAGCTCAATCCATTTACTACGGTAGATAAAATATTAATCGGAATTGCCGGCACGATTGCATTGGTTTGGGTCATCAACGATCCAATGTCCAAAGTTTATGGTTATAATATTTTTGGCGGAGAAACTATGGCCGGTTATGCTATCCTTTTTGCCTTTTTTATCTTTTTAGTGATTCTCTTTACTAGAATTGTCAGGTATATACCAAAAACCCGAGACAGGATGATTGCTGTTTTCATTTTGGCGATATTTTACATGTTTTTTTGGGCTTGTTTCGAACAAGCAGGTGGGTCAATGACCATTTTCGCGGACGACTACACACAAAGGGCATTGGTTGGAAATAGTGCTTTGATGTTCAAAATATCAAACACTCTACTCACGGTGATTCCAATGGGTATTTTGACTTATGTTTTGTATAGTTTATTTGTACAGACTTTCAAAAATTATGCTGCCTCTAATATTGTACTCGGTTCAAGTTTCCTCATCATCTGGTGCATTGTTATCTGGATGTTGTACAAGGAATTCCAAAAACCAGAAACAGAAATTGCTGCCTCTTGGTTTAGCATCCTCAATTCATTTTTCATCATTTCCTTTGGCCCCATATTTTCTAAAATTTGGGAAAGTAAATACAATCCTTCCGGAACATTGAAATATGCCATTGGTTTGATTTTGCTTGGTACGGGCTTTTTGGCCTTGGCTTATGGATCGACAGGAATTCCAATGGGTGCTAAGACAGCAAGTGTCAGCATCGTTTGGTTGATTTTAGCTTATTTATTCCACACTCTAGGAGAATTGTGTATCTCGCCGGTGGGTTTATCATATGTAAGTAAATTGGTTCCAGGACGGATGATAGGTATCATGTTTGGTATTTGGTATCTGGCTGTGGCAGTGGGTAATAAACTGGCGGGAACAATGGGTGGTAAAATTGATCAAATTTCCAATGATTATGGATTGACCACTTTCTTTTTACTGTTTACTTTTATACCATTTGTGGGTGCAGTTGTAATCTTTTTATTGGGACCTTTGATGCGTAAATTGATGCATGGGTATACATAACAGCCGCGAGTGACGAGCCACGAGCTTTGAGTCATGAGCGAGCTATGAGCATTGAGCTTTCAGTGATCAGTTTTCATCTTTGCTTTGATGTGAAATAGATATACCATTGTAATTATTGTGCAGCAAGTATTTCATTTCTGTCAGAAAAATATAGTGACCCGACGGATGAAATTGCGTGCCCAGCACATTGGCACACGTTTAGATTATTGAATCTGAATTGTCTGATTTATCTGCGAGAAATGGCTTGGTAGGAATCAATTTAAATGATGTTATATGTTTTAAGGGAATTAATTTATAAGTTTAGGAGTTGACTTTAGAAAGAAATCATCAATGGGGAGGATTTGATACTGGCAAAAAGAAATTTTATTGGTCAGGATGAAATAAAGCGAGCGTATGTACATAAATATGTTAGTTGACTCAAGTGCTTGCAACCTTTGCATCAATGAAGTAATTCAAGAACAGTTGCAATTGCCAGTTCTCGAAAAAAAGAAAGCACAACTAGCTAATGGGTCGATTGAAGAGTTTGAGGTGGTAGGGCCAATAGAAATAAGGTTTAAGAATAGAAGATGCAATATCGATGCATTTGTTTTGCCCGGTGACACAGAACCTTTACTTGGAGCCATACCAATGGAAGAAATGGACTTAATTATCCACCCTTTAAGACAAGAGTTACAAGTGAATCCAGAACATCCCTATTTTGCACAAATGACGTTGAAGGGTTTGAGAAAGTGACTTTTGCAGAATAATTTGGGTTCTTTACATTTTCCAACATTTTACAAATCGATATCATCCTAGAAGTTCAATATTAACTTGTTATATTTAGCAATGTTTCAAAATGGTCCATGCAGAAAACCTTTTCTAAGTTGTTCTGTTGAGCTTTGGAAATTGATTAAATAATTATCCTTTATGAGTAATATTGCCATCATCGGTTCTGGTTTTTCAAGTCTTACAGCAGCATGTTTTCTGGCAAAGGCTGGGCATGCTGTAACAGTTTTCGAGAAAAATGATCAACTTGGCGGAAGGGCTAGGCAATTTACTTCAGAAGGCTTTGTCTTTGACATGGGGCCCAGTTGGTATTGGATGCCAGAGGTCTTTGAGCAATTTTTCAATAAGTTTGGTAAAAAGGTTTCTGATTACTATCAATTGGAGCATCTCGACCCTTCTTATAGTGTAATATTTGATCATAAGGAAGTAATTGATATGCCTGCTGATTATCAAGCTTTAAAAAAATTATTTGATAGCTTGGAACCGGGTGCTGGTGATAAATTGGATGAGTTTTTGGCTGAAGCTGAGTATAAATACAAGGTGGGAATGGAAGAATTTGTATGGAAACCAGGGACTTCCATCATGGAGTTTGCAGACATCCGGGTTTTTACCAGCATGTTTAAATTGGATATGTTGACTTCGGTTTCTAGTCAAGTGAGAAAACTTTTCAAAAATGAAAAAATCAGGAAAATTCTGGAATTTCCAGTCCTCTTTTTAGGAGCAACGCCTCAAAAAACTCCTGCTTTATATACCTTGATGAACTATGCTGATTTAAAATTGGGCACTTGGTATCCACAAGGCGGCATGTATAAAATTGTGGAAGGGATGGTCGCTTTGGGTAAAGAATTGGGGGTGAAATACATGACTTCTGCACCCGTTGAAAAGCTCCATGTAGAGCATGGAAGAGTTGTAAAACTACAAGTTGATACAAATCGATTTTTTGAAGTAGATTATTGCATTGCAGGTGCTGACTATCACCACATTGAGCAAGAAGTTTTGGATAAAGAATGGCGGATGTATGATGAAAAATATTGGGAAAACCGCACCATGGCACCATCTAGCTTACTATTCTACATCGGTCTCAATAAGAAAATAACCGGCATCAGGCACCACAATCTTTTCTTCGACAGAGATTTTGATGCTCATGCCCAAGAAATTTATGAATCTCCCAAATGGCCAAGTGATCCTTTGTTTTATCTTTGCTGCCCATCTGTAACTGACCAAACAGTGGCACCAGAGGGCTTTGAAAATATCTTTTTGCTGATGCCACTTGCACCGGGTTTGGAAGACAATGAAAAAATGAGGGAAAAATATTTTGATTTGATGTGTAAACGCATTCAGCATCAATTTAATATAGATATCAAATCTCATATAGTATATTGCAGATCCTTCTGTGTAAATGACTTTAAGAAAGATTATCATGCTTACAAGGGAAATGCTTATGGTTTGGCAAATACTTTGAAGCAAACGGCCTTTCTAAAACCTAAAATGGTCAGTCAAAAAGTAAAGAACTTATTTTTTACAGGACAGTTGACAACACCAGGTCCTGGAATGCCCCCTGCAATTGTTTCTGGAGAAGTAGTTGCACATTTGGTAAACAAAGCATGTCAAAAATAGTACTACCAAATTTTGTGGCATAACTGAAACAAAATCTGGTATAGCATGTTGAGTTTATAATTTAAAACGAACTTAAAACCTTTTTCGAAGTATGGACGCAATTTATGATAGCGTATGTAGAAAATGCAGTGAATTGATCACTAAAAGTTACAGCACTTCTTTTTCGCTTGGGATCAAGGTTTTTGATTACAAGTTTAGAGCGCCTATATATGCTGTATATGGTTTTGTGAGATTTGCTGATGAAATTGTGGATACCTACAAGGGTGAAGATGCGGGAGCATTGTTGCAAAACTTTAGAGAGGCAACGTTTTGTGCAATTAAGGATGGCATCAGTCTCAATCCAATATTGCATTCTTTTCAAGAAGTTGTAAATCGGTATCAGATAGAGCATGAATTGATACATGCTTTTCTGGACAGCATGGAAATGGATCTTTACAAATTTGATCATGATGAGGATTCTTACAAAAAATACATTTACGGATCTGCTGAGGTTGTAGGACTTATGTGCCTTCATGTTTTCATTGATAAGGACAAAGAATATTACAATAGACTAGTCACTCCTGCATGTGCTTTGGGAAGTGCGTTTCAAAAAGTGAACTTTCTGAGAGACATCAAAAGTGATTTTGAAGAACGAGGTAGGGTTTATTTTCCCGATGTAGATTTTTCAAAATTTTGTGAAGCGGACAAACAAAAAATTGAAGCAGACATTCAGTCTGAATTTGATTTAGCTCATCAGGGCATTATACAATTGCCAAAAGGTGTAAGATTTGGAGTTTATTCTGCTTACAGGTATTATCTCAGCTTGTTTAATAAAATCAAAAACAGTCCGCCACGTGCGATTCTCAACGACAGGGTGCGTATTCCAAATAGATACAAGCTCTACTTGCTCACGGAATCTGCATTTAAGAATAGCCTAAATATGCTTTAAAGAAGGTATCAGAGAATTGCTTTCAACTTTTCAGTATAGTCAAACTGTAAGTCTTCGTGCAAAGCATTAATTCCTTTTTCAATCATTTTAGTTTGTCTTTCAAAAATACCACTGATGACGCTATTTCTGTGTAGATGAGGTACGTGTTCAATCAGTACTTTACAGAAATAAAGTAGAAGCTCCACTTCTGATTCTTTCTTTTTGGAATAACGAATATACTTTTTGACTCTGGCAAGAATTTTTCTGATACCCTTTTTTGCAAAGTGCACCGATACATTGCCAAGATCATCAAACATCTGATCGATTTCTATTTTTACACCTTTAATAAAATTTTCTTCATCTTGGGATTCAAAAATGAGATAAGTGAGGTATTCTTTGTTCTCTTTGCTAAATTTGGCCAATTGCAAACACAAATTTTCCAATTCTTTTTTGCTCTTTTGGCTTATTTCTTCTTTGATATATTTTAAGGCAGCAGTCTGCATTTAACACTTTGATTTATACGCAAGGAAAATAGACAATTCAGTATTAAAATCCACTGGTAAGAATCAGGTCAAAATCAGTGTACTTTATGTCAAAACGTTTGGCAAGATATTCATTAGTGAGGTGACCTTTGTAAGTATAACAACCATTGCGTAAACCAGTGCTTTGAAACAACAGTTGTTCCAAATTATGACTTTCACCTATATTTACAATAATAGGTGTGATGATGTTACTTACAGCAGTGGAGGATGTACGACTTACTTGAGAAGCGATATTGGGCACACAATAGTGAACAACTCCATGTTTGACGAAAGTTGGCTGTTCGAGATTGGTAATTTCAGAAGTTTCAAAACAACCGCCTTGATCAATGCTTACATCGATGATGACAGAGCCTTCCTTCATGCGGCTGACCATTTCTTCCGTCACCAAAATAGGCGTACGACCAGACTTGGAGTGCATTGCCCCGATCACCACATCGGCACTCATCAATTGATAAGCCAAATACACAGGATTGATGGAAGATGTGTGAAGTTGTCTGCCAACAGCACTCTGCAGACGCATTATTTTATTGATGTCATTGTCAAAAATCCGTAAAGAAGCTCCAAATCCTAGCGCAGTTTTAGTTGCGTATTCACCAACAACGCCAGCACCTAAAACAACAATTTTTGCAGGGGGAACACCAGATACACCGCCCAATAAGATACCTCTTCCGGTCTTGGGATTAGAAAGCAATTCCCCTGCTTTGATGATGGCAAACATACCCGCAATTTCACTCAATATTCTCACTATGGGAAAGCTGCCTTTATCAGTTTGCATATACTCCATTGCCATGGCAGTAATTTTCTTCTTACACAAGCCCTCTATGTATTCTTTCGATACTTTTGGTATGTGTAAAGGGGAAATCAAAATTTGACTTCCAGGCATATCAGCAAGGTCGTCCATAGTGGCAGGAGAAGCTTTGATGACCATTGTTGCTCCTAAAACCTCCTTACGTGAATAGGATATTTTTGCTCCAGCGTCTGCATAATCCTTGTCCGCAAAATTTGCCTCTTTTCCGGCCCCAGACTCGACCACAATTTCATAACCATATCCAATCAAAGATCTGATGGAATTGGGTACCAAGGCCACTCTTTTTTCAGTATTACATATTTCATTTGGAATACCGATTGTCAGAGCTGACTTGTTGGTTTGCACAGCAAGCCTCTCTTCCAAAATTTCATATTGTCCTTTTGTAAAAAAGTCTGAGAAAGCTATCTTACCTTGATCATTACCCATAAGTTGAAAAATGGAGTTTTTTAAAAAAAGTATACAAAGTTACTGCTTTTTACGGAAGAATAGAAGAAGTCAAAGAGACTGAATGACCAAAGCAGGAATATGGATGTAAATTTCAAACATTTATACAACAAAAAAGGGAGTCTGCGCGAACAAACTCCCTTTAAATCTTTTGAGAAGACTCAAGATTATTTCTTTGGTAAATACTGAGCTATCAAGTTTTTGTAATTTACAAAACTATTGGTAACTCCCTCTTTTACATTTTTCAAAGTTTCAGTCAATGTACCTAATTTGCCTTCTGACTCAGTAACATAGTTTGTCAATTCTGCAATTTTAGCAGCAACGTCACCTTCCAATTTACCTGCAGCAAGACCATCTTTAAGTGCAGTAACTTCAGCACCTTTAGCAGCCCATTCTGTAGTAAAACCACTGATGTCAGTAAGTAAACTTGCATATCCTGCACCAGCATTTGTGAATGCAGCTTTAGCTTCGTTGAATTTTGTTTGTGCATCTGGAGCTAATTTAGCGAAAGCCATAGAGTCAACCATCAAACTATCATTCATTGAAGCAAAAGCTTTGTTTTCAGTTTCAACTGTAGATGCAAAGCTAGTGAATGAAGCAGTTGTAGCCTCCCATTTTGAACCCAATTCTTCGATACCTGCTTTGTATTGCTCAACATTTTTACAAGCAACCAAAGAAACAAACAATAAGAAAATTCCTAATTTTTTCATTTCTAATATTTTTTAATTTTGAAGCTGCAAAGTTACTCCTTAGGAAGTGACATATGGTTTTTGTAACGCAATATCATATAAAAATTCAGCATTTATTCAGAAAGGTAAATGGCAAAATCATAGGACTGTAATTTATTGATTTTCAGAATATTGTACGCCTTTGTCTTTGTTAGAATTTAAATAAGTTTTGAAGGTGTTTTTATGAAAAACGTATCGTCCTTCCAAAGTGAATATTTTTAAATTTGAATGTAGCAATATAAAATATTACAAAAAGGCTACTGTATTAAAACAGTGTATTGAAAACTTGCGTTTAAATTTGTGATTTCGGTTTGGAACCGATCAGTTTGTGACAAAAATTTTTTAAAATGATTAAATTATTCATATTGTGCTTCATTATAGCTTGCACACCATCCAAAAATATACCTATGTCAGAGTCAACTTTTTACGATATCAAAATCAAAGACATTGACGGAGATCCGATGGATTTACGAAAATATAAGGAAAAAAAATTATTGATTGTCAATGTTGCTTCTCAATGCGGATTCACACCTCAGTACGATGACTTGCAAAAGTTGTATTTGACACATAAAGATAATCTGGTAGTTTTGGGGGTGCCATGCAATGACTTTGGTGGACAAGAACCGGGAACGGAAGCAGAAATTTTGAATTTCTGTACGATGAATTTTGGTGTCACTTTTCCAATTACACAAAAAGTTGGAATCAAATCAGATAGACATCCTTTGTATGATTGGTTGTGCCTCAAAGCCAATAATGGTGTTTCAGACAATGAAGTAGGATGGAATTTCCACAAATTTTTAATAGATGAGCGGGGAAATTTAGTAAATTCACTCCCCTCCAATATCGCACCCCTAGACGAAAAAATTGTCTCTTGGGTAGAAAACTAAGTTTATGAAATTCGCAGATATACCCTCAAAAAAAGGGATAAAAGAGTTTTTGACCAGACAGGTTGATGAAGCAAGGATACCGCATGCACAGTTGTTTTTGGGATTGGAGGGCAGTGGGTCATTGGCTGTTGCCTTAGCATACATTTCTTACATTTTTTGTGAGGACAAACAAAATGGCGATAGTTGTGGTGTTTGTAAATCTTGCAATCTTTCGCATCGTTTCATTCATCCCGACTTTCATTTGACTTTTCCAGTCATTAAAAAGGATGGTCTCAAAAGGGAAGAGACAACCAGTAATGCCTTTGTGGCGGATTGGCGTAAGCTAATTCTGGAAAATCCATATGTCAATATCTTTGATTGGACGGTTGCCATGGGCGGAGACAGTAAACCCAATATAAACACAAGAGAATGTAACGAAATCATTCAAAAACTGGGCATGCAGGCATTTTCTGATGGTCCCAAAGTAATGATGATTTGGTTGCCAGAATATCTGGGCAAGGAAGGTAATAGGCTACTCAAATTGATAGAAGAACCTACTGATGATACCTATTTGATATTAGTTTCTGAAGACCAAAACAGGATTTTACCTACGATTTTATCTAGATGCCAATTGGTAAAAGTTGAAATGTTTAGTGATGCGGATATTGCTGCAATGCTTCAAAAGAAAGGAGCTAGTGACCAGGAAAGCATCGCTGAAATTGTTCGTCTTTCTGATGGAAATATGTCAAAAGCTATCAGGTTGTACAATGGTACAGATCTTTTGTTTTCTGATTTGTTGTTTGCTTGGTTGCGCACAGCATACAAAGGTGATGCATCAGAAATGGGGCAAACAGTTGTGCAAATGAGCGCAATGGCGACAGATCAACAATTACAGTTTTTGGAATATGGTTTGCACTTTTTGAGAGAATTTGTTTTCTGGAAAACGACAGGTATGACACCTCGGATGAGCAATACAGAAATAGAAACCTCCTCAAAGCTGAGTGCAATTTTGGAATTGTCAAAAATAGAATCTATAGCAGAAATCCTCGAAGCAATGATCTATGCCATCTCTCGAAATGCAAATCCAAAAGTGTTATGGATGGCAGATACATTGGCCATTGGGGATATTTTAAAGAATAAGGTTAATAACTACGTTGAGAAGTTTAACTTTGCGTATCAAAACTAGAATTGTAGATGGGATGTACTAGTTGTAGTCCAGAGGGATGTGGAAATAAAGGCCATTGTGGCAGTGGTGGTTGTAATAAAATGAATACTTATGATTGGATCAGTACGCTCGAATTGAGTGATGCCACTGAATACAATTATGTTGAAGTTTCATTTAAAAATGGTGCTAGAAAAGATATTTTTAAAAATGAGCAAGGGCCTGGCCATTATAATACTGGAGATCATATTTTGGTAGAAGCTCAGACAGGATACGATGTAGGTCGTATTTCCCTCATGGGTGAGTTAGTGAGGCTCCAAATGAAAAAGAAGGCAGTCACTGAGGACAGAATTTTGTACAAAGTGATCAGACGAGCCAATGAAAGAGATTTGGAAAAACTCAATGAAGCTCGAAAAATGGAACAGGATTCACTGGTTCAAGCAAGGGCAATCGCAAGAACTTTAGGTTTGGAAATGAAACTTGGCGATGTTGAATATCAAGGTGATCTCAGAAAAGCAACCTTTTTCTATACTGCTAATGGTCGGGTAGACTTCAGAGAGTTGGTCCGGGTTTATGCCAAAGAGTTCAGAGTCAAGATAGAAATGAGGCAAATTGGTTCTAGACAAGAAAGTGCTCGAATTGGCGGAATGGGTAGTTGTGGAAGAGAACTTTGTTGTTCTACCTGGCTTTCAGATTTTAGATCTGTCAATACTTCTGCAGCCAGATACCAAAACATAGCAATCAACCAAACTAAATTATCTGGCCAATGCGGACGATTGAAATGTTGTCTCAACTACGAGTTGGATACCTACATGGATGAATTACAATATTTTCCTTCTCATGCAGACACCATTCATACCAAAAAGGGGAAAGCTCACTTGGTGAAGACTGATATCTTTAAAGGATTGATGTTTTATGTGTATGAAGATTTCAATATGAAGGGTGTATTTCATCCATTAGATAAAGAAAGAGTCAAAGAAATATTAGCGCTCAATGCTAAAGGAACTTTACCTGAAGATCTCACAGCTTTTTCAGTTCCACAAATTGAAAAAGAAAAGGAAATCGGATATGCTGATGTAACAGGAGAAATAGAACTTCCAAACATCAGAAAGAAAAAGAAGAATAAAGACAATCGCAAGCGAGAAGGAGATAGAAATCCAAATCAGAGAAATCAGGAAAATAGACCACCAAAAGAAAATCGAGGACCAGAAAGACCTCCAAGAGAACAATCAAATGGTGAAAGAAATCCAGATCAAGGAATAAAGTCTCAGGATCCGGCAAGACAAAACAGGCCACCTAAACCAAGACCAGAGCGAGCTGTAGATGCTAACAATGTACCTGGGGAAGCAAGTCCTAAACCTGCGGGCCAACCAAATGGCAACCAAACTCCTGGACCTCATAAAAAGAAGAAAAACTTCAACAAATTCAGAGGTAATAAAGGAGGGAAACCAGGAGGTCCGGGAAAAGATAAACCTGCTTAGGCGATCTTTTATAACAAATCCAATGTTCTAAATTAGGATCATATTTTTAAAAAATAGATAGAAATTATAAATTATGAGTTATGATGTTGTTGTGATAGGTTCAGGGCCAGGGGGATATGTTGGAGCGATCAGGTGCGCACAACTTGGCCTTAAAACTGCTATCATAGAAAAGTACAATACCTTGGGGGGTACTTGCCTCAACGTAGGTTGTATTCCTTCAAAAGCATTATTGGATAGTTCTGAGCATTTTTATAATGCTACCCATACTTTTACTGAGCACGGTATTGACGCTTCGGGTATAAAGATCAATTTGCCACAAATGATCAAAAGAAAAAATGACGTGGTAGATCAAACTTGTAAGGGTGTCGAGTTTTTGATGAAGAAAAACAAAATTGATGTCTTTACAGGTTTGGGTTCTTTTGTGGATGCAAACAACATCCTCATTACCAAAGCAGATGGTACAACAGAACAAATCACAACTTCAAAAGTAGTCATTGCAACGGGTTCAAAACCGATCACGCCTGCAGCAATGAACTATGATAAAATAAGGGTAATCACTTCAACAGAAGCCCTTCAAATTGATAAATTGCCAAAATCAATGGTGATCATTGGCGCGGGTGTCATTGGCCTGGAATTGGGAAGTGTATTCGCAAGATTGGGCACCAAGGTAGACGTCATCGAATTTCAAGATAGGATATTGCCAGGTATGGACAATGATTGCGCAAAGGAATTGACTCGTTCTCTGAAAAAACTTGGAATGACTTTTCATTTCAGCAATAAAGTAACTGGCGTTAAAGGAACTAAAACCGCTGCTACTGTAACATTCGAACCAGTAAGTGGTGGCGATGCACAAGAAATTAAAACAGATTATTGTCTCATTGCCATAGGTAGAAAGCCTTACACTGAGGGACTTGGATTGGAAAAAGTAGGTATAAAACTAGATGAGAGGGGTAGGATCGAAGTTGATGCCCATCTGCAAACAAATGTTGCGGGTATCTATGCCATTGGTGATGTAATCAAGGGCGCAATGCTTGCACACAAAGCCGAAGAGGAAGGTGTTTTCATCGCAGAGACCATAGCTGGACAAAAACCACACATAGATTATAACCTCATACCAGGAGTTGTTTATACATGGCCTGAGGTCAGTGCTGTTGGAAAAACAGAAGAAGAACTTAAAGCAGCTAATATCCCTTATAAAAGTGGGAAGTTTCCTTTCAAAGCTTTGGGAAGAGCAAGAGCTAGCATGGATACAGATGGTATGGTAAAAGTGTTGGCCCATGCAGAAACGGACGAGCTACTTGGAGTACACATGGTGGGACCTAGGGTTGCAGACGTGATCATGGAAGCTGTGGCCTTGATGGAATTTAAAGCAACAGCAGAAGACATGGCCAGAATTTGTCACCCGCACCCAACATATACAGAAGCAGCAAAAGAAGCAGCATTGGCTGCCACGGATAATAGAGCATTACACATATAAAATATCTTGTAGCCGACTAATAAGCTGCAAAATGACAAATGGCAAAAGGTAAAAGTAAAGATTCGGATAAAAAACCTCGTTTCAAAGAAGGAGGTACATTGGGTAAGTCCAAAAAAGACTCAGGTGATTTTTCTGCCTTTCAGAAAAAGAAAGAAAAAAAGGGCGATGTTTTATTTGGTAAAATCGCCAAGTCGTTTCCTGACAAGCTTAAGAAATTTGAAGAAGATGCTGAGCGATTCGCTGATAAAAAAGCCGGCATTGTCAGAGAAGAACCAAAAAAGGAGTTAAAAAAATCCGTAAAAGACCAAAAGCCTGTCCTTCCTCCTGCAAAGTTTGAAGAAAATGTAAGACTCAATAAATACGTTGCTCAGTCAGGAATTTGTTCCAGAAGAGCTGCAGCAGAATTGGTCAAAGCAGGTGAAATCAAAGTCAACGACGTTGTAAATAGTGATCCTTCCTATGTAGTCAAGGAGCATGATGTGGTTTCTTATCTCAATAAAGTCCTCAAAGTAGAGTCCAAAAAGATCTATATTTTGATGAATAAGCCCAAAAATGTGATCACTTCTTCAAAAGATGAAAAAGGTCGTAAAACGGTGCTCGATTTGGTACAACACAAGGTAGATCAACGCATTTATCCTGTTGGAAGATTAGATAGAAATACTACAGGTTTATTGCTATTGACAAATGACGGAGACCTTTCTACCAATCTGGCACACCCTGCCAATATGGTGAAGAAAATTTACTTGGCTACCCTTGATAAAAACCTCACATCCAGAGACTTAGAACAAATAAAGGAAGGGCTTACCCTAGAAGATGGCAAAGCTGAAGTAGATGATGTAAACTTCAATGATGGTAAAAAAGACGAAATCATACTTACCATTCACATAGGCCGAAACCGCATTGTAAGAAGAATTTTCGAACATCTAGGTTATGAGGTTATAAAGCTCGACCGTATTTATTATGCTGGTCTGACGAAAAAAGATTTGCCCAGAGGATTTTTCAGACAACTAGAAGATCAGGAAATCATCATGCTCAAACATTTTTCTGGCAAAGGCAAGAAAATCTAACGGTATTGGCAGAAAAATTAGACATAAGGAAACTTTCAAAAGAAGATATCGAACTCGTATTTGCCTCATTGGGCGAACCAAAATTTAGAGCCAAACAACTTTATGAGTGGCTCTGGAAAAAAGGTGCTACCGACTTTGAGCAAATGTCCAATTTATCCAAACCTTTGAGAGCGCAGTTGGCAGAATCCTATGAAATAAGGTCTATTACCTTGGATAAGGTACAAAAAAGTGAAGATGGAACTATGAAAAGTAGGTTCAGATTGCACGATGGTTTTATGATTGAATCTGTCCTTATTCCTGTTCCAGAAGATGACCGATATACGGTTTGTATTTCTTGCCAGGTGGGTTGTAGCCTCACGTGTTCTTTTTGTGCTACAGGTCAAATGAAAAGAGTACGCAATTTAGATACTGCTGAAATTTATGATCAGGTAGTTCAGGTCAATAATCAATGTTTAGAACACTTTGGAAAAAATATCACCAATATCGTCTACATGGGTATGGGTGAGCCGCTTTTGACCTATGCAAGTATGATGGAAAGTGTTGCCATGATCACTAGCCCAGAAGGTCTAGGCATGTCACCCAAAAGAATTACAGTCAGTACAGCAGGCATCGCAAAAATGATCAGAAAACTTGCAGACGATGGAGTGAAGTTCAATCTAGCACTTTCTTTGCATGCACCAGATGATGTAAAGCGAAATGAAATTATGCCCATCAATGAGCAAAACAATTTGGAAGTTTTGATGGACGCCATTCACTATTTTCATACGACAACTGGTAACAGAATTTCCTATGAATACATTGCCTTTGATGGTTTTAATGAAGGTATTGAAGATGCTAAAAATCTGGTCAAACTGTGTTCCAGATTCCCTGTGAAGGTGAATGTTATAGAATACAATACCGTAGAAGGTGTGACACTGACAAAAGCCAGGCAAGAGCAAGTAGATGAATTTGCACGGTATGTGAGGAGTAAAGGTGTCATGATTTCTGTAAGAAGAAGCCGAGGTAAGGACATCGATGCGGCTTGTGGTCAGCTAGCAAATAGAGAATAATTGCCTTGATTGCCGGCCAGATATGCTTAATCTTGAGTTTAAAGTAATGCCATGATTTTCTTCGGTTAATTTTTTTAATTTTGAAATTCAATCGTTCGGCATGCAAAAGCTATTTTCCTTATTCATCATCCTATTTGTAATCATTTCCTGTAAAGAAACTTCTCCATCGGGAGAAAGAATTGTGTCTGAAAAGGAACGATCCTATCTGGCTTATGATGTGGATATGCCCGGATTATTTGAAGCGGTCCAACTTGGAGGCGTTTTTCCAGATTCAAAAACATTTGTCGACTGCATTCCCAAAAAACCTATTGCCGAAATAATGGAAGAATATGAAAAAAGGAAAAATGGAGTCGGATTTGACATTAAAAATTTTGTTTTGGAATTTTTTGACTTACCAAAGGCAGTGGGCAATGCATTTGTTGTAGACACCACCAAATCAACGGCCGAACACATTGATACCTTGTGGACATTTTTGATGCGAAAACCAGATGTGCAAGTGGGGACTTTGTTGCCCCTGCCTTATACTTATATCGTACCTGGTGGACGATTTGGAGAAATTTATTACTGGGATAGTTACTTTACTATGTTGGGACTCGAAGTTTCCGAAAAGGATTCTACTATACAACTGATGGTAGATAATTTTGCCTTTTTGATTGACGAATATGGCCACATACCCAACGGGAACAGATCTTATTATCTCGGCAGGTCTCAACCTCCATTTTTTGCAGCCATGGTCAATTTATTGGCAAATGCCAAACAAGACCCAAAAATTCTGGTAAAGTATCTCCCGCAATTGGAAAAAGAACACACCTATTGGATGGAGCAATTCCAATTGATTGATGAGGTTCCCGGTGATGAGGTGAAGGCCGTTGGACGCACTGTGAGATTGGATACTTTTATGGTCCTCAATCGTTACTACGATGATCTTGCTACTCCAAGACCCGAGGCTTACAAAGAAGATTTGGCAACCGCAAAAGCTTCTGGTCGCAATCCAGAGGAAGTATATAAAAATCTCAGAGCTGGTGCTGAATCTGGCTGGGATTTTTCTTCCAGATGGTTTAAAGATGGGAAGACTTTGGCAACTATTCACACCATTGATATCCTTCCGGTTGATTTAAATGCTCTTTTGTACCATTTGGAAAAAACATTGGAAAAAGCTGCAATTGAAGCAGGACATCGAACAAAAACCTTACCTACGGCGGTTATGCTGCCAAAAGAAAGGAAATCTTTGATCAATATTTTTGGAATGAAGAGCGGGGCTTTTATTTTGACTATGATTTCAAAGAAGGTAAACAAAAGGAGTCAATGACTCTTGCTGCGGCATATCCTTTGTTTTTTGGTTTGGCAAACGACGAACAGGCAAAGGCAGTAGCCAGAAATCTAGAACAGTTATTTTTAAAACCTGGAGGACTTACTACTACTTTGGTAAATTCAGGTCAACAATGGGACGCGCCTAATGGCTGGGCTCCTTTGCAATGGATGGCCATTGAGGGGCTTCGGAAATATGGGCAGGGAGAAGTAGCTAAAAAAATTGCCATGTCATGGATTAAAAACAACGATCGAGTATACAGTAACACCCACAAAATGGTAGAAAAATACAATGTTTTTGATTTAAGTTTGGAAGCGGGTGGTGGAGAATACCCCGTGCAAGACGGCTTTGGGTGGAGCAATGGTGTCTACCTCAGGTTGTTTAGTGAATTCATAATTCACAAGGACTAAATAAGTTCTTGACAAATTTGGAGCAATGAATCCAATTTTAGCGCTCGTGGAAAAAATTATTGACTAAGCTTTTAGCTTTTAAATCACTATTGTTGCGACCAAATTTGCAACAGTAGGTGTTTTACTACCACCCAATGGTTCAATGGTGATATTCAAAGAAGTGGCATTTTTCATGTACGGTAAATCAATGAGATCTCCATTTTGAGGAGCATCGAGTACACCTAAGCTGACCATTTCACCATCTACATCAGCCCACATTTGGAAAACTTTTTGGGCGGGTGGACTTGCCAAATTACTAATTTTGAAAGAAGTTTTCTGTAAAGAATGATTGATGAAGACGGTTCCAACTGGCTTATTTTTGTCACTAAATTGCAAAACTTGAGTTTCTACTTCACGTACAAATGAAAACTTTCTATTGACTGATTCAAGGTCATTTTTTTCTGCTGATAATTTTGCATTTTCCATCACCAATTGCTCACTCTGCTTGGATAGTTGCCTGTTTTGATAAGCAAAGTAAATCAAACCAAGAGTGGCAAAAAGTAAGTACGTGGCGGCAATATTCATCCAAAATTTGCGATTTATGAGCGAGGTATTATTCGCTTTTTTAAGTATGGCAGCACTGTTGGTATCATGGAAATCAAGCTTTTGTTGCAATCTATTCTTTAAATCGCTAGATGGAGCAATAGCGTTTTTTCTGGCCAATTCTTCCAAACTAAATTCCCATTTTTTCAATTGTGGACACAAATCTGGATACATATCCAAATGTTCCAGCACTACTTTGTCTTGATGCTCGGAGGTCAGGCCAAGTACAAATTCTTCCAGTAAGCCGCTATTGATAAATTCTTCTTTTGTCATTGCCATTGGATTAATAAAAAGAAAATAAGAAACTTGGTAGAGTCTGAAACAAAAAATAAATGAGATAAGGAATTGAGCGCCAATTTTATTCTGGATTTTACAGTGCCCAGTGGAATGCCCAGATGTTGGTGGGTTTCCTGATGTGTAAATCCATTGAAATATACCAATTCTATGATTTGTTTTTGATCATGATTGAGGATGTTGATGTGTGTGCGCAAGTCAAAATTTTCGTTGATGTTATTTTCAGCAATATTGTCCTCTTTCAGTTGATCCATACTGTAAGTGAAGCCAGCTTTTTTTACTGCTTTGGATTGAATGGCGTTGATTGATAAATTTCTTGCAATTTTACTCATCCATGTAAAAATAGATGCTTTTGATGATTGATAATGATCTAAGTTCTGCCAAATTTTTACAAAAGTATCCTGTAAAACTTCTTCAGCTATGTGTTGATCTTTTACAATTCTTAAAATGATCCCAAATAGGGCATTATTGTATTTATCGTACAAGGTCATGATTTCTTCTTCCAGCTTTTTTTCAACGGCCATTCCAGTGGTTGTGGTATAGTGTAGAAAATGAACAACCGATCACTTGAAAAGTTTTTTTCACTTAAAAACATCCAAGCCGATCTTTTTCCTGTATATCCATTTAGAAAAGCTTTTCGAATAAATAATTTATTAATCGAACAAAAAAAGATGTTTTAAAAATGAAAAAAGTAATCCTTGCAATGCTCGTAGCAGCTCCAATGTTCTTATTTAATCAAGTAGGAAACGCTCAAAATCATCACAAAAAACAATCCGCAACTGCAGATATTGTTGACGTGGCCGTTTCTTCAGATCAACTCACAACGCTTGTAGCAGCAGTAAAGGCAGCAGACCTGGTTGCTACGCTCAAAAGCGATGGCCCATTCACCGTTCTGGCTCCAAACAATCAGGCATTTGGAAAAATAGACGGAGAAGCATTGGCTAGTTTATTAAAACCTGAAAATAAAAGCAAGCTCACAGCGATTTTAACTTATCACGTACTTCCAGTCAAATTGAGTAAGGCAGAAATCAGTGGCGCTATCAAAGCAAATGGTGGTAAATTGTCGGTAACTGCAGTTTCTGGCGCAAAATTTCAGGTGGCATTATCAGGTGATAACATCATTATTACAGATGCAAAAGGAGGAAAGTCAGCAGTTATTGCAGCAGACATCAATGCTTCAAACGGCATCGTACACATCATCGACACGGTAATTATGCCGTAAACAAAGAGTCATAAAAATTCAAACCATAAGGGAATAGATATCTTATTACTGTATTGTAAAATGTTTCAAAGAGACAAAATCAATACACTTTTGATTTATCTATTCCCTAATGGTTATTAAGGAAAATTCAATAATCATTGTTACAGAGTTTTTAAATACTCTATGATGGCAAGTTTTTCATTGCTATTCAAAATGTCTCCGTAAGTGTGTCCTTGATTGCTATATCCTTTGATGGTTGTATCAAAAGTGTAAGGATCCGTTTTAGCAGTGGTTACCTCATATTTCAAGCCCATTTTTTGATGATCGTAATTATTGGGATTGTTTGCCTTTTGCCAATAAACTGGTCGATTTTTGCTGTTTAAAATATCAGCCAAAGTGGGTACAGATCCATTGTGAAAGTATGGGGCACTCGCCCAAATGCCATCTAGTGGCGGAGCAACATATCCATCACCTGGAGTAAGGTTTGCACCAAATGGATTTTTTGAAAACCATGAACCATTGTACCAAGTGGTGAATGCTTGATTATTTTTATAAAACTCAATCACAGAGGGGTCAGTACCCACTTCTTTTTGAGAAACTAGAAAGTTTGGATAGCTATTTGGGCCTTCGTTTTCTCCGTGACATTTTGCGCAATTTTTGAGAAATAATGTTTTACCTGTTGAAGCCAATGATTGGTCAATAGTCCCTGTATATTTGGGAGGAGTCAATGTGAGCAAATAAGCAAGTACATCCTTAAAATTTTGGTCTACTGACCTAGCTTTTACTGTATCCTGAAGTGTAAGCAAACTAGAAGCCATCATCAACCTGGCAAAATCTCCTCTTCCTTCAGCAGTATGAAACATGGCATTTTTCTTTTTCAATAGCCACCAAGCAGGAACATCTACAGGATAAACTGACTGCGGAATGGCAAAAGACGGTGTTTCTTGCCAAGTGAGGTCATCTTGTTTTCTATGTGCAGCCAAGACCAAAGCCAATTTATCTGCTGAATTTGATCCCACTGTTTGAGTGCTTAATTTATCTCCCAATACTTTAACTGCTCTCGAAAAAGGCGCATATGCAGTCATTTCTTTGGAATTTTGTCCATATCTGGCCGCCACAGCCTGATCCAAGATACCTGCAAAAGCCGCTTGATTGCCTGTAAAATCTGCAAAAGTATTCCCTAAACCGATCATGAATTTTCCATCTACATAACCAGCATGACATTGATAACAATTGGGAGCAATGAGGTCTACACCATCTTTATTGATAAATCTTGTATAAGCAAAATTGAGATCTTGGTTGATTCCCGTTCTTTGTAGAGAATTGTCCTTTCCTAGAAACAATCCTAAAGTACTATTGAAAAGATCTGATGGTATGCCGCTATCTACAAAATCACCGTACGATAGATAGTTTTTTCCCTTTTCTGCATCTCCTGTTCGTTGACTTGAGGCAGGGATGAAAGTGCGGCAATCTGTACAATCTTCAATGATTTCTTCCTTCTTGCAAGATAGCTCAATCAATAAGAATAAAAAGATGGACCCGAGTACAAAAGTTTTCTTCAACATGGTAAAGTTTATCATTCAAGTAAAAGTTAACAGGCCAGAGCGGTCAGCAATATTTAAAATGGTGTTGCTTTATAAAAAAAGCTAAGGCTAGTTAATAATTAAAAAGTAATAAGTGATGATAACATCATCATCATCATTTACCATTACAAAACGTAAGAATTGGTACACAAGTTTACAGTAGAAAAGAAATTGTTTTTGGAATTAAAAAGAAGGAATAGGCAAAGGAAAGCCCAATAGAGCGCACTAAAAATAAAAAAAGCGATTACTTAGTAACCGCTTTTTTCTTTGGTGACGTGATTTTCGCCTTAGGTCTGGTTTTGCCATATGAACTAATGGATATCTTGCCCTTTTTGGTACGTCTGTCTCCTCTTCCCATGATGTAAAAATTTTAGAGCGCAAATGTAATGTATTTTTTCATAAATCTGTCAGAAATAATGTTTGAGATATAAATCAGAAAAAATATGGCCGGTCATTTCCATAACACTGGTAAAATTCTCCTACATTTTAACATTTACATTCAATCAAGGATATGCTGGGTTAATGTTTTTTTAAATTCAGGCTATGAAAAATAATTTGGTCTTTCAATTGTTTACTTTTGTAGTGTTTGCATCTTTGCACAACCTTAAAATTCAGTGAACTAAGAATTTCAATACAAGTCAAATGGGATTTTCAAAACAAAATTATCTTTTACTTATCATCTCTTTCTTCACGACCTTGGTAGCTGCTCAATCTCCAGTGAAGTGGTCTTTTTCCAAAGAAAAAATTTCAGATTCAGAATATACACTTGTATTTAAAGCAGACATCAAAGCTGGTTGGTATACTTATTCTCTATATACAGAAGACAATGGTCCAATTCCGACCAGCATCACTTTCGAAAATCAAGATGGCATTGAATTACTTGGAAAAGCGGTAGAATCAGGTGATAAAAAAGAAGGTGTAGATCCTTTGTTTGACGCATTTGTCATCAAGTATTCTTCCAAAAAAGCTTTCATCATCAAGCAAAAGATCAAAGTAAAAGATGCGTCTAAACCAACATCTGGTTATTTGACCTACATGACTTGTGATGACCAGACTTGTTTACCTCCAAAAGATGTTGATTTTTCTTTTAAGTTTGAAAGTGCTGGAGGAAAATCGGGAGCAGTATATCCTGCTGAAACTGAAAAAAAAAACCTAGGCGATAAGCCAACAAGCCCATCTGGCGACCTGGCTGAAGCTCCAAAAACTCAAATAAACGCTGTTGTAGGCATTCAAAATCCTACACAATCAAGCCCAAGTACTGGACTCTACAATCCAGTAAAGTGGACATTCAATTATGAGCAATTGGATGCTCGCACATTTAAACTCATTTATTCAGGAAAGGCAGAAGATGGCTGGGCAATTTATTCCCAAAAATCTAGTGAGGACGGTCCGATTCCGACTTCCATAACTTTTGAAGAAAAGGAAGGCCTAGTCAAAATAATTAGCTCGGAAGAAAAGGGGCATAAAAAGGAAGGTGTCGATCCATATTTCAATGCCTATGTGATCAAATATCTCTCAGATCAACCATTTACCATAGAACAGACCATAGAAGTGAGTGACGCTTCAAAACCAATAAAAGGATATTTGTCTTTTATGGCTTGCAACGATCAGACGTGCACTGCACCTACCGATGTTGATTTTTATTTTGCGCTTGATGGCAGCCAACCGATATTGGATGCCGGAAGCACAGCTGCAATTGGTCCATCAATCGAAGGGGGAAAGTTGGATCAGAGGATTCCAAAACTGTATGATTCATTCAAAAGTGCAGTAGGGCAGTGTGGTGCAGTTCTAAAGTCAGCGACGGGTTCTGGTCTTTTCTGGACCTTCTTGTTTGGTTTTGGTGGTGGGCTTCTTGCTTTATTGACTCCTTGCGTTTTTCCAATGATTCCAATTACGGTTTCCTATTTTACCAAAGATACCAAAAGAAAAGGTTGGGTCAATGGTTTGATTTATGGACTTTCGATTATCGGTATCTATGTCATATTAGGCTTACTCGTTACCGTATTTTTTGGGGCAGAAGCCCTCAACAGATTATCAACCAACTGGATTGCAAATACCATATTCTTTGTCATATTTGTCTTATTTGCCTTTTCCTTTTTTGGATTTTATGAGTTAACTCTTCCAAGCTCATGGACAACCAATACGGATAAGATGGCTGATAAAGGAGGCTTTGTAGGCATATTCTTTATGGCATTTACCTTATCATTGGTTTCTTTCAGTTGTACGGGACCCATAGTGGGGACGGCTTTGGTGCAAGCAGCAACCAAGGGGGCTGTAGTCGGGCCATTCACAGTCATGTTGGGATTTTCTACAGCGTTGGCTCTACCATTCGGACTATTTGCCGCTTTCCCGGCATGGCTCAATTCCTTACCTCGCTCTGGCAGTTGGATGACCAGTGTAAAAGTAGTTTTGGGTTTTCTCGAATTGGCCCTTGCCTTCAAGTTTTTATCCGTAGCAGATATGACCAACCACTGGGGAATTTTTAGATATGAGATTTTCATGGGCATTTGGGTTTTGGTTTTTGCTGCCATCACATTTTATATCTTTGGTTTTATCAAATTTCCACATGATAGCCCCATCAAAAAGTTTTCTAAAACTAGAATTGGTTTTGGCCTTTTAGCAGCCATTTCTACCATCTATTTGATTACTGGTTTTTTTGTAAATGACAAGACGAGCGATTATAACTCTTTAAAATTGATGAGTGGTCTTGCACCTCCTGCACATTACAATTTTTTTCTACCAGGCAAACCACTAGACCCGGCGCTTTCTTCTAAGTACACTTCTTATACTAAGTGTGCTCAGGGTATCGATTGCTTTAAGGATTATTATGAAGGTCTTGCTTATGCCAAAGAAACGGGGAAGCCGCTACTGCTTGATTTTACTGGTTACGGGTGTGTCAATTGTCGCAAAACAGAAGAACACATTTGGGTAGACGATCGCGTAAGAAAAATCCTGAATGAAGATGTCATATTGGTTTCACTTTATGGCGATGATGACAATCCAACGGGAGACCAATATAAAGGCGTGAGATCAAAATATACCAATGAGCGCATTCGCAATGTGGGTAAATTGTGGGCTGATTTTCAAATGGCTAATTTCGAAAACAATGCCCAGCCTTTGTATGTGATGGTCACGCCAGATCAAGAAGTCATCACTAATCCGAGACCCTATCAAGATGGAATTAAAGAGTATTTAACTTTCTTGGAGTGCGGGTTAGGAAGTTTCAGCGATAAGAGTTTATCCAAAGAATAGTATCAGAGACTCTTTTTCTTTCAATCAATTGTATCAATCTGTTGAGGGTTTAATGATACTCAGATCTACCACTAGCTGTATCCCAATGTCAATGACTAAATGAGTTTCCCTTACTAGCCATTAGTTGCGGAAAGTAAAACATCTTCAAAGTAAGTTATCCAAGTAATAAGCTGGGTAAAATATGATCAAATCAAATGCATATCTTTAGTCAAAAGACAAAAAACTATCGTCAGCACTGATCAAGGTAATCAATAGCTACTACTTAGTAAACCAGTAAAAGTAATTTGATAATCCTAAAGATTAGGCAACTGTATTTTTAGCAAATCCCCATTGCTTGATTGCAAGTAATCCAACCACTGTCAAAGAAATAGACAAAATAATTAATGACCATTCAGACATAGTTGGAATTGGTGCCCTACCTATACAAGTACAAGGTGCCAATGTAGCATTAATGACGTCATTTGTTGTATTTGCATTACCGTCATTACAAGGGGTACCATTTGGAACAGTTCCATTTTGGCCATTAGTACTTACAGCTGGTCCAGTAAATGTGCCACAATTTCCATAGGTGCCACGATTAGCTATATCAACTGAATTATTGATTGTTCCGGTGTTGTATAAACGTCCACCACCTTGTATGACAACTGCTGCTCCTGTTACATTTAAAGTACCTACGTTGATAAACATACCAATGATATCAAGACCTTGATTGACATTAAATATGCCGTAATTTATGATTGCTCCGATAGCTGCAATTCCTGCACCAGACATATTCATCGAGAAAGTTCCATTGTTGATCAATACTCCTTGTAAAGCGATACCGGGTACTGTGGTATTCATGATATTTGCTCCAACAGCAACGGTTACTGTATCACCCGCAGGTATTGAACTGCCTAAAGCATTCCATTGCGCTTGCATGGTAACGGTTGTATTTACGGCATAAGAAACTTGACAAAATAGCATAATGCTAAAAAGGATAGATAGCAACTTGTTCATTGGTAGACTGTTTTAATTATTTATTGCACCGTGAAGGTATCATTTTATTTACATTTTCAAATTTTTTTGCTCGATAATGGAGATCCCAAACTAAAATTTTAACATTTTTTAGTTCTTAAAACAGTTAAGCCTTCTTGTACAAGGCAAAAATAGCGCTCAAAAGGGTTACTAAACTGGAAAAGCATAAACACAAGGCCAATATCAACGAATCATCATTTTCTGATTTTATAAACCGAAAACTAGCATAAACATAAGCTGACAAAGAAATACAGCTGATGATGGCTACTGCTCTTACAGCAGTTTTGACTTTGTGTTGTAAGGATTGCTGTGTAGGTAATATGACCAGTCCCAAAAGTAGAGGAACTACCGTAAGGAAAACTGAGGGGTTGCCTTCTTTCATACCATACAAACCCAAAGAAATTTGTATCAGTGCGTGGATAATGTTGAAATAATGAATCTGCATTTTCTAAACTTAGTTGACATGGAGTACCTTCATGATACTGTCTCTTTTTTCTGGATTTTGATCGGCGAGTTGTCTCAATCGTCTTTCCTCCTTTGGGTAAATAACTTTATAATGACTACAATTGGTGATGGCTTTCATTCCTGCATCAGGAGTTGGAAAACTTAGTTTAGGATCGTATTGAGTCGATTTTTTCTCAAGTGCGGCAATATATTTTTCAAATAATGGTCGAGCCGTAACAAATCCTTGTCCGTCATCCAAATTTGTAAAACGAATGTAGCGCTCCTCACCACCCGTCCAAACTCCTACCACCAAACTGGGTGTAAAACCCAAAAACCAGCCATCTACAAAATCATTGGTTGTGCCCGTTTTCCCGCCAGCCTTTGATTTAAATTTGAATGCAAAATTGCGCTTGCTGTTATTTTGTAACATATCTGAAATGGCTGAGGCGGTCAATGGATCCATAGCAACACGCTTTGGTGAAAAACCATTATAGATTATCCGTCCATACCGATCTTCTATACGTTGTATGATAACAGGTTTGGAATACACTCCTTTATTGACAAAAGTAGTATATGCACCAACCATGTCAAACAAAGAAATATCCATTGCACCCAAACATACCGCAGGTGCATTGGGTACCGCCAACTGGCCATTGGGTAATTTTTTGTCTTTATCTATTCCTATTTTATCAAGTAGGGTTCTCAAGATTTCAACATCACCCAATTCTTTCATCAAACGAACGGTAATGGAGTTTTTGGAATATAATAAGCCATGATACAAGTTATATGGATTATAAGTAAAATTTTCTGTCGAATTGTCTGGCTTCCACTCTTCAGAAAGCACAAATTTTGCTTCACCAGGTTTGATGGTATAGGGCATATCAGTAAAATACTGACATGGTTTGATGCCCTTATATTGCATAGCTGCCGCATAAACGAATGGTTTTACGGTAGATCCAACTTGTCGGTAAGATGTGACGTGATCATACTTAAAAAACCGATAGTCGAGTCCTCCTACCCATGCCTTTACCAATCCAGATTTGGGGTCTAAAGCCAATAATCCAGCTTGTAAATGTTTGAGATGATACATCACACTATCCATAGGACTCATGTTTACTTTTTTGACCTTTGTTTTATGGTCAAAAACTTCCATTGTTATGGATTGATGGAAGATGCTATCAAATTGTGCTACATGGTTATTGTAGGATTTTTTGACATCTGCCCACAGACCAGATTTAATTAATTTACTGTAAAGTTGTAGCTCTTCTGGTAAGTCTTTTTCCTGCCTTATTAAATCGGCTATAATTTTTTCATTTACATCCAAATCGTGTGGCCAATCCTCTAAAAGCTGCATATTTTTTGACCAAAGGTTTTTATATCGATCCGATTCTTTTACGTGCCTTTCAAAATTTTGGGTTCGCGCAAGTTTGGCAGCATTATCAGCATTGTATGATAAAGGGTCTCGAGTTTTCCAAAATTTCCAAAATCGATCCTGCAGCCAAGTCATGTGGTCTGCCATAGCCTCCTCTGCAATACTTTGATACTCCAAATCTATACTGGTATAAATTTTTAAACCATCGAGGTAGACATTGTAAGATGATCCGTCGGGTTTCTTTATGCCATTTTCATCAAATATTTCATTGATTATTTTGGTGACTTCGTTTCTGAAATAAGGCGCTGGCCCCTCGGTAGGTTGCTGAGTCCTGAAACGACTCATGTCAACTGCAAGGTTCTTGAGACTATCAATCATTCTTTTTTCCTTACCCACCATTACTTTTTGAATGACTTCGTTTCTTCGAATTTTGGCTCTTTTGGTGAAGCGTACTGGATTATAATAACTGGGATTTTGGAGCATGCCCATCAAAAGAGCACATTCTTCAATCTTTAATTCCTTTTGATCTTTATTAAAATAAATTCTGGCGGCTGACTGGATGCCATGTGCACCATTCACAAATTCAAACTTATTGAGGTAAATAGCTAGAATTTCCTCTTTGGTATAATTGTGTTCCAGTTTGATGGCAGTTACCCATTCTTTGAGTTTTACATGAATAAGAGCAATTTTTGATTTCAGCGAACTTAGGTTTTGAATATCTGGCCTTTTATAAAGCAATTTTGCCAATTGTTGGGTAATAGTGCTACCTCCACCAGATTGCTTTTCACCCATGATGATGGTTTTTATTCCTACTCTCCAAAGTGATTTATAGTCAATCCCATTATGATCAAAAAAACGAACATCTTCAACTGCTATCGCTGAATTAATGAGGTAAGGATTGATGGAGTCATAGGCGACTTGTTCTCTATTTTCTACATAATATTTACCAATTACTACCTCTTTATCATCATATATAAAGGAGGCCAGATCATATTTAGGATTTTCCAACTCTTCAAAAGAAGGGGTACTGACGTTCCATAAATAAGTAAATAATGAAAAAATAAACACAGCCATTGAAATGGATATTATCCATAGTATTTGAGAAATACGATAATGTTTTTCTTCTTTTTTTGGTAAAAGACTGGATAACCAATGTTTGATCTTTGAAATCAATAGTGCTGTTTTGAAGACAAAATTTTGAATCTTTGGCAAAATAAACGAATTTCCGCAGAGTGATTGGTTTAAATTTGTAGACTTATTTTTTGAATATCTTACAACTTGCATTATGCTATACATCGTTCCCACACCCATCGGAAATTTGGAAGACATGACCATTAGAGGCATAAATATCCTCAAAGAGGTTGATGTTGTTTATGCCGAAGACACCCGCACTAGTCAACGACTTTTCAAACATTTTAATATAGAAACACCATTGAGGTCATTTCATAGCTTCAACGAGCATAAAGTGGTGAAAAACATTGTAGATGAAATAAAATCAGGAAAGAAAATTGCATTGGTTTCTGATGCAGGGACACCCGCAATTTCAGATCCTGGCTTTCTGCTATCGAGAGCATGCAGAGAATCTGAAGTGAAAGTTATTTGTCTCCCGGGAGCTACTGCATTTGTACCTGCCTTGGTCTCATCCGGACTTCCATGTGATAAATTTCATTTTGAAGGGTTTCTACCACACAAAAAGGGCAGGCAGACAAGATGGAAATTTTTAGGAACCTTGGACGAAACTTTTATTTTATATGAATCACCACACAGATTGATCAAATGTTTGGAAGAAGCTGTTGAGTTTTGCGGCGAAAGAAGGCAAGCTTCAGTTGCAAGAGAATTGAGCAAAGTTTTTGAAGAAGTAAAATCTGGAAGCTTGAATCAATTGATTGATTATTACAAATCTGATGGTGTTGTGAAAGGTGAAATTGTGATAGTCGTATCTGGTAAAGAGCCGGAACTGAAAAAAAAGAAAAATAAATATAGTGACCAAGAAGAAGAATAAACGTCTCATATTTATAAAAACAAAACAGAGCTTTGACATTGATGATTGGAAGGTATATGATTTGCCAACTAAGTCCAGCGCTAATAGATAAGAAATATTACCAATAAATAAATTAAGTGTAAAAAAGACATTTAATTTACAGCTTTACCTAAATGTTAAATATTGTAGATTTCACAATTAGGTATATAAACATAACATGTTGAAAAACAATATTTTAAACATTTTTTAAAAATGATTTGTGTTATACTTGATGTTCGATTTAAAATAATTAATGTGATTTTATTAAGAATTTCGAAATTTCTACAATATATTTGACCCGAGTGCAAAGTCAATTTTGACTTTAAATTCAATCTTTATCCAAAAAGTATTAGTATCCAAACATGACACGTATTTTCCAGAAATCCGTATACCTTACGGTATTTATCAGTTTATTTACCTATCCATTATTTTCACAGACAAATCCTCTTAGTCCTGCACTAGGCTTCGATTTATTCCTTGAAAGTAACCTTTCAATTAACCAGGGTGACATTGAGGGAGCCATTGCAGTGGGCGGCAACATGTCGGTACTCGGAAATGCTCAAAGAACTTCTGCCAACGCAACAGGTGGAACATCTTATGTAAGTTTGAGTGGAGCAAATTATGCCTTGATCGTTAATGGAAGTTTGGTGGGAGCCAATGGTTTTAATTTCAAAATTGATCCAAAAGCAGGTGGCTCCACTGTAAATCATTTTGTGCGTTTTGGCGCATTTAGTCCAGCTGCAACCACAGCAGTTGCGAGCAGTGGTGGTATTGATGTTGGAAATCCACCTACTGACCCCACTAAAAGGTTTATAAGAATAAATAGTACTACGCAGACAGCAGCTTCTGTGAAAAACGCAACTTCACTGATCAATTTCTCAACAGCATTCACTACTTTGAGGGCTAATTCAACAAGTTTAGCTGCGTGTACTGGCAATGTCACTCCAAGTGTTTCAGGTGGACAAGCTACCCTCAACTTAGGGGCAAATTCTCCAAATATTTGGAATATATCAGGCACTACGCTAAATGGCTATTCTCAGATCAATCTTACTGGAAACCTGCCTTCAGCTTTAAAACCTTTGATCATAAATGTTTCAGGATCAGGCTCTTTCAACTGGAGTAACGTAAAATTTGTAATGGGTGCTGAGTCAGACAATTCTATGGAAATCAATAGGGCCCCGTACATCATCTGGAACTTCAAAGATGTTACGACGCTCAATATTCAGAATTCAAATCTTATTCTTGGATCAATATTGGCACCCAATGCCGACCTGACCAACAATGGCACAGGAAATATCACTGGTCAGGTAATAGCAAAAAGCTTTAACAAACCACAAGCGGGTGAGCTTCACATTGCTAAATTCAATACGACTTTCAATTCATGTGGAGCAACTTGTTCTAATCCAACTGTAAGTATCAATGGAACTGTTGATATTTGTTCAGGTAGTTCTACAACCCTTACAGCAAGCGTCAGTGGAGGCTCAGGATATACCTACCTTTGGAGTACTGGTGCTACTACGGCATCTATTTCTGTTGCTCCTACAACACATACAACCTACACGGTCACAGTTACAGTTACTGGTGGTTGTACTTCGTCTGCTTCTAAACAAGTCACTGTTTATGATGCAAAGTGGGATAATGTAACCGTAAATTCAACTTGTAATAAATTATTGGTGGACGCCAATTTTAATGCAACAGGAAATTTTGTAGTTTCTTACACCTATGGTGGTCAAACATATACAGAACCTTCAACAGGTTCATTTTCTTCAACAGGTGCATTTGAGCTCACTGGCCAAGGTCCTGGAATATATTCAAATATTACCATCAAAAGAGCGTCGAATCCAGTTTGTACAGCAGTATGGCCTGAATCTATGACTGTTTACGCTTCTTGTGATGTTTTCGATTGCCCAGGAAACTTGATCGTAAATCCATCATTTGAAAACGGACCTACAGGTTGGGATTTTTCTGGAGGTAATTTGATTATAGGAAATTATGCTGCAGTATTTGGACTGAATTCCGGACAATTTCAAATCACGAACGGTTCTGCCAATTGGTTGTCTCAAGTTTTGCCAGGAACATATACTGGCGGTTCTAAAATAGACTTGTCTGTATATGCAGGTACTCACAATCCTTCCGGATTTAATAATACAGTTGGATTTGATTATTTTGACACCAACTGGAATTGGAAAGGTGGTCAAGCAGTTGAAGTAAATTCACTTTTACCTACGATGACCAAATATATGCTCACAGGAACAGTACAGGCCAACAATGGCAATACTCCTCCTGCCAACAATACTTATTATGTTACTGTAAGAGCCAGCGGTACAGGTGACTGGATAAAAACAGACGGCTGGTGCGTCGTACCACAAGTTACATCATGCAATGTAAGTATTAGCGGTGCCGACAATGTATGCGTTGGTGACTCAGTTTACCTTACTGCAACAAGCACTTCTGGTACACCGGTATCATATTCATGGAGCACTGGTGGCACTTCTTCAACAAAAAGAGTAGGTCCTACAACCAATACCACTTATACTGTTACTGCTACATTTTCCAACGGTTGTACAGCAACTGCAAGTAAAACAATAACAGTAAGCAATCCTCCATCAATTACGCAATGTGAAGTAAGAATAAACAATTCATGGAGTGTACTGGCTAATTGTATTGCAGCTGTCAATGTCGGCGATGATGTGGCGCTAAGCGTTAACCCAAATACATTTCCTGCAGGATATACACAAGTATGGGAAGGACCAAACGGCTTTTCTGCAACAGGAAATGATGCTTTCATATCTAGCAGTATCACCGCTGCTCAAGAAGGCAATTACACCGTTATTATATCAAATGGTATTTGTACCATTAGCCAAAATATCTATATATCTGTAAACCAAACAGACGATTGTACTTGTTTGAGCGGAAATCTTGTAAGCAACGGAGACTTTACCAACGGTTATACCAGTTGGGGCAGGTCTAGTTATGATGATTCTGGAATTACAGCTTGTTCTGATGGCATCAATAAGGCATACATTTCAAATGGAACTGGTGCAGAAGCAGTACTTTTTCAGGAATTAACTTCAGGAATTACTGGAAACACCAAATTTACTTATTCGTTTATGGCTGGAACCCACAATCCTAGTGGCACTCATAAAGCAAGGGTAAAATTCTACAATGCGTCTGGAACATTGCTTGCTACTCCATTGAATCTTGAAATAGATAAAGATGTGGATGGCCCTGCAAATTCATGGTGCCTAAACCTTCAATCTTATGGTCCTTATGAGTTTACTACCCCAGCTAATACTGCTAAAATTAGATTAGAATTTGTGGAAGTAACTACTGATGGGGGATATATAAAAGTAGCAAATGTTGATCTTAAAAAGTGTAATACAGCACCTGAATTAAACTTGGTTGCCACCAACCCATTATGCAATGGTCTGAAAGGGTCAGTGAGCTTTACTACTTCGGGAGGTTCTGGTACCAAAACTGTTCGTTTGAATGGAAATATTGTTACTTCTCCTGTTACTAATCTTGCTGCTGGAACCTACGTTTTTACAGTTACAGATGCAAGCGCTTGTTCTTCAACTAAATCTGTTACAATAACACAACCAACTGCAATCACCGCTACAACAACAAAAGTTGATGTAAATTGTACTGCTCCAAATTCAGGTTCAATTAATCTTACAGTTAGTGGAGGAACACCAAATTATACTTTTTCTTGGAGCAATGGAGCAACAACAGAAGATCTTTCAAACTTGACAGCAGGAACATATACTGTAACAGTCACAGATGCGAATGGCTGTACAGCCTCCTCTTCTGCAATCATAACTGCACCAACCAAATACACAATAGGCAACTTAGTGTGGCTTGATGTAAACGGAAATGGTGTGCAAGATGGTGGAGCTGAAGTTGGAGTGTCAGCAGTAACAGTAACGCTTTATAAAGCTTCCAACAATACGCAAATAGACCAGACAACTACCAATGGCTCTGGTATTTACTCATTCGAGGTTTGTCCTGATACTTATTACATCATTTTTGGCACAAAAAGTGGTTACAATAGAACAATAAGTACAGGTGCGGTAACCAATACAACCAATAGCGATGCTAGTGTTGTGGATGGAAAAACTTCCAACTTCACGGTAACATCAAGTAATATTTCTTATGTGGACGCTGGCCTTACACAAGTAGCGAGCCTTGGTGACAAAGTTTGGTTGGATTTGGATGCAGATGGTGTTCAGGATGGAAATGAAACAACTGGAGTAAATGGTGTTACTGTAAACTTGTACGCTGATGCAAACACAGACGGAACTCCTGATGGTGCTTCAATTGCAACAACTACCACAAGTGGCAACGGTGATTACAGCTTTACCAATTTAGTACCAGGTAACTATATCGTAGAATTCATAAAACCTTCTGGATATACACTTTCTCCACAAACTAATACAGTAGGAGATGATCCTACAGATAGTGATGCAAATGCAACTACTGGAAGGACAGGAACCATCAATTTGACTAGTGGTGAAAATGATCCAACAAACGACGCTGGTCTATACCAAGTAGCGAGCCTTGGTGACAAAGTATGGTTGGACTTGGATGCAGATGGTGTTCAAGATGGAAATGAAACAACTGGAGTAAATGGTGTTACTGTAAACTTGTACACAGACAACAACACGGACGGAACACCTGATGGTGCTTCAATTGCAATGACTACCACAAGTGGAAATGGCGATTACAGCTTTACCAATTTGGTACCAGGTAACTACATCGTAGAATTTACAAAACCTGTTGGATATACCTCTTCACCCCAAACGAATACAGTTGGAAATGATCCAACGGATAGTGATGCAAATACAACAACTGGCAGAACTGGAACCATCAATTTGGT